>JBPYDT010000208.1:0-12987 GCA_051986275.1 Acidimicrobiia bacterium | reverse complement strand
GGACGCGGCTACCGGCTCCTCGGCCAGTACCGCCAGCCCGACGGCACGCTGCAGCTGTACTACAGCGACGGGCTCTTCACGCTCTCGCTGTTCGAGCAGCACGGCACGATCGACTGGAGCTCGCTGGCGCCCGGCACGGCCGGCAAGTGGCAGGGCGTCGACCTGCGCTCCTACGCCGCGTCGACGACCGACGCGGTCGTCTGGGGATCGCGCGGGCTCGTCATCACGTGCGTGTCCGACTCCCCGCCCGACCAGGCGCTGCAGGCCGTCCACGACGTGATCGGGGGCGGCGGCTCGAGCGGCGCGCTCAGCCAGATCGCCCACTTCGTCCTCGGGCCGTTCGGCTGGAACTGAGACCGGCGGCGCCTAGCGTGCCGGCATGCCGGCCTCGCCGGGCGAGCCACAACCCGCGATCGCGCTGACCCTCGCCGGTGTCGGCGGCTGGGTCGACGCCGGCGGCTTCCTCACGCTCTTCGGGCTCTTCACCGCGCACCTGAGCGGCAACACGGCGCGCTTCGGCGTCGACGTGGGCCAGGGGACCTTCAACACCGCCCTCACGTACGCCGTCCCGATCGTCGTGTTCTTCGCCGGGGTCGTCGCGGGCGTCTGGTACATGGCGGCGCACCGCGGTCGGAACACGCTGCCGCGGCTCCTCGCGGTTGAGGCGCTGCTCGTCACCTCGTTCATGGTGCTCGGCACCGTGCTGCACCATGGGGGGGACCTCACCCCCGCTCACCCTCGTACTACGCGCTCGCCGTCCTCGCGACCGCGGCGATGGGGCTGCAGACCGCGTCGATTCGCCACGTGAGCCACGTCGAGGTGCACACCACGTTCATCACCGGAATGATCAGCGCGTTCGCAGTGGAGGTCGTCGGCACGCTACGGCGTGAGCCCGACGCGGCGCGGCGGGCTCGCATCCACGGCAGCCTCGTCGCGGCGTACATCGCGGGTGCGGTCGGCGGCTCCGCGCTGGAGACGCCGTGGCGCTTCTGGTCGCTCGCGATCCCGGTGGCGGCGCTCGTCGTGCTCGCCGTCGCGCGACGCCGGCCGACGCCGGTTAGCGCGACGCCGTGAGGCGACGCTGCCGGAGGATCCGGCGGCGTTCACGCTCCGAGCACCCGCCCCACACGCCATGGTCGATGCGGAACTCGAGCGCGTACTCGAGGCACTCGGTCTGCACGGCGCACTCGGCGCACACGCGCCGCGCGCGCTCGACGCCGACGCCGTCCGAGGGAAAGAACGCGCCCGGGGCGGCCTCCCGGCACCGCGCCTGCAGCATCCACGCGGGCGTCTGGTGATCCGGTCGAGGCAGGTCGTCCGTCCGGGGCAGGTCATCCATGCTGGTGAAACGGAGGGCGCTCGGGATCGGTTCCCGCCCGCCGTGGGGTCGAGGGGTGCGGCAGGGTCAGTCTGGCAAACACGGCCCGCCCGGCGCAGCCCCGAGGCCGTGGCCACCCCCAGCCGACCTGGAACGGCGATGTACGGCCGTCCGCAGCACCGTAGCCCGGACCGGCCGGCCAACCGGGATCCTGGGGCCCGGCGGGGCGCGACCCCGCCGGTAGGGTGACCGGCGATGGCGATCAACGAGGACGAGCTCGAGCAGCTCCCACCGCAGGGGCACGTCAAGGTCGTGTACCTCGGGCCGGTCGCGCCGCACTGGGACGTGCACGGCGTGTTCGGCGACGGGCGGGTCGTCGACGAGTTCCGCCAGCGCGCGCTCGCCCGCCTCCAGCTGCTGCCGCCCCACGACCCGCAGTTCCGCCGCAACCGGGAGCGGGTGAACCGCGACGCCGAGCGCGAGCGCCTCATCATCGAGTGGGACCTCGGCTACCCCGAGGACGACGCCTCGACCTAGTCGTCGGCGCCGGGGCTGTAGCTCTCGCTGTCGCCCGCGCCGTGCATGCCGGTGGCGATGAACACCACCCGGTCGGCCACGTTCACCGCGTGGTCGGCGATGCGCTCGTAGTGGCGCCCGACCAGCGCGAGCTGGATCGACTCGAGGAGCCGACCCTCGTCGACGGGACCCTCCCGGGTCATGATGTAGCGGAACAAGCTCTTCGTCAGGTCGTCCATCAGGTCGTCCATGTCGAAGAGCGCCGCGGCCCGTGACGGGTCGGTGTCCGCGAAGGCGTCGATCGCCAGGCGGGTCTCCTCGGCGGCCTGCTCGCCCATCCGCCCGATGATCCCCCGCAGCTTCGGGTCGATGCTGTGGGGGTAGAGCTGACGGGTCGCTTTCACCACGCTCTTCATGAGGTCGCCGCTCCGCTCCAGCTCGTGGCCGATGCGGAGCACCGCGAGGAGCGTGCGCAGGTCGGTAGCCACCGGGTGCTGGCGCGCGATGAGCACGAAGCAGTGGTCCTCGATGGCGTAGGCCAGCTCGTCGATCTCGCTGTCCTTCTCGACGACCCGCTCCGCGGCGTTCAGGTCGGCGTCGAGGAGCGCCTGGGTGCCCGCGGCGATGGCCTCGGTGACGAGGGCGGCGAGGCGGATGACATCAACCCGCAGCTCCTTGAGCTCCTTGGCGAAGAGCTTGCGGGCCTCCTCCTGGTCGTCGACCGGCATCCCGCTCATGATCCCATCTTGACGACTCCCCCCGCGACCTGACGGGTGCCCCCGATCGCGTTACCGCACGTTCACCCGCGCTTCACCTCCCGGCCATGTTCTGGTCGGCCCCGCGCCAGACACGATCCTTAGCCTCCCGTACGTCATTCGACGTTCACGAGGAGGACGCACTGACATGACACTCCGCACGCGTCTCACGCGGGTCGCGATCCCGCTGATGGCGCTTGGGCTCGTCGCCGGCGTGGCCGGGGGGGCGGGCGCGACCACGGCGGCGGCGCCCAAGCTGCCACCGGCGACGCTCAACGGCTCGGGGTCGACGCTCACGCAGACGTTCCTGCAGGCCTCCATCGCTGGATTCAAGAAGGAACAGCCGAACATCACCGTGAACTACGGCGCTGGTGGCTCGGGCGCGGGCCGCACCGCGTTCGCCAACCAGGTGGTCCAGTACGCGGGATCGGACGCGCCGTACCAGGCGACGGCCCAGCAGCCCGCCGGTCCCTTCGACTACATCCCGACGATCGTCTCGCCGATCACCGTGTCCTACAACTTGAGCGGCGTGAAGCGGCTGAAGCTGGACGCAGACCAACTCGCGGGCATCTTCGACGGCTCGATCACCACGTGGAACGACCCGGCGCTCGCGACGGGGAACTCCGGGGTGAAGCTGCCGAGCACCGGCATCCAGATCTGCCGCCGCTCCGACTCGTCCGGGACGACCCAGAACTTCACGACGTACCTCCAGGCCGCGTCCACGCAGTGGAAGCTCGGTGAGGGTCCGACCGTGAACTGGCCGGCAACCTCGGTCGGCAACAACGGCAGCTCCGCCGTCGCCAACTGTGTCAAGACGACGCCGGGCGCGGTCGGGTACATCGACTACGCCGACGCCAAGGCCGCGGGCCTGTCGTTCGCGTCCGTGAAGAACCTGTCGGGCAACTACATCCCGCCGACGGTCGCGACTGCGACGACTGCCCTGATCGGCGTCAAGCTCAACCCGGACCTGACGTACAACCCGCTGAACACGAAGAACCGGACGGGCTACCCGATCACCTCGCCCACGTGGCTGCTCATCTACCAGACGCAGCCGAACGCGGCGATCGGCAACGCGCTGAAGGCGTTCTTCACGTACATCCAGGACAACAGCACGAAGCTGGCGCCGCAGGTCGGCTACGCGCCGATCCCGCCGTCGTTCCAGAAGGCCGCCCTCTCCGCGATCGCCAAGATCCAGGTCGGCTAAGCGCTCGACACGGGAGGGGTGGGAGACTTTCCCCCGCCCGCCCCTCCCGTGCCAGCACACCCCAGCTTCGAACTGCGAGTCGATGGCCACCGAGACACTCGCTCCACCGAGCCCCCAAGGTCTCCGGGAGGGCAAGCCGCCGCCCGGGCGCACCACGGATCGGCTCTTCCGCTTCCTCTGCCTGGCCGCGGGCCTGACCGTCCTGGTCGTCCTCGGCCTGATCATCGTCACGACCGCCGGGCAGGCGAGGGACTGGTTCAACGCCGAGGGGCTCAGCGCGATCTTCAGCTCGAACTGGGACCCCGCGCACCAGCACTTCGGGGCGCTCGGACTCGCCTACGGCACGATGCTCGTCTCGACGATCGCGCTGCTCTTCGCCGTGCCGGTGAGCATCGGGATCGCGCTCTTCGTCACCGAGGTGTCGCCCCGGTTCCTGCGCCGCCCGATCGTCTACGTGATCGACCTGCTCGCCGCCATCCCGTCGGTCGTGTTCGGCCTCTGGGCGCTGAACCAGTTCACACACCCGCTGGCGAACATCTACTCGTCGATCTCGAGCGCCACGTCGGGAATCCCGATCCTCGACTCGCTGTTCGCGCACCCGAGCGCGTCGGGACAGGCGTTCTTCACCGCCGGGCTGGTCGTCGCGATCATGATCACGCCGATCATCACCGCGATCACGCGTGAGGTCTTCGCCACGACGCCGGCGTCGCAGAAGGAGGCGGCGCTGGCGCTCGGCGCGACGCGCTGGGAGATGATCCGTGGCTCGGTGTTCCCGCACAGTCGCAGCGGCGTCGCGTCGGCGGTCATCATCGGCTTCGGCCGCGCGGTGGGCGAGACCATCGCCGTCGCGCTCGTCGTCGGGTCGTCGCCGCGCCTGACGGCGCAGATCTTCGGGACGGGCGACACGATGGCGAGCATCATCGCCAACGAGTTCGGCGACGCGTCGGGCACCTGGCGCTCGGCCCTCATCGGCCTCGGGCTCGTGCTGCTCGTCCTGACCATCATCATCGGCTTCGTCGCCCGGGCCGTCCTCAGCCGGACCGACCGCCGCATGGGGATCACCCGATGACCGCCGCCACCGTGAACGGCGCGCCGCCCTCCATTTTGCGCTCGGGCCAGCAGTCGACCGCCCGGAAGCTGCGCAACCACCTCGCGACCGCGATCATCATCCTCACGGTGGCGATCGCGCTCGTGCCGCTCTACTTCGTCATCGCGTTCGTGATCCGCAAGGGCGGCGCCACCTTCGGGTGGAGCTTCCTCACCCAGGATCCGCCGATCATCGACCAGCTGAGCGGCGGCGGGATGTTCCCCGCCATCGTTGGGACGCTGATCATCACGGCGGGGGCGACCCTCTTGGCGGTCCCGCTGGGGATCCTCGGCGCGATCTACCTCAACGAGTACGGCCAGCAGCGCCGGCTGGCCCGGGTGATCCGCTTCCTCGCCGAGATCATGCTCGGCGTCCCCTCGATCGTGATGGGGCTCTTCATCTTCACGGTGATCACCCTGCACTTCAAGACGCTCACCGGCTTCGCCGGCTCGCTGGCGCTCGCCTGCCTGATCCTCCCGATCGTGATCCGCACGAGCGAGGAGATGCTGCACCTCGTCCCCGAGGAGCTGCGGGAGGGGAGCTACGCGCTCGGCAGCCGCAAGGTGCGCACCATCCGCACCGTCGTGTTGCCCAACGCCGCGCCCGGCATCGTGAGCGGCGCGCTCCTCGCCGTCGCCCGCGCCGCGGGTGAGACCGCGCCCCTGCTGTTCGTGATCGGCACCGTCACCTCGGCGAACCACAACCTGTTCTCCGGCCCCAACACGACGCTGTCGGTGCAGATCTTCCACGGCGCGACGTCGCCGTTCGTCGGCGCCCAGGACCGCGCGTACGCCTCCGCACTCACGCTCGTCCTCCTCGTCTTCGTCTTCACCGGGCTCGCCCGGCTCGTCACCACGATC
Source organism: Acidimicrobiia bacterium (assembly GCA_051986275.1). Classification (GTDB taxonomy): domain Bacteria; phylum Actinomycetota; class Acidimicrobiia; order IMCC26256; family PALSA-555; genus PALSA-555. Next base: position 7,247 of record JBPYDT010000208.1, on the reverse strand, counting down.
TTCGCCCGCCGATCCACCGCAGGAGCGTGACCATGGACACACGGGTTCAGGACACCTCAACCGCCGCCGCTACAGTCGCCCCTGTGCTGACCCGGCCACCGGCCGCGCAAACGACGGTGACGGGCGACGGGCCCGAGACGGGCGAACGCCAGATCGTGTTCGAGCTGGCCGACGTCGAGGTCAGCTACCACGGCGCGACCGCGGTGCAGGGCGTCAACCTCGCGGTCGCGGCCCGGGAGATCACCGCCTTCATCGGCCCGTCGGGCTGCGGGAAGACGACGGTGCTGCGCTCCCTGAACCGCATGCACGACCTCACGCCGGGCGCGCAGGTGAAGGGCCGGGTCAGCTACCACGGCGAGGACCTCTACGGGTCCCGGGTCGACGTCGCCGAGGTGCGGCGGCGCATCGGCATGGTGTTCCAGAAGCCGAACCCGTTCCCGAAGTCGATCCACGACAACATCGCCTACGGCCCGAGGATCAACGGCAAGAAGCGCAGCGAGATCAAGGACATCGTCGAGTCGGTGCTCCGCCGGGCCGCCCTGTGGGACGAGGTGAAGGACAAGCTGAAGCAGACCGCGCTCGGCCTCTCGGGCGGTCAGCAGCAGCGGCTCTGCATCGCCCGCGCCCTGGCGGTCGAGCCCGACGTCGTGCTGATGGACGAGCCGTGCTCGGCGCTCGACCCGATCGCCACCGCTCGCATCGAGGACCTGATGCAGGAGCTGAAGACCGACTACACGCTGGTGATCGTCACCCACAACATGCAGCAGGCGGCGCGCGCTTCGGACCGCACCGCCTTCTTCACCGCCGAGGCCGACGAGGAGGGGCGCCGCGTCGGCTCCCTCGTCGAGTTCGACAAGACCGAGCAGCTCTTCACCCAGCCCTCCGACGAGCGGACCGAGGGATACATCTCGGGGCGGTTCGGTTGAGCCGACCGCCGTCCCCGGGGGTGCGCCCCGGCGCCGACGAGGCAACCCCAGACGAGGCAGCGTGCGGGCGCCTCGCGCGCGCGCTGGACTGTGTGCCCGACGGCGTGGTCGTCGTCGACGTGGACGGCAACGAGGACTTCCGCAACACGGCCGCGATGCGCTTCCGCGACGCGCGCCACGCCGAGGCGCTCGCCGCCCACGCCGTCGATCAGCTCCTGGAAGCCGCCCGGCAGGGCGTCATCGACGAGCGCGAGCTTCCCCTGTTCGGGCCACCCCGCGAGGTGCTCGTCATCCGCGCCCAGCCGCTGCGCGCCGAAGCCGACATCCTCGGCGCCGTCGCGCTCATCCACGACGTGACCGACACGCGCCGCGTCGAGAGCGTGCGCCGGGACTTCGTCGCCAACGTGAGTCACGAGCTGAAGACGCCGCTCGGGGCGCTCGGCCTCCTGGCCGAGACGATGGCGTCGGCCGACGACCTCGAGGTGGTGCGCCGCCTCGCCGAGCAGCTCGTCCGTGAATCGGACCGGCTCGGGCGCATCGTCGACGACCTGCTCGACCTCAGCCTCATCGAGGCCCAGGAGGCCCCGACCCGTGAGCCGACGCCGGTGCGCATCCTCGTCGAGGAGGCGGTGGACCGCCTCGGGCCGCTCGCGCTGGCGCAGGGGATCCCGCTCGTCACCGAGCCGGTCAACGACGACCTGCTCGTCAACTGCGACCCGGGCCAGCTCGTCAGCGCGATCACGAACCTGCTCGACAACGCCGTGAAGTACTCCGAGCCCGGCCGGGTCGTCGAGATCGGCGCCCGCCGCGACGAGACCCAGGTCCTCATCGAGGTGCGGGACCACGGCATCGGGATCCCGAGCCGGGATCTCGAGCGGATCTTCGAGCGCTTCTACCGCGTCGACAAGGCGCGCAGCCGCGCCACGGGGGGTACGGGGCTCGGCCTCGCCATCGTGCGCCACGTCACCGAGGCGCACGGCGGTGAGGTGATGGTCGATTCCATCGAGGGGGAAGGTTCCACATTCCGGTTGGCGCTGCCGCTCGCGGACGCCAGCACCGTCGCGGAGATGTCATGACCGCCGAACCGCCCACCATCCTCGTCGTCGACGACGAGCCCTCCTACCGGGACGCCCTGTCGGTGGCGCTCCAGCGCGAGGGCTTCGTCGTGGAGACGGCCGCCGACGGCACCGAGGCGATCAACCGCTTCGACCAGGCCCGGCCGGCGCTCATCCTCCTCGACGTGATGCTGCCCCAGATGTCGGGTGTCGACGTGTGCCGGGAGCTGCGCAGCCGCAGCCAGGTGCCGATCATCATGGTCACGGCACGCAACGCCGAGATCGACGCCGTCGTCGGCCTCGAGGTCGGCGCCGACGACTACGTCACGAAGCCGTTCCGGCTGCGGGAGCTCGTCGCCCGGGTGCGCGCCGCGCTGCGCCGCGCGCCGAACGACGGCACAGGCAGCGACCCGACCCTCGAGGTGATCGAGGTCGGCGACGTGAAGGTCGACGCGGCCCGCCACGAGGTGTTCGTTAACGACGCGCTCGTCCCACTGCCGCTCAAGGAGTTCGAGCTGCTCGAGCTCCTCCTGCTGAACGCCGGGCGGGTGCTCACCCGCGACGTGCTCATCGACCGCATCTGGGGCCCGAACTACTACGGCGACACCAAGACGCTCGACGTCCACATCAAGCGCCTGCGCGCCAAGCTCGAGGTCGACCCGGCGAACCCCACGCGCATCGTGACCGTGCGCGGCGTCGGGTACCGGTACGAGCGCACCTAATCGGGTCGTTCACGACCCCGCCGCAGCCTCCGGGGGCCACGCGGCCGGTGACGCGGCGGCCGCGGCCACGCCCGTGATGCCCGTCAGCTCGGTCAGCGCGGCGTAGCCGGCGCGCACGAGGCCGACGTCGGTGTCGGGCGCGGGCTCGCCGTCGTGCCCGAGATACTCGAGCTGCACCTCGCCGTCTGTGGCGGTCGCGCGCCAGCGCTCGCCGAAGGGCGCGGGGCGCGCACCGCGCACCCCGCGCGCCGCGTCGAGCGGGACGTTCGGGACGTTCAGGTTGAGGACCGCACCGGAGGGGACCTCCGTCACGAGCGGCGCGGCGAGCGCGCCGGCCGTGTCCCAGTGCTCGTCGTCACCCCAGGCGAGGCTCACCGCGAGCGCCGGGATGCCGAGCACGGCCGCGGTGAGCGCGGCGCCGACGGTGCCGGAGTGCAGGACGAGGTGCCCGGTGTTCAAGCCCCGGTTGATGCCGGACGCGACGAAGTCGGGGACGCGCCCGAAGGCGCCGAGCCCGCCGGCGTACACCGTCGCGGCGGGCGGCGCGTCCAAGGCGTGCACCGGCACGCCCGGCAGGTCGGGCCAGTCGACGTCGACGCACCCGATCGGCCCGGAGCGGTGGAGCCGCCCGATCGCGGCGCCCGCGCCGCTGCGCTCGCCGTCGGGGGCGACGACGACCACGTCGTGGCCCGCGTCCACGAGGGCGCGGGCGAGGGCCTTGAGCCCGGGGGCCTCGACCCCGTCGTCGTTGGTGACGAGGACCCGCACGCGTCGGACGGTAGCCGCCGCCGTTGCCGGGTCGGCGGCCGGCGCCACGTTGCCCCGGCGGCGGCGGCTGCGCCAACGTGAGCGCGTGGTGGTCACCGGGACTCCGCGATGAGCGCGGTCGACCTTGCCGTGCTGGACCTCGCGGGGACGACCGTGCGCGACGACGGCGTGGTCGAGGACGCGTTCGTCGACGCGCTGGCTTCGGTCGGGGCCGGGCCCGACTCCGACGGGTTCGCCGACCGGCTCGCGCACCTGCGGACGACGATGGGCCGCTCGAAGCTCGAGGTGTTCCGCGAGATGCTGGGCGACGACGCGACGGCGCGGCGCGCCAACGAGGCGTTCGAGGCGGCGTACGGCGCGCGCCTCACGTCAGGTGTCGTCCTGCCCATCGACGGTGCCGAGGACGCGATCGCCGCGTTGCGCGCGAGCAACGTGCGGGTGTGTCTCACGACGGGGTTCTCGCCGGCGACGCTCGCCACGCTGCTCGACGCGCTGGGCTGGCGCGACCGGGCGGATCTCGCCTTGGCGCCCGGCCCGGGCGTGCGGGGGCGGCCGCACCCGGACCTGATCCTGAGCGCGGTGCTGCGCCTCGGGATCGACGACGTGCGGCGCGTCGCCGTGGCCGGTGACACGGCGAGCGACCTGCTGGCCGGTACGCGCGCCGGCGCGTCGGTCGTCGCGGGGGTGCTCACTGGAGCGCATGACCGCCCCGCGCTCGAGGCGGCACCGCACACCCACGTGCTCGACTCGATCGTGGACTTCCCGGCGTTGTGTCGCTGAGTTAGGCGGCGGGGCAGGCCAGCCCCTCGAGGACGGCCCGCCAGTGGCCGAGGCCCGGGGTGCGGGCGCCTGGCACCTTCGCCGCGTCGTCGGCGCGGCGGAGCGTCAGGAGGGCCTCGAGGTCGGGGTGGGCGTCGAGGACCGCCCGCTCCTCGGGGTCGAGGAGGCCACCCTGGAGGCGGAGGGTTTCGAGGCTCCTGGTGCTCAGGCGGTGCCGGTAGCCGGGCTCGGTCGTGACGAGGTAGCGCTTCGCGTCGTCGTGGTGGGCGACGAGGTCCGCCACCCGGGGCCCGAGGAGGCCGGCGACGGCCGCCGCCCCCACCGTGGCGTGGGTCTCGGGGCGGCCCGGGGGAAGGAGCGTGCCGATGTCGTGGACCAGGCCCGCGATCTGGAGCTCACGGTCGGCCGGGGCCACCCGCTCCAGGATCGTGGCGCACTGCAGGGCGTGGGCGAGCAGGTCGACGGGCTCGTCGTCCGCCACGTCCGCCGCCGCTTCGAGCCGCGCCACCAGCTCGTCGCTCGATCGGAAGCGCACCGATAGCGACGCCTTGGCCATCGCGTCCATTCTCCGCGTGCGAGGCCTCACCACAAGACGCACCACGGTTCCTTCACCTCACCAGGCGCGAAGCGTCACCTTCGTGACGGGCGCCGTTCACTTGGCGGGGTCAGCCGGGCGGGGGGAGGTAGCGCGCCGAGATCAGCTCGCCCGCCTCGGTGCCGAGCACCCAGGTCGAGCCCTTCTCGAGCCGGGCCTCGACCCCGAGGACGCCCATGCGCTCGAGGTGGTCGAGCAGCTCGAGCACGACGTCGCCGTGCGTGCAGAGCACGGTCGGTCGGTCCGACATCTTTTCCACAACCCGGAGCGCGTCGCGGAGCATCGTGCCCTCGCTCAGCAGGTCCGAGGTCTCGACCGGGACGGCGAGCCGCTGCCCGAGGGGCGCCACCGTCTGGTGGCAGCGGAGGTACGGGCTGGTGACGATTCGCGTGATTCGCGGGTCGGCGAGCAGCTTGGCCAGCCCGTTCGCCTGGCGCCGGCCGGCCTTGCTGAGGGGCCGGTCGCGGTCGGGGCCATCCCACCGGCTGCGGCTGCCGGCCTTCGCGTGTCGCACCAGGAAGACGGGTGTTTCACTCACGGCGGTCGGCGGCCCCGGGGTAGGCGGTTCAGCAGCTGGCGATCGTGTGGATAAGTGAGCAGTCTGGCAGCCTCGACGGGCCGCATCCAACGCACCTCGTCGACCTCTTGATTCGCCACGAATCCGTCGGTCGGGTCCGCCGCGTCGACCTCCTCCATGAGCCAGTAGCGCACGACCTTCGGCCGGCCTCGCCGGTCCGGGTAGTGCGTCTCGCCGAGGTCGGCGAGCAGGCGACAGGCGAGCCCGGTCTCCTCTTCCACCTCGCGCAGCGCGGCGTCTTCGAAGCCCTCGCCGTTGTCGAGCTTCCCTTTCGGGAAACTCCAGTCGTCGTAGCGGGGTCGGTGGATGACGATGACCTCGACGTGGCGTCGCCCGAGCCGGCCGACGCGCCGGAGCACGACGCCGCCGGCCGCCCGCACTGGGCCGTTTGCCCCCGTGGCCTTCGGGTTCACAGCCAGGCGCGGTGCTTCTTGCGGGACGCGTCGTGCCACGTGGCGGTCCACGCGGCGCGACCGGCCTCCGCGGCTTGGCGCTCGCACGCGACCAGCTCGCCGGCGGCGAACGCCGCGCTCTCGTCGTGAACGTCGGCCGCCGCGCGGCGGAGCCATTCGCTCGCCACGACGCCGTCCTGGTGCTCGCCGAGGACGTCTTGCACCTCGGTGATCGAGCGCGCGAGGGCGCGGGCGGGCTTCCCAAACGCGGGCTCGACGGCCTCCGCCGCGTACCGGGCCCGCTTCGCGCGCTTGCGGATGGCGTGCAGCTCCTCGTCCTCGGGGTGCTCGGGCAGCGCGCCGACCGCGTCGGCGAGGTGCTCCCACGCCTCGCGGACGAGACCGCGCAGCACGTCGGCGTCGGACGCGCTGTCCGTGCGGATGAGGAGTCGCGGTTGGCGGGCCGCGTCGACGACGCGGTCGAGCAGCACGGCGTAGCGGTGGCTGCGCAGGGTCGCGAGCAGCTCGTCGCGCGCCTGGTCGCGCTCGATCCGTAACCGGTCGAGGAGGCGGTCGGCGGCGTGACGGTCCGCGCCCGGCAGCCCTCCGACACGCGCTTCGAGGCGCTCGAGGAGCACGTCGGCGTCGCGCACCGCGCCGAGCGACTGGCCGAGCCAGCCGAGCTCGTCGCGCAGGGGCTCGGCCCAGGTCTTATCGACGAGGGGGCCGAAGGTCCGGAGGTGGGAGCGGAGGCGACGCGTCGCGACGCGGGCCTGGTGGACGTCCTCAGGGTCGTCGCCCCGGCGGACACCCGGGTCGTGGGCGATGAGGCGCGCCACGGGGCCGGCGAGCGCCACCCGCACGACGTCGCCCACGGTGTGGGCCTCGTCGGGCGGAACCCCGACGTCGGGGGGCTCGGCGGCGCGGGGCCCGAGGGCCCGCACGATCTTCGGGGTGGGGTCGGGCGGCCCGGCGCCCGAGGCGCGCAGGCGGGCCACGATCGACGCGGCCTGCGCCTCCGGGGCGTCGTCGGCCAGCTCGAACTCGAGCTCCCGGAAGCCCGTCATCGACCCTTCGGGACCGAGCACGGTGACATCGTCGTCGACGACCTCGCCGATGGCCGCGCCGGTCGTCGTATGGAGCCGCACGGCGCGCCGGGTGGTGCGCAGCCGAGCCACCGGCCGCACCGACGCGCTGCGCGCGAGCGCGCGCACGAGCTCGAGCGCCTCGGTCGGGGGTGCCCCAGCCTCGCCGCGGAACGCGTACGTGGCGCGGTCGAGGCGCCCGTTGGCCCCGACAGCGCGTGGGAGCTTCACCGCCCAGCCCTCGTCGTTGCGGTGGCGCAGCGACGCGCCGGCGCGGGTCAGGCGCAGGTCGTCGGTGTCGTAGTAGATCGCGAGGAGCTGCTCGGTGTGCTGGGGCTCGGCGACCA
>JBPYDT010000207.1:0-2061 GCA_051986275.1 Acidimicrobiia bacterium | reverse complement strand
ACTTCGAGAGCTGGTCGAACCTGACCGGGCCCGGCCGCGCCCGGTTCCGGACGGACAGCAGCGACTGGAACCGTGACGTCGGTGACTTCGCCGAGGGCGAGCTCGCCCCCGACGACGGCACGATGATCGGCGCCCTGGCCGACGACAACTACGACGAGGCGTGGGGGCCACCGCAGCGGCGCACGCGGCGGGGTCGCGGCCAGCCCCAGCGGGGCGGCTACGAGGCCGAGCCCGCCGGCGGTGCGGGCGACCAGGCCGACCTCACCAGCCGCGTCGTCACCGGGGTGATCATGGCGGTGATCGCGCTGGCCGCGTTCGCGCTGGGCCGACCCGTCGCCGTGGTGCTCGTCATGCTCATCGTGGGCGTGTCCGCCTTCGAGCTCTACGAGGGCTTCCGGCGCGCCGGGCACCACCCGGCGACGGTCATGGGGCTGCTCGGCTGCATCGCGATCGTGCCGATCGCGTACAACCAGGGCGAGCGCGCCTACCCGCTCGTGGCCGTGCTCGTCATCACGTTCACGCTCCTCTGGTACCTCATCGAGGTCGTGCACCAGCGCCCGACGGTCAACATCGGGCTCACGCTCCTCGGCTTCGGCTACATCGGGGTGCTCGGCGGGTTCGCCGGCCTGCTGCTCGCCCCCAACCCGGGGGGCACCGGGCTGCTCGGCGGCGTGGTGATCTGCGCCATCGGCTCCGACGTCGTCGCCTACTTCGCGGGGCGCACCTTCGGGCACACGCCGCTCCTGCCGCGCATCTCGCCCCACAAGACGATCGAGGGCCTCATCGCCGGCGCGATCGCCGCGGTCATCCTCGGCGCGTTCGTCGGCGCGGTCCTGCACCCGTGGGCGTTGAAGGGCGTCGGCGGCGGGCTGGCCCTCGGGGTCGTCGTCGCCGTCACCGCCCCGATCGGCGACCTCGCCGAGTCGATGCTCAAGCGCGACCTCGGGGTGAAGGACTTCGGCGGGCTGCTGCCCGGCCACGGGGGCTTCCTCGACCGCTTCGACGCCATGCTCTTCGCGCTGCCCGCGGCGTACTACCTGGCGCTGTACCTGTTCTTCAAGTGACCCGCGTCGCGGTGCTGGGCTCGACCGGGTCGGTCGGCACCCAGGCGCTCGACCTCATCCGCGGCCACCGCGACCGCTACGAGGTGGTCGCGCTCGCCGCGGGCACGAGCCACGAGCAGCTCGCCGCCCAGGCCGCCGAGTTCGGCGTCCCGCCCGACCGGGCGAAGGTGTGCGCCGACGACCCGGACGCGCTCGCCGCGCTCGCCGCGGCCGACGACGTCGACGTCGTGCTGAACGCGGTTGTCGGCTTCGCCGGCCTCCCGGCCACGATCGCCGCCCTCGAGGCCGGCAAGCGCCTCGCCCTGGCGAACAAGGAGAGCCTCATCGCGGGCGGGCCCGTCGTGAACGCGGCGCGGGCCCGGGGAGGCGGCGAGATCGTCCCCGTCGATTCCGAGCACTCCGCCCTCTACCAGGCGCTGCGCGCCGGGACCCGGGGCGAGGTGACACGGCTGTGGCTCACCGCGAGCGGCGGCCCGTTCCGGGGCCGGACGCGGAGCGAGCTCGAGCTCGTGACGGTCGAGGACGCGCTGAAGCACCCGACGTGGGACATGGGCGCCAAGATCACGATCGATTCGTCGACGCTCATGAACAAGGGTCTCGAGGTCATCGAGGCCCACGAGCTGTTCGGCTTCGACTACGACCACGTCGACGTCGTCGTGCACCCCCAGTCCGTGGTGCACGGGATGGTCGAGTACCGCGACGGCGCCGTGATCGCGCAGCTCTCGATGCCCGACATGCGCCTCCCGATCGGGCTCGCGCTCGGGGCACCCGAGCGGCTCGCCGAGGCGTTCGGCGCGATCGACTGGGCGACGCTCGGCTCGCTCACGTTCGAGGCCCCCGACGTCGAGGCGTTCCCCGCGCTCGCCCTCGCCTACGCCGCGGGCCGGGCGGGCGGCGGCGCCCCGGCGGCGCTCAGCGCGGCCAACGAGGTCGCGGTGGCGGCCTTCCTCGACCGGCGGATCCCGTGGCTGGCCATCGCCGACGTCCTGGCCGACGC
>JBPYDT010000206.1:0-3942 GCA_051986275.1 Acidimicrobiia bacterium | reverse complement strand
TCGACCTCGTGGACGAGTTCCGCGAGGAGGCCCAGCTCGTCATCGTCACCCACCAGAAGCGGACGATGGAGGCGGGCGACGTCCTCTACGGCGTCACCATGCCCCCGGGCGGCTCGACGCGCGTCGTTAGCGAGCGGGTCGCCGACACCGTCGACGCCTGAATGCCGGCCGTCGCCCTCGCCGGGCTGCCCGCGCGCGTGCTCGCCGCCGGGAACGCGGCGGGCCTTCAGAAGGCTTGCGGGTCACCCGGCACCCGGACGTGGCTCTGCGAGACCGTCTATCGGATCACCGGCAGCACCGGCGCGGCCGACGTCGCCGACGCGCTCTCCAAGCCCGCCCGCATCCTGCTCATCATCGTCGTCGCCGTCCTCGCCGTCTGGCTCACGCGGCGTCTCGTGCACCGGCTCGCGGTCCGGCTCAAGGGGGCGCCCGTCTCCGATACCGCGGCTGCGGCGAGACGCAACCAGCGGGCCGAGACCACCGCGGGCGTGGTCCGCAGCGTCGTCACGATCGCCATCTGGACGATCGCCATCGTCACGATCCTCGGGGAGCTCGGGGTCGAGCTGGCGCCGCTGCTCGCCGGCGCCGGCGTGGCGGGCGTCGCGCTCGGCTTCGGCGCGCAGGCCATCGTGCGCGACTTCCTCGCCGGCACGTTCATGCTGCTCGAGGACCAGTTCGGTGTGGGGGACGTCGTCGACGTCGGCGTCCCGGCCGGCACGAACACGGCCTACGTCGCGGGCGTCGTCGAGGCGGTGAGCCTGCGCGTGACCCAGGTGCGCGACGTCGAGGGGACGCTCTGGTACGTGCCCAACGGGCAGGTCCAGCGGATCGGCAACAAGGCGGAGCAGTGGTCCCGCGCCGTGCTCGACCTCGCGTTCGCGCCGACGACGCCGCTCGACACCGCGCGCGAGGTCATCGAGACCGTCGGTCACGAGCTCCAGGAGGACCCGGCGTGGCGGCCGCGCATCCCGACCGACCCCGAGGTGTGGGGCGTCGAGGCGCTCGCCGGCGACCACGTCGTCCTGCGCGTCGTCGTGCGCACCGCCCCGCTCGCGCAGTGGGACGTGGCGCGCGAGTTCCGCGCCCGACTGAAGGTGGCGTTCGAGGCCGCCGGGCTCGAGCTCGCCGTCACGCAGCTGCTGACCGGGCGGCGTCCCGAGCCGGCGGCGAACGGTGAGGAGCAGCCTGCCCGGTAGCATCGCCGCGGCGATGAGCACCACCGCCACGGTCCTGATCTTCCTGGCGATCTTCGCCCTCGCGGGCTTCCTGCTCCTCGTCCCGCGCATCTTCGGCGGCCGCGACGACCACCACGACGCGCCGCCCGGGACCGGGCGGTGAGCGGCTCGGAGGCCACGCTCGAGACGCGCCTCGGTCGCAGCCGCGCCCCGTTCCGACGGCTCCGCGAGCGCTGGCGGGCCCGCCACCTCGACGGCGAGGCGTGGGACGAGCTCGAGGAGACGCTGCTCGCGGCGGACGTCGGGCTCCCGACGACGACCGCGCTCGTCGACGCGGTCCGGGCCCGGGCGGCGCACGACGGCGTCCGCGACGCCGACGACCTGGCGCCGCTGCTCGAGGCGGCGATCGTCGACCGGCTCGACACCGGGCGGGACCGGGCGCTCGCGACCGTGCCGGGGCAGGCGAGCGTCTGGCTGCTCGTCGGCGTGAACGGGACCGGCAAGACGACGACGGCCGCGAAGCTCGCGCACGACGCGCGGACGCGCGGCGAGCGCGTCCTGCTGGTCGCGGCCGACACGTTCCGCGCCGCCGCGGCCGAGCAGCTCTCGGCGTGGGGTGCCGCCCTCGACGTCGAGGTGCTCCGCGGCGCGGAGGGCGGCGACCCGGCGAGCGTCGTGTTCGACGCGGTGCAGGCCGCCGGCGCGCGCGGCGTCGACGTGGTCGTCGTCGACACCGCGGGGCGGCTCCACACGAAGCGCAACCTGATGGAGGAGCTCAAGAAGGTGCGGCGCATCATCGAGCGCTTCCCCGGCGCGCTGACCGAGGTGCTCCTCGTCCTCGACGCGACCACGGGCCAGAACGGGCTCGCCCAAGCGCGCGACTTCGGCGAGGCGGTCGGTGTCACCGGCGTCGTCCTCGCCAAGCTCGACGGGACGGCGAAGGGGGGCGTCGTGCTCGCCGTCGAGGACGAGCTCGGCGTGCCCGTGAAGCTCATCGGCGTCGGCGAGGGCGCCGACGACCTCGTCGCGTTCGACCCGGCGGCGTTCGCCGAGGCCCTGGTCGGCTGATGTTCGACACCCTCGCCGACCGCTTCGAGGCCATCTTCCGCCGGCTGCGCAGCCGCGGACACTTGAGCGAGGCCGACGTCGACGAGGTCACGCGCGAGATCCGCATCGCGCTCCTCGAGGCGGACGTCAACGTCCGCGTCGTGAAGTCGTTCACCGCGCGCCTGAAGGAGCGGGCCACCGGCGCCGAGGTGGCGGAGAGCCTCAGTCCCGCGCAGCAGGTCATCAAGATCGTCCACGAGGAGCTCACGACCACCCTCGGCGGCACGGTGGCAGCGCTCGGCCGCGCGTCGTCCCCCCCGACGGTGATCCTGCTCGTCGGCCTGCAGGGCTCGGGCAAGACCACCGCCGCGGCGAAGCTCGCCCGGCACCTCGCGGGCCAGGGTCGGCGCCCGCTCCTCGTGGCCGCCGACCTCCAGCGGCCGGCCGCGGTCGAGCAGCTGCGGGTCCTCGGCGACGCGGCGGGGATCCCCGTCTCGTCCGACGGCGGCGATCCCGTCGCGGTCGCTCGCGCCGGCCGCGCGGAGGCGGCGCGGCTCGGGTCGACGGACGTGATCGTCGACACCGCGGGACGGCTCCAGATCGACGACGACCTCATGGGCGAGCTGGCGCAGGTCGTCGACGCCGTGTCCCCCCACGACGTGCTGCTCACGCTCGACGCGATGACCGGCCAAGAGGCGGTTGGTGTCGCGAGCGACTTCGCGGCACGCGTGCCGCTGACCGGCGTCGTCCTGACGAAGCTCGACGGCGACGCGCGCGGCGGGGCCGCGCTGTCCGTGCGCGAGGTGACGGGCCTGCCCATCCTCTTCGCCGGGGTAGGGGAGAAGCTCGACGACCTCGAGCCCTTCTACCCCGACCGCCTGGCGAGCCGGATCCTCGGGATGGGCGACGTGCTCACGCTCATCGAGAAGGCCGAGGCGACCTTCGACGCGGAGCAGGCGAAGGCCGCGGAGCAGAAGCTGCGGACCGGGCAGTTCACCCTCGAGGACTTCCTCGACCAGATGCGCCAGGTCCGGCAGATGGGCCCGATCCAGAACATCATGGGGATGATCCCGGGCGTGGGGAAGCAGTTGCGCGACGTCGAGGTCGACGAGCACGAGTTCGGGCGCCTCGAGGCGATCATCTGCTCGATGACCCCGGCCGAGCGGCGCGACCCGTCGATCATCAACGGCTCACGGCGCGCCCGCATCGCCCACGGCAGCGGCACGACGACCTCGGCAGTGAACGCGCTGCTGAAGCAGTTCAAGATGGTCCAGCAGATGATGCGCTCGATGACGCGCGGTCCGAAGGGTCGCCGCCGGCTCCCGGTCCCCGGGCTCTGACCGCGGTAGGTCCCGCCCGGCGACATTCGCTACCCTTTTCTCTCCCCTAGTTCCTGGAAGGGTCCGTGGCAGTCAAGATCCGGCTCCTGCGCGTCGGGAAGACGAAGCAGCCCAGCTACCGCGTCGTCGTCGCCGACGCGCGCTCGCCCCGCGACGGGCGCATCATCGAGACGATCGGGCACTACGGCCCCCGGGCCGAGCCGTCGCTCGTCGACATCGACGCCGACCGGGCGCTCGCCTGGCTGCGCCAGGGCGCCCAGCCCACCGAGCAGGTGCAGAAGCTGCTCACCGTGATCGGCGTGTGGGGCACCTACGAGGGCGAGAAGTCCCGGCCGATCGTCACGAAGCTCAACCGCCGTGGGTACGTCACCGGCCGCGGC
>JBPYDT010000205.1:0-36607 GCA_051986275.1 Acidimicrobiia bacterium | reverse complement strand
ACGTACTCGTCGCCGTCGCGCTCGGCCTTCGTGGTCAGCGCGGCGAGGTCGGTCCCGGCGCCCGGCTCGGAGTAGCCGATGCAGAAGTGGATCTCGCCCTTGAGGATCTTGGGGAGGAAGAACTCCTTCTGCTCATCGGTCCCGAAGCGCATGATCGTCGGGCCGACGGTGTTGATCGTGAGCATCGGCACCGGGGCACCGGAGCGCATCGCCTCGTCGAACCAGATGAACTGCTCGACCGCGGTGAAGCCCCTGCCGCCCCACTCCTTGGGCCAGCCGACGCCGAGCCACCCGTCCTGGCCCATCTGGCGCACCACCTGGCGGTTCGCGTCGCCGACCCCGCCGGAGCCCGTCAGCCGGGCGCGGACCTCGGGCGTCAGGAGCTGCTCGAAGTAGGCGCGCACCTCCTGGCGGAGCTGCTCCTGTTCCTTCGTGAGGCCGATGTACACGCGACACACCTCCCGGGCCGCGGGCGAAACAAGAACACGTTACAGAAGCCGTCGGCTAGGCCGCCATTCCCTGCGTGTCGTGCGGCATCAGCAGTTCGGACAGTATGTTCCCAGTTGCGGAACGGTCTTGGCCGCGTTCGGTCTCAGGCTGGGGGCGGCGGGCTCACCAGCAGATCGGAGAGACCGGAGCGCATCCCGGCGGTGAAGCCACCGTCGACCACGAGCGCGTGGCCCGTGACGAACGACGCGTCGTCGGACGCGAGGAAGAGGGTGGCCCCTGCGACCTCGTCCGGACGGCCGAACCGGCCGAGCTTGTGCTCCTCGCGGTACCGGTCCCGGTACTGCGTCATGAACTCGCTGCCCATGACGGACTCGAACATCGGCGTCTCGATGAACCCGGGACAGATGCAGTTCACGCGTATCCCGAGGCGCCCGTAGTCGATCGCCATGTTCTTGGTGAGCAGGACGACGGCACCCTTCGACGCGTTGTAGGCGCTGCCGCCCTCGGTCCCTTCGAGCCCCTCGATGCTGGCGAAATTGATGATGCTCCCCGAGCGCTGCGCCACCATCTGCCGCAGCGCGTGCTTGCACACCAGGTACGTGCCGGTCAGGTTGACCCGCAGCACGCGGGCCCACTCCGCCGCGTCCAGCTCGTGGACCGGGCCGCCGCCGGCGACCCCGGCGCAGTTCACGACGACGTCGAGGCGTCCGTGCGAGTCGACGACGGCGCCCAGCGCCGCGTCGACGGCCTCCTCGTCGCCGACGTCCACGAGGTGCTCGCTCGCCACGGGCGCGCCGGGTGTGACGTCGAAGCCCGCGACCACTGCGCCCTCGTCGGCGAAGCGCGTCGCGCACGCGGCGCCGAGCCCCGACGCGGCGCCGGTAATCACCGCCACCCGTCCGGCGAGCCGTCCGTCGCTCACGCAGGCCCCTTCGACGCTTCCTGCACAACTGTATAGGCTTTGTTCAGTTGTCCACCGCCCTCGCCCCGACTGCCGAGCCGCCCGCGACGGCCGAGCGGATCCTGTGCGCCGCCGAGGCGTGCGTGCGCCGCTGGGGCCTGCGGCGCGTGTCGATGAGCGACGTGGCCGCCGAGGCCGGGGTGTCCCGCGGGTCGGTGTACCGCTACTTCGCCGACCGCGACGCGCTCGTCCAGGCCGTGCTCGAGCGCGTGGCGCGGGCGCATGTCGACGAGGCCGAGCCCGCGGTGCGTCGCCAGCCGACCCTCGCGGGCAAGGTCGCCGAGGCCGCGGTCGTGGTCCGGCATCTCGCCGACGACGAGCGCCGGCTCGGGCTCCACGAGCACCCCGGCGAGCCCGCGCTCGCGACGCTGCAGCTCGCCGCGTCACCCGCGATGTTCGCCCGGTGGATCGAGTTCTGGCTCCCGTACCTCTCGGCCGCGCGCGCCGACGGTGAGGTGCGCGCCGACCTCGACCTGCGACAGGCGGCGGAGTGGATCATGCGGATCCTCATCTCGCTCGTCACGGTGCCGTCGGCCACCATCGACCTCGACGATCCCGCGCAGGTGCGGCGCTTCATCGAGCAGCACCTGGTCCGCGGCTTTCTGACTGGAGGAGCCCAGTGAAGTTCGCGCTGTTCTACGAGATCCCGGTGCCCCGTCCCTGGACGCCCGACCAGGAGCACCAGGCGTACAAGCACACGCTCGAGCAGGCGATCCTCGGCGACCAGGTCGGGTTCCACGCCTTCTGGACCGTCGAGCACCACTTCCTCGAGGAGTACTCGCACTGCTCGAACCCTGAGGTGCTCTATGGCGCGGTCGCGGCGCGCACCGAGCGAATCCGGATCGGCTACGGCGTGCGGCTCCTCCCGAAGCCGTACAACCACCCGATCCGCTCCGCCGAGTCGGCCGCGGTCCTCGACCTGCTCTCGGACGGGCGGGTCGACTTCGGCACCGGCCGCTCGTCGACGCGCGCCGAGCTCGAGGGCTTCAACCTCGAGCCGGACGAGACGCGCGCGATGTGGAAGGAGGCGCTGGGCCACATCGTGAGCGCCTGGACGGAGGACGAGTACCAGGCGAAGGGCGAGTACTGGCAGATGGGCGCGCCCCGCCGGATCCTCCCGAAGCCGCTCCAGAAGCCGCACCCGCCGATCTTCGGGGCGACCAGCAGCCTCGACGGCCACAAGGAGGTCGGCAAGCAGGGCATCGGGCTGTGCTCGTTCACCGTCGGGCTGCCTCCCGAGGAGCTCATCAAGAACATCGCGGCGTACCGCGAGGGCCTGAGCGAGTGCGTCCAGCCCGTCGGGAAGTTCAAGAACGAGACCGCGGCGACGTTCACGATGGTGCACTGCGGACCGACGAAGCAGGACGCGTACGAGACGGCGGCGCGGTCCTTCGAGTGGTACCCGAAGCACGGCGGCGCCCTCATCGCGTCGGTGGCCGAGTGGCTCGAGGAGCGCAAGCAGGACCTCGGGACCTACCAGTACGCCGCGGGGCCGCTCCAGCACCGCCGCGACGGCGCGCTGGAGCACCTGAACTTCGACTACATCCACGGCGTCGGCGCCGGCGTCGTCGGCGACCCGGACGAGTGCGTCGAGACGTGCCGCCGCTACGAGGCGGCGGGCTGCGACCTGCTTCTATGCCTGGTGAACCCCTACGACATCCCGCACGAGAAGGTCATGGAGTCCATCGAGCTGTTCGGGAAGCACGTGATCCCCGAGTTCGACAAGGAGAAGGCCGCCACGGCCGGGTGACGATGAACCTCGACGAGATCGACCTCACCAACCTCGACGCCTTCGTCCCCGGCGTCCCGCACGACTGGTTCACGGCGCTGCGCCACGAGGCGCCCGTGTTCTGGCACCCCGAGCGCGACGGCCCCGGGTTCTGGAACCTCACCTGCTACGACGACGTCGTCATGGTGAACCGTGACAACCAGACGTTCTCGTCGAACCGCGGCGCGGTGTTCATCTGGGACCTGCCGCCCGAGGACCTCGAGCAGCAGCGGCTCATGATGCTGAACATGGACCCGCCGATGCACACGCGCTACCGCCGCCTCGTGAACAAGGGCTTCACGCCCCGCATGGTGGACAGCCTCGAGGCGACGATCCGGGAGCGCACCCGGTCGATCCTCGACAAGGTCGGGCCGCGCGGCGAGTGCGACTTCGTCGTCGACGTCGCGGCCGAGCTGCCCCTCCAGGTGATCGCCGACATCCTCGGCGTGCCACAGGCCGACCGCTACAAGATGTTCGACTGGTCCAACCGGATGGTCGGCTCCGAGGACCCCGAGTACGGCGTCACCGAGGAGGAGGCGCAGCAGGCCTCGATGGAGCTCTTCGCGTACGCGGCCCAGCTCGCTGAGGCAAAGCGCGCCCAGGACCCGCGGGGTGCCGACCTCATCAGCGTGCTGAGCGAGGCGGAGGTCGATGGGGAGCGGCTGACCCAGCTCGAGATCGACCTCTTCTTTATGCTGCTCACGGTCGCGGGCAACGAGACCACCCGCAACCTCATCTCGCACGGGATGGTCCAGCTCCTCGAGCATCCCGACCAGCTGGCGAAGGTCCAGGCCGACCGCGCGCTGCTCCCCGGCACGGTCGACGAGATGCTGCGTTACGCCAGCCCGGTGATGCACTTCCGGCGGACCGCGACGAAGGACGTCATGATCCGCGACACGAAGATCGCCGAGGGCGACAAGGTCGTCATCTGGTACATCTCGGCGAACCGCGACGAGACCGTCTTCGACGACCCGATGAGGTTCAACGTGGAGCGCTCCCCGAACGAGCACGTCGCGTTCGGTGGTGGCGGTCCCCACTTCTGCCTGGGTGCGAACCTGGCCCGCATGGAGATCCGCGTGATCTTCGAGGAGCTCCTCGACCGGTGGCGGGACCTCGAGCTCACCGGCGAACCGGCGCGGCTGCGCTCCAACTTCATCAACGGCATCAAGCACATCCCGCTGTCGTTCACCGACGCCGGTTGAACGCCGACGGGCGGGGGGAGCCGCCGCCCGTGCCCGCGCGACAGCTCATCCCGTTGCGAGGGCGGCTCGCCACGGGCTGAGGTCGAGCTTCGGGTAGCGCACGGCGGTCGCGTCGAGGAGGGCCTCGTCCCAGATCGGGTGGCCCGGCGGTGGGAACCCAAAGAGCTCGAGCTCACGAGGCGTGCTCGCCTCGACGAACGCCGTCCATGCGGGCCACGTCGCCTTGGACTGCGTGGTCGTGTACCCGATCCAGTCCTGGCCCGCGCCCCGGAACGCGATCGCCATCAGGAAGCGCGACCCGCCGGGCTCGGTGAGGTCGACGCCGCGGTGGAACACATCGGTCCGATAACAGAGCAGCGATCCACGGCCACCCTTCGCCGCCCGCTCGGCGGCGTAGAGCGCCGGGTCGTTCTGCGGCATGACGAGCAGCTCGGTGGGGACATGCCCCGTCGAGTCGCCAAGGGACACCACGTGGGTCGGTGCGACGCCCTCGTGGACGTCGGAGAGGTAGAGGAACGTCTCGACGTGCCACCACGGCGGCTCCGACCGGGGCGGGATCCACGAGTGGTTGCGATCGGTGTGCATCGGCTGCTCGTAGTTCGTGATGCCCGTGTACTTCGCGGACGTGTGCGCCTGGTAGAGCCGCAGGTCCGTGGTCTGCAGCGCGCGCTCGGCGAAGTCGACGATCGAGGGATGGACGCACAGGCGGTTCAGTGCACCGGAGCCGGGCCATGGGAACTCGTAGTTCCATCGGTGCTGCTCGGGACGGAACCCCGGCCCGTCCGGGGGCCACACGAACGGGTCCCGAGACGCCGGGGGCTGGCCCTTCCACCGCTCGGTCTCGCCGTCCGGGTCGGCGTGGAACGCTTCAGGTGTCGGGTACATCTCGACCAGGTCAGCCGCCGCGGCGTCGATCTCGTCCGTGCCGATGAGGCCCTCGAGGAGGACCCAGCCGTCGTCCTGCCACGCCGCGATCTCGTCGTCGCGCGCCCGTCGTGTGCTCACGGACCACCCCTCTCACGCCGGTGCGGTGGCGCGCTGGCCGCGCGGCACGGTAGCCCCACACGCCCGCGCCGCCCGACCGTGGAGCACCCCGTCACAGGTTCGGTGGCGTGGGCAGCCGCGCGATCTGGTGGCGAACGAACGCGTCCGGGTCGTTGCCGCGCTCGGCGATGCGCGGCCGCACCGCGTCGGGATGGGTGAGGATCAGGAACTGGTCCTGCTCGATGGCGTCACAGACCAGACGGCCGGGGACGTCAGGTGCGACCGGCGCTTCGAGCGGCATGGGCTGGAGCCACTGCCCGATGTCGGGCGTGCCGCCGACGCGGGCCGTGTCCGCCATGTTGGTCTCGACCCGCCCGGGGCACAGGAGCGACACGCCGACGCCGAGCGGCCGCAGGTAGAGGGCGAGCGCCTCGGTGAGACCGGCGACGCCGAACTTGGCCGTGACGTAGGGGATGACGTCCCAGGCGTGCGCGTACAGCCCGGCGACCGACGCCGTGTTCACGAGCCAGCCGTGCTGCTGCCGGCGGAGCTGGGGCACGAACGCCCGGACACCCCGGATCACGCCGTAGAGGTTGATCTGCAGGATCCAGTCCCACTCGGCCATCGTGAGCGTGTCGGGCGGACCCAGGAGGACGACCCCGGCGTTGTTCATGACGACGTCGACGCGGCCAAACGTGTCGAGCACCGCGTCGCGCAGCGCGTCGACGTCCTCGTCGCGGGACACGTCGCACCGCACCGGCAGCGGGATCGCGCCGAGGGCAACGAGCTCCGCCGCCGCTTCCTGCAGCCGCGTCTCGTTCACGTCCGCGATCGCGACGCCGCGGGCGCCGCGCCGGGCGAGCTCGAGGGCCGTCGCGCGGCCGATGCCGCTCGCACCGCCGGTCACGACCCCGATCGTCCCGTCGAGCTCCATTACTCCCCTTCCACGACGAGCGCCCAGTCCGCCTGGTCCCGGTAGGCGGGCGCCGCGAAGGCCCCGTAGTCCGCGCCCTTCCGGAGCGACTGTCCGCCGTCGACGCTGATGCACTGCCCCGTGATCCAGGCCGACTCAGGCCCGATCAGGAACCGGGCCAGCGCGCCAACGTCGTCGACGGTGCCGACGCGGTGCAGCGGGATGTTCTCGAGATAGCTGTCGAGGACGGGACCGCCGGCGGTGATGGCGGTCATCAGTTCGTTGTCGATGATGCCGGGTTGCATCGAGTTGACGCGGACGCGCGCCGGGCCGAGCTCGTCCGCCGCGACGCGACAGATCATGTCGAGGCCCGCCTTCCCTGCGCCGTAGGCGCCGAGGAACCGGAACGTGTCGCGCCCTGCGTGCGACGACACGCCGACAAACGAGCCACGGCGGCTCTCGGCGAGGAGCGGGGCCGCGTGCTTGAGCGTGAGGAAGGTCCCCACGATGTTGAGGTCAAGGGTCGCGCGCACGGCGGCGACGTCGGCGAGCACGAGCGGGCCCATGTGGAGCGATCCGCCGGCGGAGGCGACGACGCCGTCGAGCGCGCCCGTGTGCTCGGCCGCCCGTGCCACGGCGGCCCGCACGTGGTCCTCGTCCGTGACGTCGGCCGTCACCGTGTGGACGCCCGCACCGGGGACCGCGGTGCGGAGGCGCTCGGCCGCTGCCTCCAGACGAGATTCGGTCCGCCCGCAGATCGTGACGGTCGCGCCGTCGTGGGCGAGCGCGGCCGCGCACGCCTCACCGATGCCGCTGCCGCCGCCCGTCACGAGCGTGGCGTACCCCTCGAGGCTGCTCATCGGGCCTCCCTTCCCCGGCCCTTCGGCGGGAGGCATAGGTTCTCATCCGTGCCGCCGCCACGGGTGCGACGAGAGCGGGAGTGGACATGAAGCTCGGGCTGCAGCTGGGGTACTGGGGCGCGCAGCCCCCCGCGAGCGCCGCCGAACTCGTGCTCGAGGCGGAGCGCCTGGGTTATGACTCGATCTGGACCGCCGAATCGTGGGGCTCCGATGCGTTGACACCGCTGGCGTGGTGGGGCTCCCGGACGTCGAAGGTGCGCCTCGGCACCGACCTCATGCAGCTGTCGGCGCGCCAGCCCACCGCGGCCGCGATGGCCGCGCTGACGATGGACCACCTCTCGGGTGGCCGGTTCGTGCTCGGCCTCGGCGTCTCGGGCCCCCAGGTCGTCGAGGGCTGGTACGGGATGCCCTTTCCGAAGCCGCTCGCCCGCACGCGGGAGTACGTGTCGATCATCCGCGAGGTCCTGGCCCGGGAGGAGCGGGTCACGAACGCCGGCCCCCACTACCCGCTCCCCTACCCGGGCGGCCTCGGGCTCGGGAAGCCGCTCCGCTCGATCGTGCATCCGCTGCGCCCGGACGTGCCGATCATCCTCGGGGCCGAAGGGCCGAAGAACGTCGCGCTCGCCGCGGAGATCGCCGACGGGTGGTTCCCGATCTTCTACTCGCCACAGCACGAGGCGCTCTACATCGACTCGCTGCGTGAGGGGTGGGGCCGGCCCGGCGCGCGGCGCGGCCCAGACGACTTCGAGATCCTGCCCACGGTGACGGTCATCGTGGACGACGACGTGGACCGCGCGGCGGACCGGGTGCGCCCGTCGCTCGCGCTGTACGTCGGCGGCATGGGCGCGCGCGAGATGAACTTCCACTTCGACGTGTTCTGCCGGCTCGGCTTCGAGGCGGAGGCCACGAAGATCCAGGACCTCTACCTCGCGGGCCGCAAGGACGAGGCGACCGCCGCGGTCCCGCGCGAGATGGTGGAGGCGATCGCGCTGATCGGCCCGCGCGAGAAGATCCGTGACGACCTCGAGGTCTGGCGGGCCTCCCGGGTGACGACGATGCTCGTCGGGGCGCACGACCCGACGGTGATGCGCCTCCTGGCCGAGCTCGTCCTGTGAGCCGGGGCCGGCGGCGCCGATGAGCCCGCAGGTCGCCCTGTTCGTCACCTGCCTCGTGGACCAGGTCTCGCCGTCGACCGGCCGGTCGGCGGTGCGCCTCCTCGAGGCCGCGGGCTGCGAGGTGACGTTCCCGCCGGCCCAGACGTGCTGCGGCCAGCCGGCGTACAACTCGGGGTACCCGGCGGACGCGCGTCGCCTGGCCCGCCACTTCGTCGACGTGTTCGCCGACGCCGAGGCGATCGTCGGGCCCTCGGGCTCGTGCGTCGCGATGGTGCGCCGCTACTACCCCACGCTCGTCTCCGGGACCGAGCGGACGCGCCTGGAAGCGGTCGCGGCGAAGACGTACGAGCTGACCGAGTACCTCGTGGACGTGCTCGGGCGGCCGGACCTCGGCGCGCACGTCGAGACCCCGGTCGCGTACCACGCGTCCTGCCACCTCCTCCGCGAGCTCGACGTCCGCGACGCGCCCCGCCGTGTCCTCGACGCCGCGGGCGTGCCGGTGGTGGACCTCGTCGACGAGGAGCGCTGCTGCGGCTTCGGCGGGACGTTCTCCGTGCTGCACCCCGAGATCTCGGTCCCGATGGCCGACGACAAGCTCGATCGGGCGATGGCATCGGGGGCCCGCACGATCGTGGCGTGCGACACGGGGTGCTTGGTGCACCTCGCGACCCGCGCCCAGCATCGGGGCCTCGACCTCGAGGTCCGGCATGTGGCTGACCTCGTCGCCGAGGGGCTGCCGTGACGACGGCCGGCGAGCTCGCCCGCCACCGCCATCCCGGCGATCCCCTGCCGCCGCTGCGGGACCGGGTCGAGGCCACGCTGCAGAACATCGAGCTTCGGGGCGCGCTCCGCGTCATGGCCACGCGCTTCAACGACGCCCGCAACGAGGCCGTCTCGGCGCCGGGCATCGCCGCGTTGAAGGAGCGGGGGACGGCGATCCGCGCCGCCGGCGTCCGCGACCTGCGGGCCAACGTGGCACGCGCCGAGGTGTCGCTCCGTCGCCTCGGCGTTCAGGTTCACCACGCGGCGACCGGCGCGGACGCCGCGGAGCTCGTCGCCGAGCTGGCCACGGCCCGTGGGGCGCGCCGCGCCGTGAAATCGAAGTCGATGGCGACCGAGGAGGTGGACCTCAACGACCACCTGGAGCAGCACGGCGTGCACGTCACCGAGACGGATCTCGGCGAGTGGATCATCCAGCGGGCCTCCGAGCGGCCGAGCCACATCATCGCCCCCGCCGTCCACAAGACCCGTCCCCAGATCACCGAGCTGTTCTCCGACCTCGCGGGCGACCGGCTCCCCGACGAGCGCGAGCAGCTGTGCGCGTTCGCGCAGCAGCGGCTGCGTGGCGAGTTCCTGGCCGCCGACCTCGGCATCAGCGGCGCCAACTTCGTGTGCGCCGACACGGGCACGATCGTGCTCGTCACGAACGAGGGCAACGGGCGCATGACGACCACCCTCCCCCGGATCCACGTCGCGCTCGTGCCGGTCGAGAAGGTGCTGGCGCGCTTCGAGGACCTGGCGACGATGCTGCCCCTGCTCACCCGGCACGCCACCGGTCAGCCGCTGACGTCGTACGTGACCATGATCACCGGACCGCGGCGCGAGGGCGAGCTCGACGGTCCCGACGAGGTCCACGTCGTGTTCCTCGACGCGGGGCGCACGGCGCTGCTCGGAACAAAGTTCGAGGACATGCTGCGGTGCATCCGCTGCGGTGCGTGCCTCAACGTCTGCCCCGTCTACGGCACGATCGGCGGGCACGCGTACGGCGGCGTCTACCCCGGGCCGATGGGCGCGGTGCTCACCCCGCTGCTCTCCGGACTGGAGGAGGGACGCGAGCTGCCCGGCGCGACGAGCCTGTGCGGCGCGTGCTCGGCCGTCTGCCCCGTCGGCATCCCGCTCGCCGACCTGCTGATCGAGCTGCGCGGCGCGGTCGCGTCGCGCGAGCCCCGCCGCGCGCGCCGGGCGTTCTTCGGGCTGTGGAGCCGCACCTGGTCCGACCCGCGGCTGTACCGATGGTCGGCCCGGGGCGGCAACTGGGCGCGCCGCTGGCCCCGCCTGGCCCGACGCCTCCCGGTCGCGCGGGGCTGGGGCGAAGGCCGCGCGCTGCCCCCGCCGGTGCCCGAGACCTTCCACGACTGGTGGCGCCGTGAGCGAGCCGCGAGCTGACGGCGGGCTCGCCGCCCGGTTCGCCACCGCGCTCGAGGCGGCCGACGGCACGCCGCACCTCGGCGCGACGCCGTCGGCCGTCGTGTTGGAGGTCGCGGGCTCGGCGCCGGCGACGATCGCGGTCGACGACGACTCAGCGCTCGACGGACTGGTCGCTGAGCTGCGAGCGGCGGGGCACGTCGTCGTCCGTCCGCACGAGCCGTCCTACCTCGACGTGCTGCCCGACGCGACGGTTGGCGTCACGCGCTGCGCGGCGGCGATCGCCGACACGGGCACGCTCATGCTCGTCTTCGACGCCGCGCACCCCCGCAGCACGAGCCTGCTGCCGCGGACTCACGTCGCGGTCGTCGACGAGGCCGACCTCGTCGCCTCGATCGGCGAGGCGCTCGGCCACTCGCCGTCACCCCTCCCGAGCGCCATCACCTTCGTCACGGGACCGAGCCGCTCGGCCGACATCGAGCAGATCCTGACGCTCGGGGTGCACGGTCCCGCGCACGTGCACGTCGTGCTCTGATTCGCGACCACACTGACGGCGTGGACCTCGGCGGGGTGGGGATCTGGAGCGCGGCGCTGCGCTACGGCGATCCGGGGGAGGTCGCGGACGCGGCAGCGGAGCTCGAGGAGCTCGGCTACTCGGCCCTGTGGCCACCCGGCGGCATCGGGGGGCCGATCTTCGACACGTGCGCGTCGCTGCTCGACGCGACGACGCGAGTCGCCGTCGTGCCCGGGATCGTGAACATCTGGATGCACGACGCAGCGGAGACGGCCCGCGCCCACGCCCGACTCGTCGGCACGCACCCCGGCCGTTTCCTCCTGGGTTTGGGCGTCAGCCACCAGCCGCTCGTCGATCACGGCGCGCCCGGCCGCTACGGGACACCGCTCGCGGTCATGGACCGGTACCTCGACGACCTCGACGGAGCGACGCCGCCCGTCCCGTCCGCCGAGCGGCTCCTCGCCGCGCTCGGCCCGCGGATGCTCGACCTCGCGCGCCGGCGAAGCACCGGTGCCCACCCCTATCTCGTGCCGCCCGAGCACACGGCGCAAGCGCGGGCCGCGCTCGGCGCCGGCGCACTGCTGGCCCCGGAGCAGGCGGTAGTCGTCGAGCGCGACCCAAGCACGGCACGCACGGTGGCCCGCCAACACCTCGCGATCTATCTGCAGCTGCCGAACTACGCGCGCAACTGGGAGCGACTCGGGTTCGACGCGGCCGACTTCGCCAACGGAGGAAGTGACCGGCTCGTCGACGCGCTCGTGGCCTGGGGTGACGTCGAGACGATCGCGCGACGCGTCGCCGAGCACCGCACCGCGGGCGCCGACCACGTGTGCATCCAGGCCCTGGCCCCCGACCTGCGCGTGCTCCCGCGCGCCGATTGGCGCGAGCTCGCGCCGGCCCTCCTCAACTAGGGGTCAGCTCCAGACGAGGGGCAGGGCGTTGGCCTGGCGGATTCCCGGGGAGTAGTGGATCTCGGCCCCGTCCGCGATGCGGTACTCCGGGATGCGGCGGTGCCACTCCTCGAGCGCGACGCGCAGCTCGAGTCGAGCGAGGTGCGAGCCGAGGCAGCGGTGCGGTCCCGCGCCGAAGGAGAGGTGTCGGTTCGTCTCGCGGGCGAACTCGACGCGGTCGGCGTCGGGGAACTCCTCGTCAAGGTTGGCCGCCCCGATGACGATCGCGGCGTGGTCGCCGGCGTAGAGCTGCACGCCGCCGAGCTCTGCGTCGGTCTTGATCACGCGGACGACCATCATCACCGGCGTCTCCCAGCGGAGCAGCTCCTCGACCGCGCCCGGCGCGACGTCTGGGTCGGCGACCAGGCGGCGCCGCTGTTCCGGGTTGCGCGCCAGGTACGCCAGCGCGCAATCGAGGGTGGCGGTCACCGTGTCGAGCCCGCCGAGCAGCAGGAGGTGGCAGATCCCGAGCTGCTCCCGACGAGTCAGCGGCCGGTCCTCGACCTGGCCGCGCGCGATGCGGGCCATCAGCCCGGGGCCGGGCTCGCGGGCCTGCTCGTCGAGCGCCCGGCTGAAGTACGCGGTGATCTCCTGGCCGGCCCGTTCGCGGATCGCCGCCGCCTCCTCCATGTCGCCGGGGGCGACATTCGGGCGGATCGTGTCGTCGCGCCACCGGAGGAACACGGGGAGATCCGAGCGGGGCAGGCCCATGAGCCGGAGGAAGATCGACGACGGGAGCGGCGTCGCGAAGTCCTCGTGGACGTCGCACCCGCCCCGGTCGAGGAACGAGTCGATGAGGCCGTTCACGATCGCGCGGCCGTCGGCGTCGAGCTCCCCGATGCGCTTGGGTGAGAACTCGGGGTCGAGGAACCGGCGGTACTTGGCGTGGTCCGGCGGGTCGATCTGCAGCGGGATGAGCGGCTGGTCCTGCCCGATCGAGACGGCCTCGGCCGACGAGAACACCTCGGGGTGACGCAGCGCCCACATGGCCTCCTCGTAGCGCGTCACGTAGACGGTCGGGACGCCCTCCAGGCCGATCCCGCGCGTCACGGGGCCAGCGGCCCGCAGCGCGGCGTACATGTCGTGGGGCGCGTCGGCGTGGCGCGGGTCGAACAACGCCGTCTCGAGCTTGATGGTCTCGGTCTCGGTGGTCATCGCTCCTCCTCAGACACGGCGGACGCGGGGGGACACCCGACGCCGTGCCAGCAGAACTCCCAGACGAACTCAGCCTCGGTGAGCGCCTCGGCGCGGCCGAGCACGACCTCGTGGATCGCCTCGAGCACGAGGGCGAACATCGTGCGGGCGACCCGGCGCGCGTCGGTGGCGCTCGCCACGCCGGCGTCGACGGCGCCCTGCACCTCGTCGGCCAGGACGTCGATGAGCGGCGCGAGCGCGCGGTTGAGCTCCTCGGGTCGGCTCTCCGAGAGCCGTCGGTGTTCCCGGATGAGCACGCCGGCGTAGCCGAGCGCGCCCGGCCACGTGATCAGGTTCAGCGCCCCCGTGACTGCGGCGCGGAGTCGCGCCTCCGGGTCGGTGTGCGCCTCGACCTGGGCGCGCACGAGCTCGGCACCGAGGCGGCTGTCCTCCTCGAGGAGCGCCACGAGGAGGTCGTCCTTGCCGGCGAAGTACAGGTAGAAGCCCTTCAGGTTGACGCCGGCCCGCGCCGCGACCTGCGCCACGGTGAACGCCGCGCTGCCCGTCTCGTTGGCGAGCACCCGGGCGGCGTCGACCAGGCGCTCGAGGCGGTCGACCGAGCGAGCCCGGGCCGGCCCCAGCGACCGGGCGAGCGCGCGGTCGCGCCAGGGATCGAGCCTGTCAATTTCGGGGAATGCCATTCCCCACCAGTATGCCCCAGCGCCGGGCGTATCCGAAACGGGGCGGCGGGCCGGGGCTAGCGGGGGGCCCGGGGCATGCCGAGGCCGGCCATCTGGATGATCTCGCGCTGGACCTCGTTCACGCCGCCGCCGAACGTGCCGACCGGGGCCTGCCGGTAGGCCTGCTCGAGCTGGCCCCGCAGCACCGACTCGGGCGTGTCGGCGGCGAGGTAGCCGGCGGGGCCGAGGACCTCGAGGAGGAGCCGAAGGCACTCGACCTGGCCCTGGGTGCCGAGCACCTTCATCGACGACGCGTCGGCCGGGTTCAGCCCGCCGGCGGCGAGGTCGCTCGCGACGCGCCAGTTGGCGAGCTTGAGCGCGTCGCACACGGCGTACACGCGCGCCAGCGTCATCTGAACCCATGGCTGGTCGGCGACGCGGCAGCCGTCGGCGAGGCGGGTGGCCTGCGCCCAGCGGCGCACCGCGTCGAGGTGACGCTCGAGACGCCCGGCCGGGCCGAGCGCCACGCGCTCGTGGTTCAGCTGACGCGTGATCAGCTTCCAGCCTTCGTTCTCGTTCCCGACCCGGTTGCTGACCGGCACGCGGACGTCCTCGTAGTACGTCGCGTTCGTGTGCCCCCCGCCGAGCACCCAGATCGGGGTGTGCTTGAAGCCCGCGACGTCGGTCGGCACGAGGATGATCGAGATGCCCTTGTGCTTCGGCGCGTCCGGGTCGGTGCGGCACGCCAGCCAAATCCAGTCCGCGTCGTGCCCGCCGGTCGTGAACGTCTTCTGGCCGTTGATGACGTACTCGTCGCCGTCGCGCACCGCACGGGTGCGCAGGCTCGCCAGGTCGGTGCCCGCGCCCGGCTCGCTGTAGCCGATCGCGAAGTGCAGCTCGCCCGAGAGGATCTTCGGGAGGAACGCCTGCTTCTGCTCCTCCGAGCCGAACTGCATCAGCGTGGGCCCGACGGTGTTCAGGGTCACGAGCGGGAGCGGCACGCCGGCCCGGTTCGCCTCGTCGTAGAAGAGGTACTGCTCCATCGGGGTCCGGCCCTGCCCGCCGTACGCCGTGGGCCACCCGACGCCCAGCCAGCCGTCCTTCCCGAGCTGGCGGACGAGGTCGCGGTAGGCCTCGCCGCCCGCCTCGCCGCCGGTGAGCTCGGCTCGCCGCTGCGGCGTCATGAGCGACGCGAAGTACCGGCGCAGCTCCGCCTGGAGGGCCCGCTGCTCGGGCGTCAGGTCGATTAGCACACGTCCTCTTTTCTCGCCGGCCGCGGCACGGTACCGTCGCCCGCCAGCGAACTGCAACACGTTGCAGTTTTGTGCGGAAGGGGGACGCCGTGGACGCCGTCATCGTCGAGGCCGCCATCAACGGGACGACGACGAAGGAGCGCAACCCGCACGTGCCGCGGCAGCCGGACGAGATCGCGTCCGACGCGCTGGCGTGCTTCGCGGCCGGCGCGTCGATCGTCCACAACCACGTCGACAAGGTGATGGTCCCGGGGGCGGAGTCGGCGGCGCGCTACATCGAGGGCTGGACCCCGGTGTTCGCGGCGCGTCCCGACGCCCTCCTGTATCCGACGACCAACTTCGGCCCCGGCGTCGAGGGGGCGTACTCGCACATGGCCCCCCTCGCGGAGTCGGGCCGGCTGCGCATCGGGATCATCGACCCCGGTTCGGTGAACCTCGGCGGGGTCGCCGACGACGGCCTCCCGGCCGCGCCCGGCTTCGTGTACGCCAACTCGTTCGGGGACATCCGCTACCAGGCGGAGCTGTGCGAGCGCCTCGCGCTGGGACCGAGCATGGCGATCTTCGAGCCGGGCTGGCTGCGCGCCGCGCTGGCCTGGCACCGGGCGGGTCGCCTCCCGCGCGGGGCGATGGTGAAGCTCTACTTCGGCGGGGATTTCGGCTACCCGACGAGCGGATCGGAGCGGGGTGGCGCGGCGTTCGGGCTGCCCCCGACCCTTCGGGCGCTCGACGCGTACTGCGAGCTCCTCGAGGGCTCGGGCCTCGCCTGGTCGGTGGCGGTGATCGGCGGGGACCTGCTCGGCTCGCCCGTGGCGCGCGCCGCGCTCGAGCGGGGCGCGCACCTCCACGTCGGCCTCGAGGACTTCGCCGGGCCGCGCGCGCCGACGAACGAGGAGCTCGTCCGGGAAGCGGTCGCGCTGTGCGCCGAGGTCGGGCGGCCGGTGGCGGGCTGCGACGACGCCGCGGAGATCCTCGGGCTGCCCCGCCCCCGGCCCGACGACGTGCCCCACGCGGCCTAGGACAGGAGAGAGGATGCGCTTCCACCAGGCGGTCGCCTTCTTGGAGACCGACCAGCTGCTCGAGCTGTGCCAGGCCACGGACGAGATGGGCTATGCCGGGATGTACATCTCGGACCACCTTTTCTTTCCACAGCGCCTGACGAGCCGGTACACGTACAGCCCGCACGACGACGGCTCCCCGATCTGGTCGCCCGAGGCCGACTGGCCCGACACGTGGTGCCTCGTCTCGGCCATGGCCGCGGTCACGAAGCGGCTGTGCTTCACGAGCGGCGTCTACATCGCGCCGGCGCGTGACCTGGTGACGGTGGCCAAGCTCGTCGGCACCGCGGCGGTCCTCTCCCACGACCGGGTGCGCCTCGGGGTGGGCGTCGGCTGGTGCAAGGAGGAGTTCGACGCCACCGGGCAGGAGTTCCACAACCGCGGGGTCCGCCTCGACGACATGATCCCCGCGCTCCGCGCGCTGTGGGGCCCGGGGTGGGTCGAGTACCACGGGCCGCACTACGACGTGCCGCCGATGCAGATGCACCCGACGCCGGCGAAGCCCGTCCCGATCTACGTCGGCGGCGAGAGCCCCCCGGCGATCCGCCGGGCGGCGGCCCTCGGGGACGGCTGGATCGGCGCCGGGCCGTACACCCCCGAGGACGCGACCCGTCACCTCGACAACCTCGCGACGGCGCGTGCCGCGGCCGGTCGTGCCGGCGAGCCGTTCACCATCTACCTCGCGCTCCTGGCCGAGCCCGACGTCGACCTCTACCGGCGCTTCGAGGACGCGGGCGTGACCGACATGGTGTGCGCGCCCTGGATGCTCGCCGAGATGAAGGAGGGCCGCGACTACCGGTCGTCGCTGGACGCGAAGCTGGCGGCGAGCGAGGAGTTCGCGACGAACGTCATCGCGAAGATGGCCTGATCAGCGCGGCCAGCCGTCGGGCCAGTTCAGCTCGACCCACCCGCGCCCGGTCCGCCCGTCGGGCGTCGCGAAGCGGCTGAGCACCCGCGGGAAGCGGGAGCGCCGCCCGTCCTTCGCCTCGAGGAGGATCGGCGCCTGGAGCTCGGCCGTGACGTGCAGCGCGAGGCGGCCGTCGAGGTCGATGTCGCCGTCGACGAGGAGCGCGTCGGCGTCGAGGCG
Organism: Acidimicrobiia bacterium; assembly: GCA_051986275.1. Taxonomy (GTDB): domain Bacteria; phylum Actinomycetota; class Acidimicrobiia; order IMCC26256; family PALSA-555; genus PALSA-555. The sequence continues at coordinate 19,536 of JBPYDT010000205.1, read as the reverse complement.
CGGGGTGAACGTGATCTTGGCCACCTCGTGCGCGGCGAGGGTGGGATCGAGCACGAAGCCGGTCTGGAAGTTCGACTCCCCGAGCTCGTCGATGAGCGACCGCACGCCGTGGAACCACGTGCCGTCGTCGAGGCGCCCCGAGGTCCAGAGCCAGGGCAGGAGCCACCAGTCGCGCACGCCCCAGGAGTGGTCCCGCTCGCCCGGGCAGCGCACGGCGATGCGGTCGCCGCCGACGACGACCTCGCCCTCCACCCAGGCCGCCTGCTCGTACCGGGTCATCGCCTGGTACGGGAAGACCGGCGCGGCGCCGCGCCACTCGAGGTCGACGCGCACGTCGACGTCCGGGCCGCGAGCACCACGGAAGGCGTCGGCCGGGTCAGCCAGCGCGACGCCCGTCCCGCTCGCCGTGACGTGCCACCGGGCGAGCGGCTCGGCGCAGCGCCACGACATCGAGAGGCGCGGCGTGTCCACGTCGAGGGGCGCGTCGCGCGGCGGGCAGGGCGCGGCGTGGTCGAGCAGCGCGACGACGGGCTCGCCGCGGCGCACGACGTAGACCCAGCACCACGCGACCTCGAGGTTGGGGTACAGGCCGAGGCGCAGGTAGCCGCCGTAGGACCCGTCGGCCGCGGCGAAGTCGTGGTACCACGACTCGCCCCACAGGTCGTCCGTCCCGGGGAGGTGCCGACCCTCGTCGGCGGGGCGCAGGTCGAACGCGGGCATGCCGCCTCCTCAGATCGCGTCCGGGCGGAGCAGCGCGTCGGTGCCCCCGTCGGCGAAGAGCACCGACCCCGTCACCCAGCTCGCGTCCGGTGAGAGCAGGAACCACACGGCGGCCGCGATCTCCTCGGGCTCGCCCCACCGGTCGAGCGGGACGGGGAACTGGCGGATGAGGTCGCCGGTGACCGGGTGCTCGAGCGCGGCCCGGGTGAGGTTCGTCAAGACGGGACCGGGCGCCACGGCGTTCAGGCGCACACCCGGCGCCCACGCCACGGCGCGGCGCCGCACGGCGCGGGCGAGCGCCAGCTTGCCCAGCGCGTACACCATCTCGCCGTCCATCGCGTCGGCGAGCGCCGCGGCCCCCTCTTCGTCGCCGTCGAGGCAGCGGTCGGCGAGCGTGAGGTCCGAGTGCGGGACGGCCGTGGCCGAGTTCGACGCGATCGCGACGGCGGCCCGGAGCTGCCCGTCGGCGAGGTCGGCGTGCAGGCCGTCGAGGAGCTCGACCGCACCGAAGTAGTTGATGCGCACCACCATCGATGACGGCGCCGGTGTGCTGCCGCCGATGCCCGCGGCGACCACGAGCCCGTCGAGCCCATCGGGCGCGGCGGCGCGCACGGCGGCGACGGCGTCCGCTCGCCCCGCGCCCGAAGACAAGTCGGCGATGACCTCGGTGTCGCGCACGTCGACGCCGATCACCCGATGGCCCGCGGACTCGATGCGTCGCCGGATGGCGCCGCCGATCCCACCCGCCGAGCCGGTCACCGCGATCGTCCCCAACGGTCTCCCCCTCCGGCCGGCCGGCGCGAGTCGTCGGCACGCTAGCGTTTGGTTGATAGTCCGGTCAGGACGAGGGGGTGCGCGCCGTGCTCGACGTGAAGATCCGCGGTGGCGAGGTGGTGGACGGGACGGGCGGCCCGCGACGGCGGGCCGACGTCGGCGTGCGCGACGGTCGCGTGGTCGCGATCGGTGCGGTGGACGAGGACGCGACCCGCACGATCGACGCCGACGGGCTCGTGGTGACACCCGGGTTCGTGGACATCCACACCCACTACGACGCGCAGGTGCTGTGGGACCCGGCGACGACCCCGTCGCCCTTCCACGGTGTGACGAGCGTGGTCGGCGGGAACTGCGGCTTCACGATCGCCCCGGTCGAGCCGAGCGAGACCGAGTACCTCACCCGGATGCTCGCCCGGGTGGAGGGCATGCCGCTCGAGTCGCTCGTGGCGGGCGTGCCCTACGACTGGCGCTCGTTCGGCGAGTACCTCGCCCGCCTCGACGGGACGCTGGCGGTCAACGCCGGCTTCCTCGTCGGCCACAGCGCGCTGCGCCGCGTCGTCATGGGCGACGACGCCGTCGGCCACGAGGCGAAGCGGGAGCACGTCGAGGCGATGACGCGGCTCCTCGGCGAGTCCCTGGAGGCCGGCGGTCTCGGGTTCTCCTCCTCCCAGGCCACGACGCACAACGACGGCAACGGCGACCCGGTGCCGTCCCGCTCGGCGACGCCCGAGGAGCTCGTCGCCCTGGCGTCGGAGGCGGGGCGCCATGAGGGCACGACGCTCGAGTTCATCCCGTCCGTCGGCGGGTTCAACGAGGAGCACCTCGAGCTCATGGCCCGCATGTCGCAGGCCGCCGATCGCCCGCTCAACTGGAACGTGCTCGTCCCGAACGCGGCGCGCGCCGAGTTCGCGTGGAACGCCCTGCAGGCGTCCGACTACGCGGCCGACCGGGGCGGGCGTGTCATCGCGCTCACCGTCCCGGACGTGATGAAGACCCACCTGACCTTCAAGGCCGGGTTCGTGCTCGACGCCCTCCCCGGGTGGAACAAGACGATGGCGCTCCCGCCGGACGAGAAGATGCGCGCGCTGGCCGACCCCGCCGAGCGGGCTCGCCTCGCCGAGCGCGCCGCGTCGAAGGACGCCGGCATGCTGCGGGGTCTCGCCACCTGGGAGAACATGACGATCGTCGAGACGTTCGCGCCCGGGAACCAGGGGCTCGCGGGCCGGAGGGTCGGGGACATCGCGGCCGAGCGGGGCCAGGCACCCTTCGACGCGCTGCTCGACATCGTGCTCGCCGACGAGCTCCGCACCGTCCTGCTGCCGCCGCTGGCGGGCAACGACGACGCGTCGTGGGAGCTGCGCCGTGACATCTGGCGCGACAAGCGCGCCGTGGTGGGCGCGTCCGACGCGGGCGCGCACCTCGACATGCTGTCCACCTTCACGTACAGCACCTCGATGCTGCGGTCCTGTCGTGAGCGGGGCCTCATGCCGCTCGAGGAGGCCGTGCAGCTGCTCACCGACCGGCAAGCGCGCCTCTACGGGATCCGCGAGCGCGGTCGGGTCGCCGAGGGCTGGCACGCCGACCTCGTGGTGCTCGACGCGGACCGGGTCGCGCCCTCACCGGTCGTGTGGCGCAACGACCTGCCAGCCGGCGCGGGCCGCCTCTACGCCGGCGCCGAGGGCATCGAGCACGTGCTGGTGAACGGCGTCGAGATCGCCCGGGACGGCGAGCTGACCGGTGAGCGGCCGGGCACGCTGCTGCGCTCGGGCCGCGACACCGAGACCGTCACCGCGGCTCCGGTCTGATCACCCGGCGACGATGAGGCGGTAGCCCCCGTCGAACTCGTCGCGGGCGAGCAGGTCGGCGTGACGACGAGACCACGCACCGGACTCGAGGTCGGCGCGCAGGCGCGCCAGGCCGGGCGCGAGCGCACCGGGGTCAAGCTGGGCGAAGTACGAGATCGAGGCCCGCACCTTGGGGTCGAGGTAGGCCTCGGGGCGGCGCCAGAAGGCCGAGAAGAAGCCGTCGACGCAGTCGGCCGGGACGGGGACCACGTCGACGAGGCCCGCGCCGAGCAGCTCGGCGACGTCCTCGACGGTCGGGATGCCGACCGTCTCGAGGTCGCGCACCTCCTGGAGGTACTCGTCGGCCAGCCAGAACGGCTGGCCGGGCACGAAGTGCAACACGACCTGGCGTCGTGAGACGCGCTGCAGCTCGCGGAGGCCGGCGCGCAGGTCGCCCCAGTGGTGGAGGGTCAGGACGGCGAGCGCCGCGTCGACGGCCCGGTCGGCGATCGGTAGCGCCTCGGCGACGCCCTCGACGGCGGGCGCCGCCTGGGCGCCGCGCTGTCCGAGCATCACCGCGCTCGGCTCGACGGCCACGACGCGCCGCCCGACGGGCTCGTAGGATCCCGTGCCCGCCCCGACGTTCAGGACCGAGCGGGCGTCGCCGAGCGCCTCGTCGATCTGGGCGACGATGCGCGGGTCGCTGCGACGGTGACGGGCGTAGCCCTCGCCGATTCGCTCGTAGAGGTGGCCGGTCGTCACCCGGTGGGCGGCAGCCCGAGCTTGCGGTGGTCCCACGAGACGTACTTGTCGACGTGGATCTTCACGACGACGCGCTTGTTGAGCATCTGCTCGACCGCTGGGCGGAACTCCTCCTTGTAGGGGAGGCCCTGGGTGCGCTCGAACACGCTGATCCCGAGGGCGAGCATCCGCTCGGGGTCGTCGACGATCTCGCCGTGCCCGACGATCTCGACCCCGCGCAGCTCGTCGTAGGTGTCGCCCGTCTCGACCAGGCAGCTGATCTGGTCGTTGCGGCGCAGGTTCTTGACCTTCTGGCTCTTCGCCTTGGTCTCGAGCGCGGGGCAGCCCTCCAGGAAGCCGTACCACATGGCCACGAGGTGGATCGTCCCGTCGTGGTTGATGGTCGCGCAGTGCATGGTGCGCTCGCTCTGGAGGAGGGCGTCGATCTCCTCGGCGTTCATGCGGATCACGTCGCGCTGCTTCACGCCGTGACCCATGGCCGTCGGTTGCTGCGTCATGCCCGGAGGCTACCGGCTGCCCTCCCCCGCCGACGGGCCTACAGGCCGTACAAGGCTCGGGCATTCAGGGCGGCCACCTTGCGCACGACGCGCGCGTCCAGGCCGCTCTCGTCGACGAGCTCCTCGACGCTGTCGGGGAACGAGCAGTCGAAGTGGGGGTAGTCGGACGCGTAGATCACCTGGTCCTCGCCGAGAAACGCGACCGCGGCGGCGAGGTTCGGCTCGTCGGGCTCGCACGAGAACCAGCAGCGGCCCGACAGCACATACTCGTGCGGCGGGCGCGGGAGCTCGAAGCGATCGTCGGTCCAGTCCTCGCGGACGGATCGGTAGGCCTCGTCGAGGCGGTCGATGAAGTGCGGCATCCACCCGACGCCGGACTCGAGGAACGCGACCTTCAGGGCCGGGTAGCGCTCGAGGACCCCGCCGAGCACGAGGTCGCCCATCGCGACCTGCTGCTGGAACGGGTGGGACAGCGCGTAGAACCGCGCCTGGTTGCGGAACGTGTCGAAGCGCAGGTGGGGCGGGCACGTATGCCGGCTCCCGTGGATCGCGACCGGCGCCCCGAGCTCCTGGGCCGCGTCCCACAAGGGGTCGAGAGCCGGGTCGCACAGGTGGCGGTCCCCCGCGTACGGCTGGACCATCACGGCGACCGCACCGAGCTCTCCGACCGCCCGGCGCGCCTCGGTCGCCGCGGCGTCGCCGTCGCCGAGCGGCACGAGCGCCGCAGCGAGGAGGCGTTCGGGCGAGGCCGCGTGGTACGTCGCGGCGAACCAGTCGTTGAACGCACGGCACGCTGTGCCGCTCGACGCGACGTCTGGGAAGTCCGAGACGCCGAGGAGCGCCGTCGGGTAGTTCACCGCGACGTCGATGCCCTCGCGCTCCATGTCCCGGAGCCGCGCCCCTGGATCGAACGCGCCGCCGTTCACCTCGGGGCGGAGTCGGTCACCCCAGTCGGCGCGGTGCTCCCACAACAGCAGCGCGTCGATGAGCTCGGTCCCCTCGCCCGACCATCCGTGTTGCGCCAGTCGCCGGCGCGTCTCCACCACGTGACCGTCAGCGTCGACGACGTCGAACCCGAAGCGACCCACGGCACCTCCCTCGCGCGACGGCGCCAGTGAACCGGGCGTCGGGCGCGCCTGTCCAGCGTCGGGCTAGAACTCGAGGACGGCCAGGTCGAGGTCGCGGAGCCGGTCGGGGTCGGCGATGACGTCGATCCCGGTGATCCGGTCGCCGCCGAACTCGTATCCGAGCACGAGGAACAGCCTCCCGCGCGGGGCGGTCACGAGTCCGACCGAACCGTTGACGAGCGCCAGCTGCGAGAACCGTGCCCGCGCCGAGAACCGGGCCGCGTTGCTCGCCACGACGGCCGCGCCGTGCAGCTCGCGGGGCTCGCCGGCCGGGTCGGCGCTCGCGTCGGCGTGCAGCACGACGTCGGGGTCGAGCACCGCGACGAGGCCGTCGAAGTCTCCGTCGCGGGCCGCGGCCAGGAACGCGCCGACGATCTCGCGCTGCCGGGCGAGGTCGACCTCGGGCACGGCCGACACCCCACGCACGCGGCGTCGGGCCCGGCTCGCGAGCTGCCGGGCTGCGTCGGGCGACCGGTCCACGATCGGGGCGATGTCGTCGAACGGCACGGCGAACATGTCGTGCAGCACGAACGCGAGGCGCTCGGCCGGCGTGAGCGTGTCGAGCACGACGAGCAGCGCCAGGCCGACCGAGTCGGCCAGGAGCGCCTCGTCCTCGGGATCGCGGGTCGCGCCGACAGCCCGAGGATCCGGCGGCTGCTCGTCGAGCGGCTCCTCGCGTCGGTGCTGACGGGAGCGGAGCATGTTCAGGCTGACGCGCGCCACGACGGTGGTGAGCCATCCGCCGAGGTTGTCGATGCCCTCCGCTCCCGTCCGGCTCAGCCGCAGCCACGATTCCTGGACGGCGTCGTCCGCCTCGGTCGCCGAGCCGAGCATGCGGTACGCGACGCCGCGCAGGCGGCGCCGGTGCCCCTCGAAGCCGGCGGCCAGCCAGTCGGACTCGTCCATCGGTCACATCCCGCGGTCGGGTGGGGTCAAGGGACTGACCCGCGGCACGCCGCAGATGTGACGAAGGAGGCCGGACATGGCACGCATCTCGTTGGATCCTCCGCCGAGTCTCTCCTACCGGATCGGCGGCTGGTTCGTCCGCCGCCGCTTCGGGGTGGTGCTCGAGCCCTTCCAGGCGATGGCCCACCAGCCCCAGGTGGCGAAGGCGGTCGGCCACCTCGAGCAGCAGGTCACCAAGTGGGACCGGGTCGACGATTCGCTGAAGGACATGGCCGATCTGGCGGCCGCGGTCGCGATCGGCTGCCGGTGGTGCATCGACTTCGGCTACTGGGCCCTGCACGCGAAGGGCGTTCCATTCGACAAGATCGAGGCCGCGCCGAGCTGGCGTGATAGTGACCTCTTCAGCCCGCTCGAGCGGCTCGTCATGGAGTACGCCGAGGCGATGACGGCGACGCCGCCGACGGTCGACGACGACCTGGTGGCGCGGCTTCGGGAGCACCTCGACGAGGGCCAGCTCGTCGAGCTGACCGAGATCGTCTGTGTCGAGAACATGCGGTCGCGCTTCAACGCCGCGATGGGTCTGACGGGTCAGGGCTTCAAGGAGCGGTGCGAGCTACCCAGGCGCGCCTGTTGAGCGTCAGGCGGTGACGCCCATGTCGATGGGGACGACGGCGCCGGAGATGTAACCGGCCGCATCGGAGGCGAGGAAGGCGATGAGCGCCGCCACCGCCTCGGGCTCCGCCATCTCTCCCGTCGGCGGGAACATCTTCTGGTAGTCGCGCACGTCGGTCCCCTCGACGAACGCGAACTGCTTCGTCAGGGGCGTGTCGATCCCGGCCGGCGCCACGGCGTTCACCCGCACGCCGCGGCGGTTGAACTCGACCGCCATCGCGCGGGTGAGCAGCGACACGCCACCCTTCGACGCGCAGTACGCGGCGTTGTAGGGCTGTCCGAACAAGCCCGCGCTCGAGGAGACGTTCACGATCGCGCCGCCGCCCTCCAAGAGGTGCGGGAGGCAGGCCCGCGAGACGGCGAACGTGCCGACGAGGTTCACCCGGATGATGTGCTCGAACTCCTCGACCGGCTCCTCCTCCGAGCGGGCGAACTTGCCGATCCCCGCGACGTTGCAGCACACCGACGGCGGTCCCAGCTCGTCGACGACCCGCGCGATCGCGTCGTCGACCGCCGCGGCGTTGCTCACGTCGCAGTGGTACGGGCGGGCCCGCCCCGCGTCGGCGTGGATCAGCACGGCCGTGGCCTCGGCGCCGATCGTGTTCAGGTCGAGGCAGGCGACGACGCCGCCCTCCGCGCCGAAGCGCCGCGCCGTGGCCTGGCCGATGCCGGACGCCGCACCGGTGACGACGACGACCCGGTCGTCGAAGCGGCCCACGACCTACTTGACCACGATGGGGTTCACCGGGCTCCCGACGGCGTGGGTGAACGGCTGCGGGGACGCGTCCAGGAAGAACGCGTAGCGGCCGTCGGCGGCGCAGTCGACAGCCAGCTCCTCGAGGTTCCAGTTCTGGCCCTGGGTCATGCCCATGTCGACGAGGTGGAGGAGATGGACGGGTAGCAGCGCGTCCTCCCGCTCCGACGGGTACACCTCGAACGTGATGTTGTCGGTGGCGACCGCCGCGACATCGTGGTCGTGGAACCACGCCACCGTCTGCAGCGACGGGCCCGGTGCGGGCGCCCCGTACTTCTCCCGGTCGCCCTCGAAGAACCACTTCATCTGTCCCGTGCGGAGCAGCACGATGTCGCCGGGGTGGATCTCGAGGTGGCCGTGCGCGCACGCCGCGTCCAGGTCGGCCGCGGTGAGCGCGTACCCGCCCTCGAGTCGGTCGACCCCCTTCGCGGCGGCGACGTCGAGGAGCACGCCCCGCCCGACGAGCGTGCGGATCTTGTCGATCCCCATCCGCGCCGCGCCGGTCTCGGTGATGACGCTCGACGGCACGCCGTTGTAGAGCTGCCCCTCGTAGCTGACGTGCGCGAGGGCGTCCCAGTGCGTGGCGGCCTGGAGCGCGAGCACGACCTTGTCGTCGCTCGTCGTGAAGTTCGACGGGTCGCCGGTGAGCGGCGCGTCGACCATGATCATCTCGTGGGTCGGGTTGTCCCGACCCGGGATCACGCCCGTCTGGGGCCCCTCCTCATCCAGGGGCAGCCCGAGCGACAGGCGCCGCCCGACCTTGATCTCCGACGCGGCAGCGCGCACGACGTCGTCGGTGATGAGGTTCAGCGTGCCGATCTCATCGTCGGCACCCCATCGGCCCCAGTTCCGGACCTGGGCCGCGAGCTCCTTCACCTCGGGCGGCAGCACGTCAGACCTCCCGGGACGTGGCGCCGCTCACGGCGCGGTGACGGCGAGCACGCCGCGGGCCAGCTTGCCGTCGTGCAGGTCGTCGACCGCCCGCTCCCAGTCCTCGAGCGGGTAGCGCTCGCTCACGAGCTCGTCGAGCTTGATCTGGCCGCGCTTGTACGCGTCGATGATGAGGGGGATGTCCCAGTGCGGACGGTGCGAGCCGGCCCTCGAGCCGGTGAGGGTCCGCTCGACGTGCGTGAAGTTCCCGACCCGGGCCGGCACGGTGGCGGTCGGCGCGGGGACGCCGACCGCGACGGCCGTGCCGCCCCAGTCGAGCATCTCGAGCGCGGCGTTCAGCAGGTCGGGGTGCCCCACGCAGTCGAAGGCGTAGTCGACACCGCCTTCCCCGAAGGAGCCGACGACGTTGGCGATCTCGGTGGGCAGCTCCTGGCGGATCTTGGCGACCACGTCGACCCCTGGACCGGCGAGGATGAAGTCGGTCGCGCCGAAGGCGCGCGCCGCCGACTCCTTCGACGCGACGGTGTCGATGGCGAAGATCCGCCGCGCGCCCTTCGCCCTCGCCGCCTGGATGACGTTGAGGCCGACCCCGCCGACCCCGAACACGGCGCACGTGTCGCCCTGCCCCAGGTTCGTGCGGTTCCACACCGAGCCGATGCCGGTGAGCACGCCGCAGCCGATGAGGCAGGCGACCGACAGGTCGATGTCGTCGTCGATCTTCACGCACTGGATGCCCTTGACGACCGTGTGCTCGGAGAAGAACGACGCGGCCGCGAAGTTCCATGCGGCCTCGCCGCCGACGGTGAACGGCTGGCTGGCGTTGGCGATGCTCTTGCGGCACCATGCCGGTCGGCCGGTGTTGCACCATTTGCACGCGCCGCAGTAGGCGAGCGTGTGGAGGACGACGTGGTCCCCCGGCGCGACGTGCGTGACCGCCTCTCCGACCTCGGCGACGATCCCCGCGCCCTCGTGACCGAGCACCGCCGGCGTCGGCCACGGGATGGTGCCGTCGATGACGCTGAGGTCGCTGTGGCACAGCCCGGCCGACACCACCCGCACCTTGACCTCGGTCGGCCCCGGGGGGCGCACCTCGACGTCGTCGCGGATCGCTGCCTTCGTCCCGTCGTAGACGAGGCCTTTCATGGCGTCCCTTCCTGCCCGGCTACCCGGGCCAGATCACCGCTTGGATCTCGGTGTAGGCGTGCAGCCCGAACACCCCGCCGTCCCGCCCGACGCCGCTCATCTTGAAGCCGCCGAAGGGCGCCTCGTGGTTGCGCTGCGCCGTGTTGATGCCGACGTGGCCCGCCTCGAGCTGCTGGGCGATCTCGAACGCTCGGCCCGTGTCCTCGGAGAAGACGTAGTCGTAGAGCCCGTAGTCCGAGTCGTTGGCGAGCCGGATCGCCTCGTCCTCGTCGTCGAAGGGCACGACGACGATCACGGGCCCGAAGATCTCCTCGCGCACGACCGACATGTCGTTCGTGCAGTCGGTGAGCAGCGTCGGGCCGACGTAGAACCCCTGCTGCACGTTGTCGGGGCGGCGCCCGTCGATGGCGAGCGACCCGCCCTCCTTCGCGCCCGTCTCGATGTACTCCTCCACCCGGTCGCGGTGCCGGGCGGAGATCACGGGTCCGACGACCGTGTCGGGGCTCTCGGGCGGCCCGACGACGAGGTTGGGCGCGGCGGCGGTGAGGCCGGCGACGAGCCGGTCGTAGGTGCTGCGGTGCACGATGGCGCGCGTCGGCGCGGTGCAGATCTGGCCCGAGTGGAAGCCCCACACGCTCACGAGCGCCGTGACGGCCTTCGCCAGGTCGGCGTCCTCGCACACGACGCAGGCGCCCTTGCCGCCGAGCTCGAGGAGGAGGCGCTTCATGGTCTGGCCACCCGCCTCGAAGATCCTCGCCCCGACCGCCGTCGAGCCGGTGAACGAGATCATGTCGACGTTCTTCGAGCGCACGAGCGCCTCGCCGAGCTCAGGCGAGGAGCCGGTGACGACGTTCACGACGCCGGGCGGGAAGCCGACCTGCCGGCACAGGTCGGCGAACTCGATGATCGCCAGCGGGTCCTGGGGCGCGGGCTTCATCACGATCGTGTTGCCGGTGGCGAGCGCCGGGCCGACCTTCCCGGCCATGTTGACCAGCGGGAAGTTGTAGGGCGAGATGCAGGCGACCACGCCGACCGGCTGGCGCAGCCCGAGGCCGCCGATCAGTCCGCCTGGCGCCAGCGGCGTGGACGGCATCACCGACGGCGGCAGCGGGATCGAGATGTCCTCGAGCGCGCCGCGCGCGTAGCGCTCGAAGCGCGCCACGGCCTGGGGCACCTGCAAGGCCGAGCCGACCTTCAGCGTCGCGCCGGTCTCGGCCATGATCAGCGGCAGCAGGTCGTCGTTGCGGGCGCGGATCGCGCCGGCGAGCGCCGAGAGCAGCTCGGCACGGCGCTCGGGTGGGGTGCGCCTCCACGCGGGGAGCGCGTCGCGGGCGGCCTGGGCCGCGGCTTCGGCGTCGGCGCCGCTCGCCTCCGGCGCCGTACCCACGACCGCCTCGGTCGCCGGGTTGACGACGTCGTAGGTGCCGGCCGAGCCGGTCGTCCACTCGCCGCCGATGAGGAGCCGGTACGGCTTGGTCGCGGTCGCGGCCATCGTCTCCCTCACTCGATCGGGGGCTCGGAAGGTACCACCGCGCGTCGCGCCGACCGTCCGGACGCGCGCGCGACGCGCGTCATCGGCCCGCGGGGACGGTCACCGTCTCCGTGCCGCGACCCGAGCGGACGATGACGCCGGGGGTGTCGCCGGTCGTCGCGCCGTCGACGACGATCGGCTGCCCGTTCACGAGGACGCGCTCGACGCCGACCGCCCCCGCGAAGAGCCGCGACGTGCCGCCGGGCAGGTCGTCGACGAGCGACGCGTCCCGGGCGCCGACGGTGTCAGGGTCGAGGAGCACGACGTCGGCGTGGAAGCCCTCCCGCAGCTGTCCGCGGTCCTTCAGGCCGAACAGCGCGGCGGGTGCCGACGTGATGAGCTCGACGGCCCGTTCGAGCGACACGAGCCGCCGGCCCCGCAGGCAGTCGGCCAGGAACTGCGTCGTGTAGGGCGCACCGCACATGCGGTCGAGGTGCGCGCCCGCGTCCGACCCGCCGATGAGCACGTCGTCGCGGGCCCAAGCCTCGCGTCGCAGGGCCCACGACCCGCCGTCGTCGTCGGTCGGCAGGGGCCAGAGCACGGTCCGCAGCTCGTCGGCGAGCACGACATCGAGCAGCGTGTCGAACGGGTCCTCGCCGCGCTCGCGGGCGAGGTCGGCGACGCGCCGGCCCTTCAAGCCCTCGTTGGCCGCCGAGTAGGTGTCGCCGATCTGGTATCGGCCCCAGTCGGTGAGGCGCGCGAATACGCCGGCGTCCTTCGACTTCGCGCGCTCGTCCAGGTGCCGGCGCACCGCCGGGTCGCGCAGCTTCGCCATGCGCTCCGGGACGGGCAGGTTCATGACCGACGACCAGTCCGGCAGCATGAAGAGCGCGCAGTAGTTGCGGAAGCTCATGTTCATCTCGACCAGCACCGGCATGGTGAGCGCCACCGACCGGCCGCCGGCGGCCGCGGCGTTCTCGTTGGCGGCGAGCTGGCTCCGGTACCGCTCGGGCTCAGCGGCGTCGACGGTGAGGACGTTCCAGTTGAGGGGCCGGCGGGCGGCGAGCGTCATCTCGGCCATGAGCTCCACCTCGTCGGGCCGGAAGCCGCGCAGGCACCCGTCGGTGACGTACTCGAGCGTCGTGCCCTCGTGGTCGCGCACGGCGCCACACAGGGCGAGCACCTCGTCGCGGCTCGCCCACCGCGACGCGACCGGCTCCCCGTCGCCGTCGGAGTGGGTGAACGAGAGCGTCGTGGAGAAGCCGAGCCCGCCGGCGTCGAGGGCGTCGTGGAGCAGCCGGACCATGGCGGCCACCTGCTCGTCCGTCGCTTCCTGACCGACGGCGTCCGCGCCCATCACGTTGCGTCGGACCGCGCAGTGCCCCACCAGGAACCCGACGTTGACCCCGGTGTGACCGTCGAGCCGGTCGAGGTAGTCGGCGAAGCTCGACCAGTTCCACGGGACGCCCTGCTCGAGCGCGGCGAGCGGCATCCCCTCGACCTTCGTCATCATCCGCCGCAGGTAGTCGGCGTCGGGCTCGGCGAGCGGGGCGAGCGTGAACCCGCAGTTGCCCGCGACCACCGTGGTCACGCCGTGGAGGCTCGACGAGGAGGCGGTCGGGTCCCAGAAGAGCTGCGCGTCGTAGTGGGTGTGCGGGTCGACGAAGCCCGGCGCGGCGACGAGGCCGCCGGCGTCGATCGTCTCACGGGCGCTGTCGTCGAGGCGCCCGACGCCGGCGATGCGACCGTCGCGGATGCCCACGTCGGCGCGGCGGGCGGGCTGCCCGGACCCGTCGACCACGGTGGCGCCCTTGATCACAACGTCCAGCACGGCCTTCCCTCCAACGAGAACCGGTTCTAGTTTTGCGCCGCGGGCGGTCCACGGCAACCGGCGCGCCCGGGTCGGGGCGCGGCGGCCGGGTGAGGACCAAACGTAGACTCCCGGCGCGTCGGGCCCGTTCGGGAGGGGGAGGAATGGAGCACGGCAAGACCGAGGATTGGCTGGCGAAGGTCCCGCTGTTCAACGGGCTGTCGAAGAAGCAGCTGCGGGAGGTGTCGAGCCTCGCGACGCGCCTCGACGAGCCGGCCGGCACGCAGCTCACCAAGGAGGGCCACGTCGGCAACGAGTTCATCATCGTGCTCGAGGGCGAGATCGAGGTCCGGAAGGGGGACGAGGTCGTGGCCACCCGCGGGCCGGGCAGCTACGTCGGAGAGATCGCCCTGCTCGACAACCGGCCCCGCACCGCGACGGTCATCGCCAAGACGCCGGTGGTCATCGAGGTCATCGGGCGTCGCGAGTTCCGTACCCTGCTCGCCGACGCGCCCGAGCTGCAGGCGGAGATCATGAACACGATGGCGCAGCGCCTCGCCGAGCTCGAGGCGCCGGTCGCCTGATCAGGCGCGGCGGGCGCGGGCTCGCAGCTCGTACTTCAGGACCTTGCCGCTCGCGTTGAGCGGCAGCGCGTCGACGACCTCGACGGCCCGGGGCACCTTGTAGTTCGCCATGTGCTCCCGCGCCCAGGCGATGACCTCGTCGGGCTCCACGGACGCCCCGGGGCGGGCCACGACGAACGCCATCCCGACCTCCCCGAGCCGCTCGTCGGGCACCCCGACGACGGCGGCCTGGGCGAGCCGGTCGTCGCCGAGCAGCAGGTTCTCGATCTCGGCGGGGTAGGCGTTGAAGCCGCCCACGATGAACATGTCCTTCTTGCGGTCGGTGATGCGCACGTAGCCGCGGTCGTTCATGACCGCGATGTCGCCGGTGTGGAGCCAGCCGTCGGGGTCGATCGTCGCGGCGGTCTCCTCGGGCTCCTCGAAGTAGCCGCGCATCACGTGGTAGCCGCGCACGACCACCTCCCCCGGCTGACCCGTCGGGACCGGCTGGCCGTCGTCGTCGACGACCCGCAACTCGGTGTCGGGGATGGCCCGGCCGGACCAGTTGGCGATCGTGTCGGGGTCGTCGTCGTGGCGGCACATCGCCGCCGTGCCCGTGGTCTCGGTGAGCCCGTACCCCGTGATGATGGTCTCGAACGTCATCTCGTCGCGGAGGCGCTCGACCAGCTTCACCGGCACGGCCGCCGCCCCGGTGACGGTCAGGCGCAAGGACGACAGGTCGAAGCGTCCCCGGTCGGGCTCGTCGAGCAGCCCCTGCAGCAGCGTCGGCGGCCCGGGCAGCACGGTGATGCGCTCCCGCGCGACCATCTCGAGCACCTTCGGCACGTCGAAGACCTGGAACGGCACGATCGTCGCGCCGCGCAGCACGCACGACATCCAGCCCGCCTTGTAGCCGAACGTGTGGAAGAACGGGTTGGCGATGAGGTAGCGGTCCCCCTCGCGCAGCCCCACGACGTCGGTCCAGGCGTCGTAGACGCGCAGCGACTGGCCGTGCGTGACCATCGCGCCCTTGGGGCGACCGGTCGTGCCGGACGTGAAGATGATGTCGGAGAGGTCGTCGCCCCGGATGGCGTCGATGCGCGCCCGGGCGTCGGCTTCGGGCACGGCGTCGCCCGCCGCGAGGTAGTCCTCGAACGAGCCGGCGCCGGCGGGCGCGTCGCCGCGCAGGACGACGGTGCGCTCGAGCGACGTCAGGTCGACGCCGGCGTCGCGGAGCATGGCGACGTAGTCGGTGCCGAGGAAACCGGTGACGGTGAACAGCAGCCGGGCCCGCGCCTTGCCGAGCACGAAGGCCGCCTCCGCTCCCTTGAACCGTGTGTTGAGCGGGACGAGCACGCCGCCGGCGCCGAGCACGCCGAGCGCGGCCGTGATCCACTCGTGCATGTTGGGGGCCCACACCGACGCCCGGTCGCCCGGCTCGAGGCCGGCGGCGATCGCGGCGCGGGTGGCGCGCACGAGGAGCGCGCCGAGGTCGGCGAAGGAGCGGCGCACGCTCCCCTCGTCGTCGACCAGCGCCTCGGCGTCACCGAGCGCCTCGGCCTGACCCGTCACCATCGCGGGGATGCTCGCCCAGCGCTGGTCGGCACGCGTCGGCACGAGGGCGCAGGCTACCGACCACCTGACGCCTCGTCAGACGGCCAGTAAGGTCCGCGGCCGATGCCGATCGACCCGAGCGCGGCCGCGCTGATCGAGGTGCTCGAGCAGAACTTCCCGCGCATCGAGCGGGGCGTGACGTCCGCAACCGAGGCGCGGGCGGTGGCGAAGCAGGCCCGCCGTCCCGTGGACGTCGAGCCGGTGGCGAGCGTCGAGGACCGCACCGTGCCGGGCCCGGCGGGCGACGTCCCGGTGCGCGTCTACCAACCCGCCCCCGACGGCGCGCCGCGACCGGGTGTCGTCTACTTCCACGGTGGCGGGTTCGTGATCTGCGACCTCGACAGCCACGACGGCGCGTGCCGCCGACTGGCGAACACGCTCGACGCGGTCGTCGTGTCCGTCGACTACCGGCTCGCGCCCGAGCACCGCTGGCCCGCGGCCGCAGAGGACGCGTTCGCCGCCACGCAGTGGGTGGCGAAACACGCCACCGAGCTCGGGATCGACCCGGACCGGCTGGCCGTGGCCGGGGACAGCGCCGGGGGGAACCTCAGCGCGGTCGTGGCGCAGATGGCGCGTGACCGGGGTGGCCCCGCGCTCGCCTTCCAGCTGATGGTGTACCCGGTGATCGATCTCAGCGCCACGCGCTCGGAGCACGCGTCCCAGACCGAGAACGCACGCGGCTACTTCCTCACCCTCGAGCACATGGAGTGGTTCCGCGACCAGTACCTCGGTGACGCCGACGGCGAGGCACCGTACGCGTCGCCGATCAAGGCTGAGTCGCTGGCCGGCCTGCCGCCGGCGTGCGTCGTCACCGCGGAGATGGACCCGCTGCGCGACGAGGGTGAGGCCTACGGACGGGCGCTCCTCGCGGCCGGGGTGCCCGTCGAGCTCTACCGGGCGCCCGGCATGTTCCACGGGTTCTTCAACATGGACGCCGTGCTCGACGGGTCGAAGGAGGCGCAGCGGGTCGCGTTCGCGGCCATGCGCGGTGCCTTGACCCCGACGTCTCCGTGACCTCGATCATCCCGCAGGATCAGCTCGCGTACGGGATTCAGCTGCCGGTCCAGTCGAAGAGCAAGACCTTCGTCGAGGACTGGGAGCTGCCGGCGGGCGCCGACGCGCTCGCCGCGATCGCCCGCCAGGCCGACCAGGCCGGCTTCCTGTACGTGGCGGTCTGCGACCACCTCGCGGTCACGAAGCCGCTCGACGCCCACATGGGCACGACCTGGTACGAGACGGTCGGGACGCTCGGCTGGCTCGCCGCCCAGACCCAGCGGGTGCGCCTGCTCTCGCACGTCTACGTGCTCAGCTACCGCCACCCGCTCCAGACGGCGAAGGCGTTCATGACCCTCGACGAGCTGTCGGGCGGGCGGGTCGTGCTCGGCGTCGGCGCGGGCCATCTCGAAGGCGAGTTCGAGCTCCTCGGCCTCGACTACGCCGGGCGTGGCGGCGTCACCGACGCGGCGATCGACGTCGTGCGCGAGGCCTTCACCCACGAGTACCCGGACATCGAGACGGGGCCGTGGGGGCACCTCCACGACGGCGGGCTCGCGCCACGCCCACGCCAGGCCCGCCTCCCGATCTGGGTCGGCGGGTCGTCGCGCGCCGCGCTCCGCCGAGCCGCCGAGCGCGGC
Source organism: Acidimicrobiia bacterium (assembly GCA_051986275.1). Classification (GTDB taxonomy): domain Bacteria; phylum Actinomycetota; class Acidimicrobiia; order IMCC26256; family PALSA-555; genus PALSA-555. The sequence goes on along the minus strand of JBPYDT010000205.1, from coordinate 2,414 downwards.
GACGGCTGGCTGCCCCAAGGCACACCCCGCGACGAGATGCCCGGTCAGGTCGCGTACCTGCTCGAGCACCGACGCCGCACCCGGGGCGACGACCCGATCGACCTGGGCGCCACGCTCGCGCCGGCCTGGCTCTACGTCGGGACCCCCGCCTGGGACGTCGGCGAGGCGACGATCAGCGGGTCGCCGACGCACCTGGCCGACTCCCTCAACGAGTTCGGCGCGATGGGCGTGAGCCACGTGCAGCTGCGCTTCCGCTCCCGCTCGCTCGAGGAGCTGCTCGACCAGATGGCGGCGTTCCACCGCGACGTCGCCCCGCACCTCGGCCGCTAGGGCCGGGGCGCGCCCGGCGCGCCGCTCGATAGGGTCGCGGCGAAGCGAGGAGCAGGCGCATGCCGGAGCTGGTCGTCGACGCCGACGGGCACACGTACGAGCCCGACGACCTGTGGGTGCAGCGCATGGACGCGACGCGCTGGGGCGACTGGATCCCCCGCAAGGTCGTCGAGGACGAGGTCTACGAGATCTACTACGTCGGGGGCCGAGTGCGCGGCGGCGGCCGCGAGCTGCAGGACCAGATGGCGTCCGCCGTCGGGATGACCCCACGCGAGTTCTTCGACCTGCTCCAGAGCCTGCGCGTCCCGGGTGGCCACGATCCAGCGGCGCGCATCGTCGACATGGACAAGGACGGGATCGACGCCGCGGTGCTGTACCCGTCGCAGGCGCTCTTCTACGGACCGTGCGACCCGATCGAGGCGCTGCACGACCTCGAGTTCGTCACGGCGTGCCTCGGCACCTACAACGACTGGCTCGCCGAGTACTGCGCGGCCTTCCCGACCCGGCTCTTCGGGATGGCGGGCGTGCCGCTCCAGGACGTCGACGCCGCGATCCGCGAGGCCCAGCGCGCCGTCGGCGAGCTCGGGCTCCAGGGCGTGTTCGTGCGCCCTTCGGCGTACGTCGGCGAGCTGCCGCTCAACCACTCGGTGTACGACCCGTTCTGGGCCGCGGTGCAGGAGCTCGGTGTCCCCGTCGCCTTTCACCCCGGCGTGCACGTCGACACGCCCGGCGCGTGCCGCAAGTTCGCGCTCGTGGCCGACAACGAGAACATGATGGTCACGAACATGGCGATGGACGAGCTGCACGGCGGCTCGGGCCTCGGCCAGGCGGTCGGCAACACGGTCGACATGGTCGTGACCCTCGGCCGGCTGCTGATGGGCGGCGTCTGCGAGCGGTTCCCGGCGCTGCGGCTGCTGTTCCTCGAGTCGGGCGGGGGCTGGGTCCCGACGCAGCTGCAGCGCATGGACGAGCAGGTCGAGGCGTTCCCGCTCGAGCAGCGGTGGCTGTCGCTGCTGCCGAGCGAGTACTTCCGGCGTCAGTGCTGGGTGTGCTTCGAGGCCGAGGAATGGAACCTCGCCGCGAGCGCGGAGTACCTCGGGACCGACCGGGTGCTCTGGGCGTCGGACTACCCGCACCCCGAGTACCACCCGGGGATCGTCGACGAGCTGCGCGAGGGCCTGGCGCCCCTGGACGGCGCAGCGCAGGCCCGCATCCTGGGCCGCAACGCGGTCGACGCGTACTCGCTGCCGCTGTGACGGTCACGCCCCTCGCGTTCAGCGGGTCGCTCGACCGGGCGCGCCTCTGCCGGGCGCGTCACGAGCGTCTCGTGGAGGCGATGCGCGACCAGGGCCTCGACGTGCTCGTGCTGCTCGGGCAGACGAACGTCCTCTACGCCACGGGCGCCCGGCTGCCGAGCCGCGACCAGAGCGAGGCGCTCCACCGCCGGGCGGCGGCGGTGGTCACGGCCGACGGCGCGCCGCCGATCGTGTGGACGTGGGTGCCCGAGAGCGTCCCTGACACGCTCGGCGCGGACGTGCGCCGCGGCCTCGAGCTCGAGTGGGACGAGGGCGCGGCCGCGCTCGCCGCGTCGCTGCCCAGCGGGCGCCTCGCGGCCGACGACCTGACCATGCCGTGCTGGCGGGCGCTCGCGTCACGCGAGCCGACGGACGCGTCCGTGGCGCTCACCACGGCGAAGATCCTGAAGACCCCGGACGAGCTGGAGTGCATCCGCCGCGCCCAGGCGATCAACGAGGCAGCGATCGCCGAGGTCGAGGGACTGGCGGTGCCGGGTGTACCCGCGACCGAGATCACCGGCCACTTCCTGCGCCGCATCCTCGAGCTCGGGGCGAGCGGCAACACGGTCGACCCGGTGTGGCAGGTCATGCCGCCCTCGATCGCCGAGGGTCCCTACACGGTCACGGGCGACCTCGTGTTCCCGACCGTCACGACCGAGCGACGCTTCGCCGTAGGTGACGTCGTGTTCGTCGACACCGGGATGCACTACGAGGGCTATCAGTCCGACTACGGCCACACCTGGGTGATCGGCGCGGACGTCGATGAACGCCACCGGGAGCACGCCCGGA
>JBPYDT010000204.1:0-9824 GCA_051986275.1 Acidimicrobiia bacterium | reverse complement strand
ATCCAGGCCCGCTTCTTGATGGGCAAGACACTGGGTGAGGGCTTCGCCGACATGTCGGCGATGATCGACGGGCTGGCCAACCAGGCGCTGCGCCTCGCCGACACCTCCGAGGACGCCTCGCTCCACTAGACGTGGCGGCTGATGAAGCCCCGCCGCCGGAACGTGGCGAGCATCCGGGTGAGGTACCAGACGGCCAGCAGCGCGACGACGACCGCGCCGGCCGCCGCGATCCCGACCTGGTCCCACGGCAGCGGGTGGCCCGCCACGAGCTCCCGCGCCGCGGCGAACGCGTGGGTCGTCGGGAGCGCCTGCGCGATCGGCTGCAGCCCGGCCGGGAGCGCGCTCACCGGGTAGAAGATCCCCGACATCGGCAGCAGGAACGCGATGAAGCCCCACGTGAGGATCTCCGCGCCCTGTCCGACCCGCAGGATCAGCCCGATCACCACGAGGGCGACCGCCCACCCGACCACCAGCAGCACGGCGACCAGCGGCACGAGCCCGAGACCGAGCGACGTGATGTTGAAGGCGAACAGCGCGAAGGCCACGACGCTCACGACCGACACGCCGATCGCCAGGCGCCCGAACCCGAACAGCACGACGCCCGCGCCGTACTCGAGCTCGGTGAGCGGGGTCACCATGAGGTTCAGCAGGTTGCGCGACCAGGTCTCCTCCAGGAACCCGGTCGCGAGGCTGATCTCGGCCTGGAACACGACGTGGAACAGCACGATCCCGGCGAGCAGGAACGCGGCACTCGCCGCAGCCGCGCCGTGCTGCTGGCCGAAGTACACGCCGATGGCGCCGAAGAGGATCGCGTCGACCACCGGCCAGACGATCACGTCGAACCAGCGCTGGGGCGCGCGCCGGAGCACGTAGCTCTGCCGCCGGGCGATCGCGCGGACCCGCTGGCCCTGCATCACGACGCCGCCCGGGCGTCGCTGATCGGGTCGACGCCGCCTTCGGCGAGATGGAGGAACACGCCCTCGAGGTCCTGGCGGCCGAAGCCCGCCGCCACCTGGTCGGGCGGTCCGTCGGCCACGACGCGGCCGCGCGCCAGGAACACGACCCGGGCGCACAGCCGCTCGACCTCTTGCATGTTGTGGCTCGTGACGAGGAGCGCCGTGCCGTCCTCCTCGCAGCTGCGCTCGAGGCCGCCGCGCACCCGGTGGGCCACGTCGGGGTCGAGCGAAGCCGTCGGCTCGTCGAGCACGAGCAGCTGCGGGCGGTGCAGCGTCGCCTTCACGATGCCGACGAGCGTGCGCTGCCCCGACGACAGCTCGTTGCCCATCACGTCGGCGAGCGACTCGATGCGGAACCGCGCGAGGCCGCGGGCCACGGCGTCGCGCCCGTCCGTGATCCCGTAGAGGTCGGCGAAGAGCCGAAGGAACTCGTGCACGCGGAGGCGCTCGGGGAGCGGCAGGTACCCCGCGGCGAAGCCGACCGACTCCATCGCCTCGCTGCGCTGCGCGGGCAGCGGCCTCCCGACCAGCTCGACCGTGCCGGCGTCTTGGGTGATCACGCCGAGCAGCATCATCAGCGTCGTCGTCTTGCCCGCGCCGTTCGGGCCGAGGAGCGCGACGCGCTCGCCGGCCTCGACGGTGAGGTCGACGCCGTCCACGGCGCGCACGCGACGGAACTGCTTCACGAGGCCGCGCGCGCGTAGGGCTGCCGCAGTTTCGGGCATGGCGTCAGTGTCGCAGACTCCGACGAGACACCCAGAGGGGTTTCACCGCCCGGCACGGGCCCGCGGGCCCGGGCCATGATCGGGGCGGACCGCCCGAGCGAGGGGGAGCGGCATGGGTGTGCTCGACGGGGTGCGGGTGGTGGAGCTGGCCGAGCACGGCTTCGTGCCGTCGTGCGGCGCGATCCTCGGCGACTGGGGCGCCGAGGTGATCAAGGTCGAGCGGCCGACCGGCGACCCGCTGCGGGCCGTGATGGGCGCCGGGTTCGTCGTCGACACGGGCGACGTGAACTTCCTCTGGGAGCTCTACAACCGCAACAAGCGCGGGATCGCCGTCGACCTGCGCGTCCCGGAGGGCCGCGCCGTCTTCGACCGGCTGCTGCTCGACGCCGACGTGCTGCTCACCAACTTCTTGCCGTCGGCCCGCCGGAAGCTGCACGTCGAGCCCGAGGACTGCTGGGCCGTCAACGAGCGGCTCGTCTACGCCCGCGGGCACGGCCAGGGCCAGCGCGGCCCGGAGGCGGACCACGGCGGGTTCGACGCGGTCTCGTTCTGGGCGCGCGGCGGCATCGGCCACGTGCTGACCCCGCCGTCCGGCCCGCTCATCAGCCCGCGTGGTGCGTTCGGGGACGCGCCGAGCGGGGCGATGCTTGCCGGCGGGGTCGCGGCCGCGCTCTTCCGGCGGGAGCGGGACGGCAAGGGCGTCCTCGTCGACGTGGCGCTCCTGAACACCGCGGTCTGGCAGCTCAGCACCGACCTCACGGCCACCGCGATCACGGGCGAGAACCCGAAGCCCGTGCGGGCCGGCGGGGTGATGTCGAACCCGCTGGTCGGCCCCTACCGGACGGCCGACGAGCGCTGGCTGCTGCTCAACATGCTCGACGACACCCGCCACTTCGCGCCGACGTGCCGGGCGCTCGGGCTCGACGACCTCATCGACGACCCCCGGTTCGCCGACACGGCCGGTCGCGCCGAGCACCGCGTCGCGCTGCACGAGCGGCTCGTCGAGGCGATCGGGAGCCGACCGCTCAACGAGCTGCGCGCCCGCCTCGACGCCGAGGACACGATCGTCTCGGCGCTCGCGTCGCCGCTCGAGGTGATCGCCGACCCGCAAGTGCAGGCGAACGGCTACTTCGCCGCGCACCCGACACGGCCGTCGGTGCGGCTCGCGACCGCGCCGATGCAGTTCGACGACGAGACGACGGCGATCCGCCGGCCCGCCCCCGAGACCGGCGAGCACACCGACGAGATCCTTGCCGAGCTCGGCTACCCCGCCAGCGAGATCACGACGCTGCGGGCGGCGGGCGCCGTGGCCTGAGCCCGGCAGGCGGGGCGTAACGTGACCGGATGGCGGATGGGCTCACGTGGGAGCGGACCGCAGCAGCGCTGCGTCACCCGCTGCTGGTCGCCGGCTTCGAGGGATGGAACGACGCGGCCGACGCGGCGTCGACGGCCGCGGGCTGGCTGACCCAGCACGGTGACGCGACGCGCGTCGCGTCCATCGACCCCGAGGAGCACTTCGACTTCCAGTCGCGGCGCCCGCAGGTCGCGCTGGTCGACGGGGTCACCCGGCAGATCACCTGGCCCGAGAACGTCTTCTTCACCGTCGGGTTCGACGACCGCGACCTCGTCGTGCTGCGCGGCATCGAGCCCAGCTACCGCTGGCGCTCGTTCTGTCGGGCGGTCACGGACGTCGCGCGCGAGACACGCTGCGAGATGGTGATCACCCTCGGAGCGCTGCTCGCCGACGTGCCGCACACCCGCGCCGCCCGCATCACGGGGACGGCGACCGACACGGCGCTCGTCGCCCGACTCGGCCTCACGCAGTCGCGCTACGAGGGCCCGACGGGCATCGTCGGGGTCCTGAACGACTACTGCCGCGCCGAGGGCGTCCCGTCGGTGTCGCTGTGGGCGCCGGTCCCCCACTACCTCGCCGCGCCCCCGAACCCGCCGGCGACCCTGGCGCTGCTCGAGCGCTTCGCCGGCCTGGCTGGCCTCACCGTCGACCTCGACGGCCTGGCCCGCACGGCGCAGTCGTGGCGCGAGAAGGTCGACGAGGTGGCGGCGGGCGACGACGACGTCCGCAACTACGTCTCGACCCTCGAGGAGCGCTTCGACGCCGAGGCGACGGCCGACGGGTCGGTGTCCGACCGGACGTGGGGCCGGCTGCCGAGCGGTGACGAGCTCGCGAGAGAGGTCGAGCGCTACCTGCGGGAGCAGCGCGACGAGTGAGCACGGTCCGGGCCCGCGTCGACATCGCGGCCCCGGTCGAGGTGGTCTTCGACTACTTCGACGACCTGGCGAACGCGTCGGTCCTCGTCCCGAGCCTCGAGGAGATCACGAGCGTGGCCCCGCTCCCGGCCGGCGGTCGCCGCGTCGAGTACGTGACGCGGGGGCGCGGCGGCGTCCGCCACGAGGCCAGCAGCGAGCACCTCGTCTACGACCCCCCGCGGCGCACGGTCACGAGGAGCGTCCAGTCCGGCATCGAGACGGTCGCGACGCGTGAGTTCACGCCGACGGCCACCGGCACCCGCGTCGACGCGTCCGTCGCGTGGTCGGTGCCGGTCCGCTACGTGGCCGGGCTCGTGTCGGCCCCGCTGCGCCGCCCCTACCGGCGGGCGCTCCGCGACGGGCTCGAGGCGGCGCGCGGCGCGCTCGAGGTCTAGTCGAGCAGGTCGTGGGCCACGGCCTCCCACAGCTGCTCCGAGAGCCCGAGCGACTCGACGTCGACGCGCTCGTCGTTGCCGTGGAACATCGTGGCGTAGTCCTCGAACGAGAGCCGACGGGAGAAGAGCGCGAACCCGTAGCCGACCGACCCGGCGCGTCGGAAGAACCGGTTGTCGGTGCCGCCGACCATGAGGAGGGGGACGATCCCCGAGCCGGGCAGGAGCCGGCCCGTGACCCGGGAAAGCGAGTCCCACAGCGGCGTGTCGATCGGTGACGCGGTGGACGGGTCGTCGTTCGACTCGACCTCGACCCGGTCGGCGAGGTCGCCGAGCGCCTCGCGCATCTCGGCGATGACCTCCTCGCCCGTCTGACCGGGCAGCGTCCGGATGTCGACCTCGAGCTCCACGAGGTCAGGGATCACGTTCGTCTTCGTCCCGCCGTGCGCGATCGTCGGCGCGAACGTGGCGTGGGTGCACGCGTGCACGAAGCGCGACATGCCGAGGGGCAGCTCGGAGAGCACACCCGGCAGCTCGTCGGGGTCGAGCAGCCCCCGAGCCAGCTCGTGCGGGTAATGCATGCCCTCGACGAAGCGCCGCCACACCTCACCGAGCTGCGCCGCGGGCTGGTACGTGCTGAGGCGTCGCACCACCTCGGCGGCCGTGACGAGCGCGTTGTCGGTGCGGAACGGCTGGGAGCCGTGGCCGGGGGTGCCGCGCACCCGCAGCTTCGACCACAGCGTCCCCTTCTCGGCCGTGAGGACCGGGAGCCGCACGCCGTGCGGGGACGGCATCTGGTAGCCGCCCGACTCGGTGAGCACGTAGTCGGCGTAGACCGCGTCGCGCTCGTGCTCGACGAGCCACTTGGCGCCCCATGTCCCGAGCGCCTCCTCGTCGGCGACCGCGAGGTAGATCAGCGTTCCTCGCGGGGTGTAGTCCGAGTCGGCGAGGTGCCGCATCGCCACCGCCTGCGACGCGGTGATGTTCAGCATGTCGACCGCGCCGCGTCCCCACACGAAGCCGTCGTCCAGCTCACCCCCGAAGGGGTCGCGGCTCCACCCGTCCGCGTTCACCGGCACGACGTCGGTATGGCCCATGAGCAGCAGGCTCGGCGCGGTCGGGTCGCTGCCCTCGATCCGCGTCACAAGGCTGGTGCGACCCGGCTGGGGCTCGTACCGCTGCACGTCCAGCCCGGCCGTCCCGAGATAGGCCTCGAGCGCCTCGACGCTGCGGGTCTCGCCACCCGACTCGACGTGCCCGTCGTTCACACACGAGTTGCGGATGAGGAGCTGCAGCAGGTCCGTCGTCTCGGCTTTGGTGCGCTCCGCGCGGTCCGCCACTCGAGTCAGCGTAGCGACCTGCTCTCAGGCCCGTGCCCGGGCGGCGCGCGTCACACCGCGCGGTACAGCAGCCTTCCGTCTTCGCGCCAGCGCTCCGCCTCGCCGGCGAGCACCATGTGCTCGAGGTGGGCGAACGTCTCGCTCTCGGCCATGACCCCCCAGTGGCGGCGCGGGAAGATCTCGTGGCACAGGTCGACGACCGTCGCCGGGCCCAGCTGGTGCGACGCCTCCTTCAGGAGCTGCATGCGCTCCGCGTGGTGGCGCTTGATCGCCTCGACCCGGCCGGGCACGTCGTCGAACGGGTGCCCGTGCGCCGGGAGGCCGAGCGCGATCCCGTCGAGCGCCGCGACCAGGTCGAGCGTCTGGATGTACGACTTCAGCGCGTCCGCGCCGTTCCCCACGCCGGAGATGTGGGGCGTGATGCTCGGCAGCACGTGGTCGCCCGAGAGCAGGATGCCGCGCTCGGGGTCGTAGAGGCAGAGGTGGTCGATCGTGTGGCCCGGCGTGTGGATCGACACCCAGTCGCGCTCGGCGAGGCGCAGCCGCTGGCCGTGCACGACCCGCAACGTGGGGTCCGGCGGGGCGAACAGCGAGCGCAGCGTCTTGATCACCAGCCGGCGGCGCAACGGCGGACCGGTGTGTTTGCTGCCGCCCCACGGCGTCTCCGCGCCCCAGGGCACGGACGCGGCCTGCAGCTCGGCGGTCGGGTTGTCGCGCAGCGGATCGCCCGCGTAGTCGTCGGCGTGGTCGGCGACCGTCGGGATCTCCTCGCCGAGGTCGAGGGCCTGCGCCGCGGCCGCGGCGAACTGCTCGGCCTCCGCGGCCGCCTCCTCGCTCGGGTAGGTCCGCCGGTTCCGCTTCGCCTCGAGCGACCACGTCGTGAACGCGTTGTGCGTGATGAGCGACGCGCCGGCCTCGCGCTTGATGCGCCCCGCGCCGCCGAAGTGGTCGGGGTGCGAGTGCGTGACGACCACCGTGTGCACGTCGCGGAGGCGGTACCCGGCGCGCTTGAGCCGGTCCTTCAGCGCGCGCCACGACTGCGGGCCGGGCAGGCCGGGGTCGACGACGGCCAGGCCGCGGTCGTCGACGAGCCCGTACATGTTCACGTGGCCCAGGCCCGGCATCCAGATCGGGAGCTGCATCCGGAGGATCCCCGGTGCGACCTCCGTGACCTCCTCGGAGGCGGGTTCCTGCTCCTGCTTCTTGGGCCTGGGCGCTCCGCTCGCGGAGTCGCCCGGCCGACTTGCGACGTCGGTCACGCGGGAAGTGTAGACGGGCGTCGCGCGGGGTCGGGCTGGCTCAACGCGGCGGGCGACACATGTACCAGCAGTGCACGCCGAGCACCTCCTCGTCGGCCGTCACCTCGAAGCCGTGCCGCTGGTAGAGCGTGACGTTGATCGCCTTGTCGGTCTCGAGGTACGCGACGAGCCCGGCCTCGTCGACCTGTCGGCTGTACCACTGCAGGACCTGCGTACCGATGCCCTGACCTTGCAAGGTCCGGTCGACCGCGAAGGGCCCGAAGTGCGAGTGGGGCTCGCGGGGGTCGTGAGCCGCCCACGCGCCGAGCCACCGGTTCATCCGCGCCGCGGTGCGCGGCCCGGCCGCCAGGATCCCGGGCAGGAAGCGGAGCCGTTGCCCGCCGGACGGCTGGCACGTGCCGGGCGGCGCGACGCCGGCGACGGCGACGAGCGTGTCGCCGTCGAGCGCGACGACGGGCGTCTGGCTCGTCATGGTGCGCAGCAGCGTCCTGAAGAGCCGACGCGTTGCCCGCTCCCGTCGCGCCGCGTCGTCGCCGAACACGGCGACGTTGATCGGGTTGTCCTGCATCGACCGCGCGAGGAGGTCGACGGCACCGTCGACGTCGCCCGGTACGAGGGCGCGGACGTCCACGACCGGTCGCGCGTCACCCGCCATGCTCAGCCCGGTCGCGCGGCGGTCGGCGTCGGCGCCTGCTTGGGCCACGGGCGGGCCTCCTCGAGGACCGCCGCGGCGGCGAGGCAGTGGCGGTCATGGAAGCGGTGGGCGACGACCTGCATCGCCACGGGGAGGCCGTCGACGAAGCCCGCGGGGACGCTGCACGCCGGCTGCCCCGTGAGGTTGAAGGGCATCGCGAAGGCGGCGGACAGGCCGGCGAGCGACACCTCCTTGCCGTTCACCGTGCCGTGGAGCCGGCCCTCGGCCTCGAAGGCCGGCGTGGGCGTGGTCGGGGTGAGGAGGAGGTCGACCGCCTCGAAGACGGGCGCCGCGGCGGCGATCGCGGCGCGCCGCCCGCGGATGGCGCGGAGCATGAGGTCGGGTCGGAGGTGCTCGTAGGACGCGAGGCCGGCCTGCAGCACGTCGGTCAGCTCGTCTTCGTGCTCGTGCTGGGCCTCGTAGTGGGTGGCCAGCGTGTCGAGGGTGGAGAGGATGCTCCACGACGTCCCCGGCTTCGGGAACTGGACGTCCACGTCGACGAGCGACAGCCCGGCCCGCTCGATGAGCGCCGTCGCGGCCTCATGGGCGGCAGCCTCGACACCGGGCTCGGCGCTCGCGTAGCCGAGGGTCGACGACCAGCCGACGCGCAGGCCACGCAGCGCACCCTGCGCCTCGCCGCTCAGCAGCTCCGCCTCGAGCGAGCCGGCCGGCAGCGCGAGCGAGGTCGGGTCGGTCAGCGTGGGCCCGGCGATCACGTCGAGGTAGCGGGCGGCGTCCCGGACGCAGCGCACGACCGGTCCGCAGACCGACGTCATCGAGAACGAGAACGGTCCGGGCCCGGCGCCGGTGCGCCCGTACGTGCTCTTCATGCCGGGGAGCCCGCAGTACGACGCGGGGATGCGGATCGACCCGCCCCCGTCGCTGCCCGTGCATGCGGGGAAGAGGCCGGCCGCGACCGCCGCCGACGAACCGCCGGACGAACCGCCCGGCGTGCGGCTCAGGTCCCAGGGGTTGCGGGTCACACCGTGCAGCGGCGTGTTCGTGTAGCTCACCGCGCCGAACTCCGACGCCGTGGTGAGTCCGACAAGCACGGCTCCCGCGGCGCGGATCCGCGACACCTCGGTGTCGTCCGCCGCCGCGACGACGTCGCGGTAGACGAGCGACGCGTGCGTGTCGGGCCAGCCGGCCACGCTGGCGAGCTCCTTCACTCCCATCGGCACGCCGGCGAGCGGGCCCGGGTCCCGGCCGGCGCGCACCGCGTCGTCGACGCCGTGGGCGGCGGCGCGTGCCGCGTCGACGTCGAGGTAGCACACCGCGTTCAGGGCGGGGTTCGCCGCCTCGATCACCGCCAGGTGCTCGTCGAGGACCTCGGACGCGCGCACCCGGCCGGCGCGCACGTCGTCGGCGATCGCCCAGGCGTCGCGCCCGACCTGGCTCATGCGACCGCCAGCTTGTGGAGTTCGGCGAACGCGTCGTCGATGCCGGCCTCCAGCACGTCGAGGTCGCCCCACTGGTCGCGGTCGGCGAGGAGGCCGATGTGGAGCGCGCCGCAGTAGGAGAGGATCGCCACCCCGAGGTTGAGGTTCCGCGACAGCGGCACCATCGGGTACGCCTCGAGCATGCGCGCGCCCATGCAGTACAGCGGCACCTGAGGGCCGGGCACGTTCGTGCACACCAGGTTGCAGAGCGGCTGGTGGTGCACCAGGCGAGCCCCGAGCCCGAGCAGCGTCGGGGCGGCGTACTCGCCGAGCCCGAGCAGCGCGGCGGCGCCGACCGCCTGATCGCTTGCCTTCAGCATCTCGGTCGCCTCTCGGATCCGGTCGAGACGCCGCCGCGGGTCGGGCTCGGCCACCGGCAGCGGCACGAACAGCGCGGACACCCGGTTCCCGAGCTGGAAGTGCTCGTCGTCGGCGCGCACCGACACAGGGCAGAACGACTTCAGCACCAGGTCGGGGGTGAGCTCGCCGCGGCTGTCGAGCAGGCGCCCGAGCCCGCCGGCTACGCCGGCGAGGATCACGTCGTTGATCGTCCCGCCGAACTCGGCCCGGACGGTCTTGACGTCGTCGAGCGGCACCCGAACCCGGCCGAAGCGACGCGACCGTCCCGTCGGGCGGTTCAGTGAGGTGCGCGGCGCCACGAGCCCGTGGTCGGCGATCGTCGCGACCGAGCGGGCGAGCGTCGCCGCCCGGGCGGCGCGGGGACGAGGGTCCTCGGCGGCGCGCTGGGCGC
>JBPYDT010000203.1:0-4013 GCA_051986275.1 Acidimicrobiia bacterium | reverse complement strand
GAGCCAGTCGGGGGTGCGGTGGGCGGACACGATGCGCACCTCGTGGGGCACCGCGAAGTCGGTCAGCACGTCGACCGCGTCTTGCATCACCGACAGGTCGGAATCGCTGCCCATGATGACGCCGACCAGCGGCGAGCCCGACGCCATGAGCGCGACGTTAGCCTGCGGTCATGCAAACGCCCTTGACAGATCTGTTGGAGATCGAGCATCCGGTGATGCTCGCGGGCATGGGTGGTGTGTCGTACCACCGCCTCGTCGCCGCGGTGTCCGAAGCCGGCGGGTTCGGGACGCTCGGGGCCGGCGCGATGAGCCCCGACCAGCTCCTGTCGGAGATCCGCGCCACGAAGGAGCGGACGTCACGACCGTTCGGCGTCGACCTGCTGACCGCGCTCCCCGCGCAGATGCTCGACAGCGTCGACGTGCTGATCGACGAGGACGTCCCGGTCTTCGTCGCGGCGCTCGGCGTGCCACGCGAGGTGATCCAGCGCTGCCACGACCACAACGTGCTCGTGGTCAACATGTGCGGCAAGGTGCGCCACGCCGTCGCGGCGATCGAAGCGGGCTGCGACCTCGTCGTCGCGCAGGGCACGGAGGCCGGCGGGCACACCGGCACGGTGGCGACGATGCCGCTCGTTCCGCAGATCGTGGACGCGGCCGAGGGCCGGGTCCCGGTCGTCGCCGCGGGCGGCATCTTCGACGGCCGGGGGCTCGCCGCGTCGCTGATGCTCGGCGCGGCCGGTGTGTGGATCGGGACGCGGTTCATCGCCACCCCCGAGGCGCGGTCCGCCCCGGGCTACAAGGACGCGCTCATCCGCACCGCGGAGGACGGGACGGTGATCAGCCGCGCCTTCACCGGCAAGACGCTGCGCGCCGTGCGCAACCAGACGACCCAGTACTACGAGGCGCACCCCGAGGAGCTGAAGCCGTTCCCGGAGCAGATGCTCGTGTCGACGAGCGGCGGGTTCCTCCACCTGCCGCAAGGCGACGACGCGACGGGTGTCGACCCGGACCGGGAGTGCTATCCCGCGGGGCAGGGCATCGGCGCCATCCACGACCTCGTCCCTGCCGGCGAGCTGGTGGGTCGCTTCGTCGCCGAGGCGGAAGCGGCGCTCGACGCCGCGATGGCGCTGCGCTGACGGGTCAGCGGTCGAGCTCGGCGCGGGCCGCTTCCTCGGCGAGGTCGGCCTCGTACATCATGCGCACGAGCTCTTCGAACGTGATCTGCGGCTTCCAGCCGAGCCGCTCCCGTGCCTTCGACGCGTCGCCGCAGAGCACGTCGACCTCCGACGGCCGCTCGAAGCGCGGGTCGGTGCGGACGTAGCGCTCCCACCCGTCGATCTCGGCGCAGCGGAACGCCAGGTCGAGGAACTCGCGGATGGTGTGCGTCTCCCCCGTCGCCACGACGTAGTCGCCCGGCTCGTCCTGCTGGACCATCAGCCACATCGCCTCGACGAAGTCGCCGGCGTAGCCCCAGTCGCGGGCGGCGTCGAGGTTGCCGAGCGTGATCGAGTCCTGCAGGCCGAGCTTGATGCGGGCCAGGCCGTTCGTGATCTTGCGGGTCACGAACTCGAGGCCCCGCCGCGGCGACTCGTGGTTGAAGCAGATCCCCGACGAGGCGTGCATGCCGTAGGACTCGCGATAGTTGACCGTGATCGAGTGGCCGAACACCTTCGCCACCCCGTACGGCGAGCGGGGGTGGAACGGGGTCTGCTCGGTCTGGGGGGTCTCGCGGACCTTCCCGAACATCTCCGACGAGGACGCCTGGTACACCCGGATCGGGTTGTTCTGGTTGCCGCCGACGATCCGGATCGCCTCGAGGATGCGCAGCACCCCGAGGCCGGTGGTGTCCGCGGTGAGCTCGGGCTGGCGGAACGACAGCGCCACGAAGCTCATGGCGCCGAGGTTGTAGACCTCGTCGGGCTGCACCTGCTCGAGCGCGGCGATGAGCGACGAGAGGTCGCGCAGGTCGCCCTCGACGAGCTCGAGGGTCGGGTTCTCGTCCTGGACGAGCTGAGCCTTCGGGTTGTTCTGGCCCCGCACGAGCCCGAAGACCTGGTAGCCCTTGCCGGTCAGGAACTCCGACATGTGCCGGCCGTCCTGGCCGGTGATGCCGGTGATCAGGGCTCGGCGCACCCCGCGACGTTACTGGTCCCCCCGGGGGCCGGTCCGATCCCAGTCGGGGTCGAGCTGGTGCACGAACACGCGGGTGCGTTCCACCTCGTCCGTCTCGTCGAGCGCCGCCGCGGCCCGCCGGAGCCCGTCGAGCGCCCGCAGGAACCCGCGGTTCTCGGGGTGCACCCACCGCACATAGCCCGACCCGCGCCACCCGACCTGACGCAGCCGGTCGAGTCCGCGGTGATACGCCACGCGGTAGCAGGCGTACGCCTCGACCGGGTCGCGCGCCGCGTCGCCGAGGCGCGCCCACGCCTCGAGGCTCCCCGGCCAGCGCGCCACGACCGCGGCGAGCGCGTCGCGGCGCGCCGCGGCCGGCGTCGCGAGGGCGGCGTCGATCGCCTCGCGGACGCCGGTCGGCTCCGCGTCGAGGACGGTCTCCTCGTGCTCGCTGGCGCCGAACCGGACCGGAAGGGGTGGCACCGGCCGACCGTACCGCCCCGTCGACGCGCCACCCCGTTCGATACGGTGCCTGGCGTGAGCGATCTGACGGAGCGAGCCCGCTCCTTCGGCTCGATCGCCGAGGACTACGAGCGGTGGCGTCCCGGCGTCGACCCGGCGGTCGCGGAGTGGTTCGTCCCTGAACCGATCGGCCGCGCCGTCGACGTCGGTTCCGGCACGGGCAAGCTGGCGCGTCTCCTCGTGGGGCGGGCCGCCGAGGTCGTGTGCGTCGAGCCCGACGAGCGCATGCGCGCGGTCCTGGCTCGCAGCGTGCCGGAGGCGACGGTGCTCGAGGGCGCGGGCGAGCGCATCCCGGTCGAGGACGCGAGCGCCGACGCGGTCCTCGTCTCCTCGGCGTGGCACTGGATGGACCGGGCCGCGACCGCGGCCGAGGTCGCACGGGTGCTGCGCCCGGGCGGAACGCTCGGCGTCGTGTGGTCGGGGATCGACTGGACCTCGGAGTGGTTCCGCACGGTGCGCGCCCGCGTCGGGGCGGATCAGGCGGCGCGGCCCCGCAGCGTGATCACCGCGCTCGTCGACCGGGCGGTCACGGACGACAACACCCACGTCCTGCAGCTCCCGGCCGACGCGCCGTTCAGCGAGCCTGAGCAGCGCTGGATGAGCTGGGACCTCCCGATGTCAGCCGACGATCTCGTGGGGCTGCTCGGCACGGTGAGCGGCGTCATCGTGCTGCCGGAGGACCGGCGGCGCGCGGTCATCGACGAGGTCCGCGACGCGCTGCGCACCTATGGCGGCCTCGAAGGTGACGCGACGGTCTCGCTGCCGTTTCGCGCCGACTGCTGGCGCGCCCGTCGCTCGGGCGCGTAGGCCTCAGGCGGCGCGGAGATCGGCGACCTCGGCGGGCGTGAGCACCAGCTCGGCGGCCGCCTCGTTCTCCTCCAGGTGCGCCACCGAGCCGGTGCCCGGGATCGGCACCATCACGGGCGAGCGCGCGAGCAGCCAGGCCAGCGCGACCTGGTGCGGCGTCGCGTCGTGCGCCCCGGCGACGCGGGTGATCGGGGCGTCACGGTTGATCCGGCCGGCCTCGATCGGCGCCCACGGCAGGAACGCGATCGACTCTTGCTCGCAACGGTCGAGCATGGACTCGGAACTGCGGTCGACGCGGCTGTATCGGTTCTGCACCGACACGATCGGCGTCATGTGCATCGCCGTGTCGAGCTGCTGCTCGTCCACGTTACTGAGCCCGATGTGGCGGATCTTCCCTTCGTTCTTCAGCTCGACGAGCATCCCGACCGAGTCCTCGAACGGCACATTCGGGTCGGGGCGGTGGAACTGGTAGAGGGGGATCTGGTCGAGGCGCAGCCGCTCGAGGCTGCCGTCGCACGCGGCGCGCAGGTGCTGGGGCCGACCGTCGGCCGGCCACTGCCCGGGCCCGGTGC
>JBPYDT010000202.1:0-9517 GCA_051986275.1 Acidimicrobiia bacterium | reverse complement strand
ACGACGCGCGCCCGCGTCAACGTCCCCGTCCCCGTCCCGGCCACGGACGGAGCGTAGGCCGGGCGCTACGGGCGGAAGACGGTCAGGCCCATCGACTCGTAGTTCGAGCCGAACTGGTCGATCGACTCGGTCGGCACGACGAGGCCGCCTGCCGACCGGTGCTGCCCGAGCGCGGTCGCGACGCCCTCGCACTTGCCCTGCAGGTGCTTGAAGTTCGTCGCGTAGACGTACCAGACGGTGTGCGTCGTCCCGGCGAGCTGCAGCACGCGGTCGGCGAACGCCGACGGGTTCGAGGCCTGCATGCGCGGGGCGTAGTCGACCCAGTTGATCCGGTCGGGTGACGCGCCGTCGGGGTACGTGAGCTGCTGCAAGCCCGGCACGGTGCGCAGGAGCCGGCTCGCGGACGGCCCGAGCTGGTCGGGGCAGTACGCGACGACGTCGCCCGGGTGCGCCCCGGCCGCGATGAGGTTCGCCGACTCGGCGGCCTGGGTCCGGTTCTCCTGGTAGTTGCGCACGCCGCCGATGACCCCGATGGCGACCACGACGACCACGAGCCCGGTGCGCACCCGGGCGCTCGCGAAGAGGCCGATCCCGACGGCGGCGAGCAGCGCGTAGAACGGGAACATCACCGACGAGTAGCGGGCGTCGAACGCCGTCCCGGCGACGAAGCCGACGCTCGTGCCGAGCAGCAGCGTCCCGACGGCGAGCACGGTCTCGCGGCGGGTGCCGGGCTGGGTGCGCGGGTCGAGCTCGATGATGTTGTCGTCGCGTCCCCGCCCGAAGATCCCCAGGAGGACGAGGCTGAGGAGCACGAGCAACAGCACGTACGTCTCGCCGTGCGCGTCGCTGCCGGAGAACCGCAGCACGGTCTCCGCCACCGCCGACCACGGCACCTGCGGGTCGCCCCACGGCGTCCCGGTGTGCTGGTTCTGGTACAGGAACGTGGGCAGCCACGGGGTGAAGAGCAGCCCACCGACGATCACGGCGGCGATGACCCGCGTCGTGTCGCGGCGGACGGCACCCCGCCCGGCGCGCACCGCCCGGATCACGAGCAGCGCGCCGGCGACGGCCAGCAGGTAGAAGCACCAGTACTGCGTGTACGCGAGCAGCGCGGTGACGAGCGCGACGAGCGCCAGCCACCCGATCGTCGGCCGCTCGAGTGCCCGGAGGGTGACGACGTAGCCCGCGAACACGAGCAGCATGATCAGCGAGTACATGCGGGCCGACGTGGCGTAGGTGATCGCGTAGGGCGACGCGGCGACGATGAGCACCGTGAACCAGGCGACGCGGCGGCCGCCGAGCCGACGTCCGGCGAGCCAGGCGAACGGCAGCGTCGCCACCGACAGGACGGCCGAGAGCGAGCGGGACGCGACGTCGCCGATCCCGAACGCCCGGATCCAGAAGTGCAGGAGGACGTAGTAGAGCGGTGGCGCGCCGTCGTGGCGGAGCGCCGCGTGGAGCTGCGAGAGCGGCAGCCGGGCGACGTTGACCGACAGGGCCTCGTCGAGCCAGAGATCGGACTTCGTCGTGAAGCGCAGCACCGTCGTGACGACGAGCACACCGGCGACGGCGAGCGCGATCCATGGCGCGGGGCGTCGACCGGAGGAGGTGTCGGGCGGCGAGGGACGCGCCGGCGCCTCGACAGCCATCGCCGAACCTTACGCGCCTGCGCTCACGCGCGACGCGTCAGTCGGCGAACTGGCGGGTGAGGAGTTCGCCGACCTCGCGGACGGTTGTGGGCGGCGCGTACGGGAGGTTGAAGATCGGCTCGTCGATCCCCGCGTCGAGGATCGCCGCGACCTGGTCGGTGACGTCGTCGGCCGACCCGATCGTCGCCGCCGCCGCGAAGTCGGCGCCGGCCACGTCGGTGACCATCCGCCGGGTCTCCTCGGCCGCGCTCGCCGACGGCGCGAGGAACAGTGACCCGAGGCGCGTGGTCGTGATCGTGGCCGGGTCACGTCCCACGTCGGCGCAGTGGCGGCGCAGCACCTCGAGCTTGTGGCGCACGGTGTCGAGGTCACCCGACACGTTGCAGCGGTCGGCGTACCGCGCCACGAGCGCGAGCGTGCGCCGCTCCCCACCACCGCCGATCATGATCGGCGGGCCGCCCGGGCGAAGCGGGCGCGGGACGTTCTGGACGTCGTCGACCCGGTAGTAGCGGCCGTGGAACGTGACCGAGAGCTCGGTGAACATCGCGCGGCAGATCCGCACCGCCTCCTCGAGGCGGTCGAGGCGCTCCCCTGCCGGTGGGAACTCGTAGCCGAACGCGACGTGCTCGACGTCGTGCCAGGCGGCGCCGATGCCGAGCACGGCGCGCCCGCCCGAGATCACGTCGAGCGTGGTGAGCTGCTTCGCCAACAGCGCCGGGTTGCGGTAGGTCACACCGGTCACGAGCGTGCCGAGCTCGGCGCGATCGGTGCGGGCCGCCAGCGCACCGAGCAGCGTGTACGCCTCGAGCATCGGCTGGTCAGCGCCGCCGAGATCGGGCAGCTGGTAGAGGTGATCCATCACCCACAGGGACGCGAACCCCGCGTCCTCGCCGGCGGTGGCGAGCTCGAGGAAGCGCGGGAACAGCGCCTCATCGCCGCCGCCCAGGGTGAAGTTCGGGAGCTGGAGCCCGAAGCGCGCCATCGACGTCCCGCCGTCCGTCAGGCGACGAGCTGGGCGCGCAGCGCGTCGACGGTCGCCTCGACGACGCCGATCGAGCGCGCGTAGTCGCGCCACGAGCCGAACCGGTCGTGCACGAGCCCCGCCAGGTCGGCCATCGTCGTCGCGTGCGCGCCGAGCATCTCGGGTGGAAGGCGGTCCCACACGTCGTCGATGTCGGGCCGCACCGCCCGGGTGCGCGCGTGCAGCGCGTCGATGACCTCGTGGGTGAGCGCGTAGTCGGCCACGATCGTCTCGTCCGGCACCCCGAGGACCCCGAGCAGGACGGCCGAGAACACGCCGGTGCGGTCCTTGCCCGCCATGCAGAAGTACACGGTCGGGCGCCGGTCCGCCTGCGCCAGGAGGTCGAGCGCCGCCGCGTATGCGTTCGCGCCGTGCTCCATCATCGTCAGGTAGACGCCGGCGGCCGACGCGGGCGGCGTCCAGTCCGGTGGGCGGACGATGTGCATCGCGCGGTCCGTCGTCGGCAGGTGCACGTGCTCGATCTCGAGCTCGCCCAGGCCGCCGATCCCGACCTCGTCGAGCTCGTCGTGCGCGCGGAAGTCGAGCGCGCTGCGCAGCCCGAGCTCGGCGAGACGCACCCCGTCCTCGGGCGTCAGGTGGTGGAGCGAGTCGCTGCGGTACACCTGGCCCCAGCGCACGGCGCGCCCGTCGTCGGTGTCGTAGCCGCCGACGTCGCGGAAGTTGATCGGGCCAGCGAGAGCGACGCGCCGCTCCGTCATGGCGCCGCCACCGCGCCGTGCGTGCGGGCGAGCCGGGCGAAGCGCGCGTGCTCGACGAGGATGAAGATCCCGTTCGCGTCCACGCAGAGCCGGTCTCCGGCGTGGAGCGTCCCCACCGTGCGGACCTTGCGCCCCTCGATCGACTCGACGTGCCCGGCGAGCGTGAGGTCGGTGTAGAGCGGGGTCGGGCTGCGGTACGCGATGGTCAGCGTGCCCGTCATGGCGCCGACGCCACCCGCGATGTTGGCCACCCCGAGCAGCTCGTCGAACAGCCCGGCGATGATCCCGCCGTGGACGCAGCCCGGCGGTCCCTCGTAGGCCGCGCCGAGCACGGCATGACCGACGACGCCGCCGTCCCGGAGCTCGCAGTGCAGCGGCGGCGCGAGCGGGCTGTACAGCCCGATCATCGGGCTGAAGGGGAAGAAGTCGTGGGGCTCGACCTCGATCCGGGGTCGGGCCGGCATCGACGCCCGCCACGGGCGCGTCACGCCGTCGAGCGCCGCGACCGCGCCCTCGACCCGCTCGGCCGCGTCGGCGAGCACCTCGGGAGGCGCCCCGGGTCGCACCACGAGGTCGGTGGCCGACCGCAGCGCGGCCACCAGGCGCGCCAACTCGGGTCCAGGTGGGAACGCGTCGTCGGCGCCGTGGCCGTCGACGATGTTGGGCTGGTCGCTCACGGGCCCGCCTGGGGGGACGGTGGGGCGGCGCTACTCCTCGACGATGGAGATCGCCTGCTTCGGACACTGCCGCACGGCCTGCTCCACCTTCGGGCGCAGATCGTCGGGCGGCCGTTCCTGGAGGAGATGCAGAAGGTCGTCGTCGTCACCGACTTCGAACACCTCGGGAGCGATGCCCATGCAGATGGCGTTGCTCTCGCAGACGTCGAGGTCGACCACAACCTTCCAAGCCATCTCGCCTCCTCCAGTCCCCCGCGCCCGGACTCTACTCGGACGCCAGGTTCGTGAAATCCGGCTCGCGCTTCTCGAAGAACGCCGCGATCGCCTCTCGGTTGGCGGGCCCGCCCGTCAAGCGGGCGAACACGTCCTCCTCCCGTCCGCGGGCGGCCGCCGCCGCGTCGGCCCACCCGGTGCGCATGAGCCGCTTCGTCTCGACGAGCGACACGAGCGGCATGCGGGCCATGGCGCGGGCCACGCCCAGTGCCTCGTCGAGCAGCTGCGCCGACGGGCAGACGCGCCACACCAGCCGGCACGCGCGCGCGTCCGAGGCGTCGAGCCACTCGCCGGTGAGCAGCGCGTGCGCGGCGGCTTGCGGACCGAGGAGCGTTGGGAGCGTGAAGCTCGACCCGGCCTCGGGGACCACGCCGAGGCTCACGAACGGCGTGCGGAACCGGGCGTCGTCGGCGGCGAGCACGAGGTCGCAGTAGGGCAGCATCGTCACGCCGAGCCCGACGGCGAGGCCGTTCACCGCGGCGACGACCGGCTTGGGAAACGCGCCGAGGGTGCTGATGAAGCGCTGGAAGCCGTGGCCGGTGCGCTCCTTCGTCGTCGTGCCGGTGGTCGCCAGGCGCCCCATCTCCGCGAGGTCCTGCCCAACGCAGAACGCGCCGGCCGTGCCGGTGAGGACGACGACCGCGAGGTCGGCCGCGCCGCCCGCGCCGTCGAGCGCGTCGGCGAGGCCGTGGTAGTGCTCGGTGTCCAGCGCGTTCCGCGCCTCGGGCCGGTCGAGCGTGACCAGCCGCACGCGCGCCTCGTCCTCGACGTGGAGCATCCTCAGGGACGGAACGGGTCGACGGTGAGGTGGCGACTCAGATCGCCGATCAGGTCGCAGAGGATCACCCGCTCGGCGAGGTGCCACGTGCCGCCGCGGCGGGCGAAGCGGTCGTGGTAGCGGCCGGCGATGACGATCTCGAGCGGGTGGCCTTCGACCTGCTGCAGCACCGTGAAGTAGGAGCGGGCCGTCGCGGTCCCCGCGTCCTCGTCGGCGTCGATGACGAGGTTGGTCGTCACGTGCTTCGTGCGGGGGGTGCCGTCGGCGTACCGGCGGATCATCTGCTCCTGGATGGCGAGCACGGCCTCGGAGCCGACGACGCCCGGGTCGTCCGGCCCGCCGCCCTTGTACGTCGCGTCCCGGAAGAGCTCCGCGAGGCCGACGAAGTCGCCGGCGTCGACGCGCTCGGCGTACCCGTAGACGATGTGCTCGATGGCCGAGCGGACGTCCGCCGCGGTCACCGGTCGGTGCCGTAGGCCTTCAGCGGCTCTGCCATCTCGAGCTTGAAGTCGGCGACGCTGTCGGCGAGCGACGCGCCGAACGCCGAGAAGGCCTCGCTGCCCGCGTGCGCGTTGAACGCGTCCTGGTCGGTGTAGCGCTCGACCACGAAGAAGGTGTTCGGGTCCGTCGTCGAGCGGTGGAGCACGTACTGCTCGGTCCCCGGCTCGTCCGGGAGTTGCTCGTAGAACTCCTCGAACGCCGCGAGGAGCGTGTTCGCCTGTCCCTCCTTCACGATGATCGTGGCGATCACCGACACCTTGCCCATCAGCGCTGCCCCCCGCGCACGAGCGTCCCGGGTCGAGCGCCGGTGTCGGCCCCGTCGCGCCGCACGACTTGGCCGGTGACGACGGTGGCGTCGTACCCGTCGGCCACCTGGAGGAGTCGCCGGGCGCCGGCCGGGAGGTCGAAGTGCATCTCGGGCCGGTGGAGCACGAGGCCGTCGAGGTCGATCACGTTGAGGTCCGCCTTCTTGCCCGGCTCGAGCACGCCGCGGTCGTGGAGCCCGTAGAGCGACGCGGTGTCGCTCGTCATCTTGCGGATGACGAGCTCGACGGGGAGCCGCTCGCCGCGGGTGCGGTCACGCACCCAGTGGGTGAGCATGTACGTCTCGATGCTGGCGTCACAGATCGCCCCGACGTGGGCACCGCCGTCGCCGAGCCCGAGCGCGCTCGCCGGGTGGAGCACCATCTCGCGGATCGGGTCCTGGGTGAACTGCGAGTAGCCGAGCAGGGGGCGCAGGAGGAGCTCGCGCCCGTCGTGCTCGAGCAGCAGGTCGTAGAAGAGGTCCCACGGGTCGCGTCCGGCGCGCTCGGCGAGACAGGCGATGCTCTCCTCCGGCGCAGGCTCGTAGTCGGGCGGCTCACCGAGCCGGAAGATCCGGTTGAGCCCGAGCCCGATGTAGGCGGCGATGCCGGCGGCCTCGGGCGGGCGCTCGGCGAGGATCGCCGCCTTGACCTCCGGGTCGCGCAGGCGCGCCACCTTCTCGTCGAGGGGCAGCGCCTCGAGCGCGGCGTAGGTCGGTCGCTCGCGGAGCGGGTGGAACGTCTGGAGCCCGAGGAGCAGGCCGAGCGGCCGCCCCGCGACCTGGGGTCGCACGGGGACGCCGGCCTCGTAGGCGTCGCGGGACAGCTCGAGGAGCCGCTTCCACTGGTCCGGGTCGTGGTCGTGCTGGATGAGCGCGAACGTGATCGGCCGGTCGATCTCGTCGGCGAGGCGGCGCATCCAGTCCATCTCGCGGTCGGCGGCCGCGAGGTCCTCGCCCATGACGCCGGCCGGCGCGAGCTCGAAGACGCCGGCGTCGGCCGCGGCGAGGGCGCGGCCCATGCCGAAGAGCTCGTCCTCGGCGGCGAACGTGCCCGGGACGGGCTCGCCGTCGATCGCGGTGTGGGCGATGGTCCGCGACGTGGAGACGCCCAGCGCCCCGGCCTCGATGCCCTCCTGGACGATGCGGGCCATCGCGGCGATGTCCTCGAGGGTCGCCGGCTCGTTGCGGGCGCCCCGCTCCCCCATCACGTAGCCGCGCACCGCGCCGTGGGGCACCTGGGTGGCCACGTCGATGGCGAGGTCCTGCTCGTCGAGGAAGTCGAGGAACTCGGGGAACGTCTCCCAGCCCCAGCGGATCCCGGCGCTCAGGGCGGGCCCCGGGATGTCCTCGACGCCCTCCATGAGCCCGACGAGCCAGTCGCGCCGCTCGGGGATGGCGGGGGCGAACCCGACCCCGCAGTTTCCCATCACCACGGTCGTGACGCCGTGCCACGACGACGGCGCGAGGGTCGGGTCCCACGTCACCTGGCCGTCGTAGTGGGTGTGGATGTCGACGAAGCCGGGCGTCACGATGCGGCCGGTGGCGTCGAGCGTCTCGGCGGCCTCGTCGTCGACGCGCCCGACCACGCTGATGCGGCCGTCGTCGACCGCCACGTCGCCCGCACGCGGCGGCGCGCCGGTCCCGTCGACGACGGTGCCGCCGCGGATCACGAGGTCGTGCATCCATCCCCCTGCGGATCGTGGACGGGCCGGTCGGCGAGATCGTAACGTGTTCCAGTCCGGAGCCGGGGCGGAGCAGCGAGGAGGGAAGCGTGCCGACGACGCTCGCCGATGTCGACCTGGCCAACCTGGACACGTTCGTCGCCGGGGTCCCCCACGACATGTTCGACCTGCTGCGGAGCGAGGCCCCCGCCTACTTCCACCCGGAGCCCGACGGGAAGGGCTTCTGGTGCATCGTGCGCTACGACGACCTGCAGCAGGTGAGCCGCGCCTGGGAGGACTACTCGAGCGAGTGGGGCATCACGCTGCACGAGGTCGACGACGCCCAGCTGGCGCAGCAGCGGATGATGATGCTCATCATGGATCCGCCGCGGCACACGAAGCTACGGCTCCTCGTGAACAAGGGCTTCACGCCCCGCATGATCGAGCGGCTTCACGAGCGGATCCGGGGCATCGCGGGCTCCCTCGCCGACCAGGCCGTGGAGCGCGGGGAGTGCGACTTCGTGGTCGACGTCGCCGCCGAGCTGCCGCTGCAGGTGATCGCCGAGATGATGGGCGTCCCGCAAGAGGACCGACACAAGGTGTTCGAGTGGAGCAACCGCCTCATCGGGTCCGAGGACCCCGAGTACACGGTCAGCGCCGAGGACGCCATGGGCGCGGCGACCGAGATGTTCCTCTACGCCAACGACCTCGCGGCGCACAAGCGGGCGAACCCGAGCGACGACATCGTCAGCACGCTCCTCGCCGCTGAGATCGAGGGCGAGCGGCTCACCGACCTCGAGTTCGACATGTTCTTCCAGCTGCTCGCCGTCGCCGGCAACGAGACGACCCGGAACCTCATCTCGCACGGCATGCTCGCCCTCATCGAGCACCCCGATCAGCGCCAGCTGCTGCTCGACGACCCGTCGCTGCTCGGCTCGGCGGTCGACGAGATGCTGCGTTACGCGTCCCCCGTCATGTACATGCGACGCACGGCCCGCTCGGACCTCGAGCTGCACGGCGAGACGATCCGTGAGGGCGACAAGGTGGCGCTCTGGTACATCGCAGCCAACCACGACCCGGCGGTGTTCGACGATCCCCACGGGTTCGACATCCGTCGCCAACCCAACGAGTACGTCGCGTTCGGGGGCGGCGGCCCGCACTTCTGCCTCGGCTCGCACCTCGCGAAGCTCGAGATCACGGTGATGTTCGAGGAGCTGCTGAAGCGCGCGCCCAAGGTCGAGCTCGCCGGGCCCGTCGAGCGCCTCCGCTCGAACTTCATCAACGGCATCAAGCACCTGCCGGTCAGCGCGGCGCGGTAGCGAGGGCGGGCGCTTGGGCGTCCCGGGGATCGACGCCGACCGCGTGACGGCCTGGCTCGCCGACCGGGCCGACGTCGCGCCGCCGCTGCGCTACACGCTCATCCCGGCGGGCGGGTCGAACCTCACGGTCCGCGTCGACGACGACGCCGGACGCACGTGGGCGCTGCGCCGCCCGCCGGTCACCGCGGTGCTCGCCACGGCGCACGACGTCGAGCGGGAGTGGCGGATCCTCGACGCGCTCGGACGCGACGGCGCGGTGCCCGTCCCGCGGGTCGTCGCGCACTGCGGCGACGACACGGTCACCGGCGCGCCGTTCTACGTGATGGGCTTCGTCGACGGCACGATCCTGCGGACCGAGGAGGACGGGGCGCAGCTGCCCGCCGCGACCGCCGCCGCGGCCGCGGCGTCGCTCGTCGACGTGCAGGTCGCCATCCACGGCGTCGACGTGGACGCGGCCGGACTCGGCGGGCTGTCCCGGCACCGGACCGGTTACGTCGAGCGTCAGCTGCACCGCTGGCGCACCCAGGTGGAACGGGCGCGCGTGCGCGACCTCCCGTTGCTCGACGAGCTGCACGATCGGCTCGCCGCGTCGGTCCCGCCGGCGGCGGGCCCGCC
>JBPYDT010000201.1:0-18388 GCA_051986275.1 Acidimicrobiia bacterium | reverse complement strand
CTCGAGCGGCGCGCCGTGCCCGCCGGCTACCAGTACGTCGACGGCATCGCGGGCGACATCGGCCACGGCGTGCTGCGCGACCGGCGCAGCCTCGCCGAGGAGGGCTTCGTGGTCGTCATCGTCACCGTCGACGCGGTGAGCGGCGAGCTCGTCACGGGCCCCGAGATCGTCACCCGCGGCTGGATCTACGAGGCCGAGGCCGCCGAGCTCCTCGAGGACGCGCGGGGCGCCGTCCGCGACGCCATCCGCGAGGCGACCGGGGACGGCACGGTCGACTTCGAGGCGCTGCGCCGCGCCGCCCGCCGGGCGCTCGCCAAGCTCATCAACGAGCGCACCCGCCGCCGACCGGCCGTCCTCCCGGTGGTGATGGAGGTCTGAGCGGCCCGTGACCATCCGCGACTGGTCGGCGTTCATCGCGGGGAGGGTCGCGCTCGTGACGGGCAGCGGCGCCGGGATCGGGCGGGCCATCGCCATCCAGATGGCCCGCGCCGGCGCGTCGATCTGGGTCAACGACCTCGACCTCGGCCGCGCCGAGACCGTGTGCGGCGAGATCGCCGCCGAGGGTGGCGAGGCCCGCCCGGTCGTCGCCGACGTGTGCGACGGCGACGCCGTCGCCCGCATGTACGACGAGACCGGGGCCCTGGACATCCTCGTGAACAACGCGGGCAGCGGCGTCCGGGCCTGGGGTGGCGGCGGCCAGCGCCTCGTCGCGTTCGCCGAGTCCGGCCCGGAGGACTGGGACCCCGTCATCCGCGTGAACCTCGCCGGCGTGCTCCATGTGACCCGCGCCTACCTGCCGGCGATGCTCGACGCCCGCTGGGGCCGGGTCCTCGTGATCGTCTCCGACGCGGGCCGGCGGGGTGAGCGCCGCCAAGTCGTGTACGGCGCGGCGAAGGCCGCGGCGATGGGCTTCGTGCGCGGCCTCGCGGCCGAGGTCGGGCGCGAGGGCGTCACCGTCAACTGCATCTCGCTCGGGTCGATGAAGCACGCCGCGCTCGCCGACGCGATCGACGCCGACCCCGACCTCGAGGCCCGGCTGGCCCGCGCCTACCCGGTCGGCCGCCTCGGGCGCGTCGAGGACCCCGCGCCGCTCGCCGTCCTGCTGTGCAGCGACGCGGCCGAGTGGATCACGGGGCAGGTGTACCCCGTCGACGGCGGGTACGCCCCCGCACTCTAGGGAGGCGCACGGGGCCAAAGCGGTTCCTGTGTCCGCTGACGTTTCTGGGGCTGGTGTTAGCGTGACCCGGTGGCGTCCCGCACCACGACTCGGGCTCGACGCCCCGCGTCCCGAAAGCCGCGCGCCCGCGCGCCGAAGCGCGCGCCCGCGCCCGAGCCGCCGCGCTTCGACTTCACCGCCGCGGCCCGGCGCCAGCTGCGGGCGCACCGGGGCGACGCGGCCGGCGTCGGGCTCCTCGTCCTCGCCGCGCTGACCGCCCTCGGGCTCGCCTCGGACCTCGCGGGGGGCGTCGGCCGCGGCCTCGCCGACGCGCTCGGCGCCGTCGTCGGCCAGGCGCGCTACGGCGTACCGATCGCCTGCGCGGTCGCCGCGATCGCATGCCTGCGCGCCCGGACCCCGCAGCGGTCCGACGACGAGGCGCCCGACGAGCCCGCGCCCGAGCAGGCCACGCTGCGCGTCGGGCTCGGCGCCGTGCTCCTCACGATCGCCGTCGTCGGCCTGCTCCACCTGGCCGCCGGCGCGCCCGCGCTCGACAGCGCCGGGTCGACGCTGCGGGCCGCGGGCGGCTACCTCGGCGCGATCACCGGCGGGCCGCTCGCCCGCGCGGCCGGCACGGTCGGCACGACGGTGATCCTCGTCGGCATCGGCCTCCTCGGCGCGCTGCTCGTCACGGGCGCCTCCGTGCGCCGGGTCGCGGCGGCCCTCGCCGGCGGCGCCCGCCTCGCGGCCCGCGGCGCCCGCGAGCTCACGGCCCGCCCCACCGACCCGGACGCCCCCGTGCTCGACCTCACCGCGCTCGACGACGACGGCGACGCGCCGGCCCCGGCCGCGCTCTACGACGTCGCGGCCGACACCGGGCCCGGGACCGAGCGCGACCCGGACCGTGACCCCACCCACCCCGGCCTCGAAACCCCGGTGGTCGAGGAGGCGGACGGGCAGATGGCCCTCGACGTCGCACGCCGCGGGCGCGCCGGCACGTGGAAGCTGCCGCCGACGACCCTGCTCGCCCGCAGCGGCCCGGCGAAGGCCGACCGCCGCCTCGCCGAGGCGGCGGGCACGGTGCTCGCCGAGGCGCTGCACCAGCACGGCGTCGACGCGAAGGTGACCGGCATGACGGTCGGGCCGACCGTCACCCGCTACGAGCTCGAGCTCGCGCCCGGGGTGAAGGTGAACCGGGTGACGAGCCTCGCCCACGACCTCGCGTACGCGATGGCGTCGCCCGACGTGCGACTCCTCGCGCCGATCCCCGGCCGGAGCGCGATCGGCGTCGAGGTCCCGAACCGGCACCGCCAGCTGGTGACCCTCGGCGACATCCTCGCTTCGCCCGAGGCGGCCGCGGCGAAGGAGCCGCTCGTGGTGGGCCTCGGCCGCGACATCGCGGGCCGCGCCGTCATGCTCGACCTCACGACCCTGCCCCACGTGCTCATCGCGGGCGCGACCGGCGCCGGCAAGTCGAGCTGCATCAACTCGCTCGTCACCTCGCTGCTCATGCGCAACACCCCCGACCGGGTGCGGCTCATCCTCGTCGACCCCAAGCGCGTCGAGCTCGGCGCGTACAACGACGTGCCGCACCTGCTCACCGAGGTCGTCACCAACCCGAAGCGGGCCGCGAACGCGCTCGACTGGGCCGTCCGGGAGATGGACCTGCGCTACGAGCTGCTCGCCGAGGTCGGCGTGCGCGACGTCGCCGGCTACAACGCCACCGTCGACCGCGGCGACCTCCCCACGCCCGCCGAGCCCGACCCGGTCACCGGCCGCGGCTACGAGCGGCTGCCCTACATCGTCGTCGTCGTCGACGAGCTGAACGACCTCATGATGGTCGCGGCCCGGGACGTCGAGGCGAGCATCTGTCGCATCGCGCAGATGGCGCGCGCCGTCGGCATCCACCTCGTCATCGCGACGCAGCGCCCCTCGGTCGACGTGATCACCGGCGTGATCAAGGCGAACGTGCCGAGCCGCATGGCGTTCTCGGTGACGAGCCTCGCCGACTCGCGGGTCATCCTCGACCAGTCCGGCGCCGAGAAGCTCGTCGGGCAGGGCGACATGCTGCTCGTCACGGCGAGCGAGAGCCGGCCCCGCCGCATCCAGGGCGCCTGGGTCGAGGAGGCCTGCATCCGGAAGGTCGCCGCCCACTGGCGCCGCCAGGCGAGCGAGTCCCAGTACGTCGAGGGGATCGCCGACGACGCGGCGGCCCCGGGACGGGCCGGCGCCAACGCCGGCGACGACGACGACCTGCTCGCCGAGGCGATGGAGCTCGTCGTGCGCTCCGGGCTCGGCTCCACGTCGATGCTCCAGCGCAAGCTCCGGGTCGGCTTCGCCCGGGCCGGGCGGCTCATGGACCTCCTCGAGCGCCGGGGCGTCGTCGGGCCCTCCGAGGGCTCGAAGGCCCGGGCCGTGCTCATGACGGTCGAGGAGCTCGAGGCCCGCCCGACCTGACGCGGCGGGCTCAAGGGGCCGCGACCGGGTGCCGACACTCCCGTGGGGTGGGCTCGAACCCGGGGGTGGCGTGCTCCGAAAGCTGCCGTTTCGAACGAAGCTGATCGCCGTCGTCAGCATCCCCCTGTTCGCCCTGGTGGGGTACGCGGGGGTCACCGTCTACAGCCGGTACCAGGCGCTCACCAAGGAGCAGCAGTACGGCCACGTCGTGAACGCGTTCACGGCGCTCGCCCGGCTCGGCCCGGCCGTCGCCGACGAGGGCGTCGGGTCCGCCTACTTCGTCGCCGAGCCGCTCGGGAACCCGCCCGCTTCGAAGGCCCTGATCTTCGACACCCGCAACGCGACCGACTCGGCGATCACCGACCTCCAGGGCTCGCTCGGGTCGCTGCCGGGCCACGTGAGCTCGAAGACGATCGGGCTGGTCGAGCAGGTCGTCACCGGGGCCCAGATCCTCCAGGTGGGCGCCGACGGGCAGCGCGCGGTACGCGCCGAGGTCGACCTGTTCCAGAACCCGGGCGACACGTTCTTCACCAACCTGGCGGACGAGGCGATGGTCGCCGCGAACTCGATCGCCCGCGACATCAGCGACCGCAGCCTCTCGACCAGCCTGCTCGGCATCGTGAACCTGCGCGAGAGCCAGGTCGCCGCCGCCACCGAGGCGTCCGTCGTCACCGACTGGTTCCTCGGCCACACCGGCGACGTCGCCTCGTGGGACGCCGCGGTGCACGACCAGACCCTCGCCGAGCAGTCCTTCCAGCAGACCGCGACCCCGGCTGAGGCCGCCGCCGAGGCGAAGGCCGCCGGCCCCGTGCTGCCCGACCCGATGCGCTCCACGGTGCCCGGCGTGCTGCCCACCGGGTTCCCGGACCACCCGCCGGTCGACGTCTACACCTACTTCCAGTCGTTCCTTGCCAAGCAGGCGAGAACCAACGACGGCGCGACCGCCGTCCTCGCCGTCGTCGACCACACCGCCGTCGCGAACGAGGCGAACGCCCGCACCCTGCTCGTGCTCGCCGCGGGCGGCACCGCGCTCCTCGTCGCCGTCGTCATGCTCCTCGCCTGGCTGCTCGTCCAGGCCGTGAACAAGCCGCTGCGGGCCCTCACCCGCGCCGCCCGCAACGTGGCCGAGCGCCGCCTGCCCCAGCTCGTCGACACCGTCCGGGCCGGCGGCCAGGTCCCGCCCGACCTCCTCGAGCGGCTCGCACCGGTGCGCGTCGAATCGAACGACGAGATCGGCGAGCTCGCCAAGCAGTTCGGCAACATCCAGCGCGTCGCGGTGAGCGTCGCCGAGGAGCAGGCCACGCTGCTGCGCAAGGGAATCGGCGACCTCTACGTCAACCTGGCCCGCCGAAACCAGAGCCTGCTCGACCGCCAGCTCGCCCTGCTCGACGACCTCGAGCGCGACGCCGGCGACCCCGACGACCTCGCCATGCTCTTCGAGCTCGACCACCTCTCGACGCGCATGCGGCGCAACGCCGAGAGCCTCCTCGTGCTCTCGGGCGCGCCCCAGCCCCGGCAGTGGCGCACCGCCATCCCCGTCATCGACGTCGCCCGCGCCGCCGCGGCCGAGATCGCCGACTTCGCGCGCGTCACCAACATCGGGCTGCGCGCCGACCTCGCCGTCGCGGGGCACGCCGTCGCCGACGTCACGCACCTGCTCGCCGAGCTCCTCGAGAACGCGACCGCGTTCTCGCCGCCCACCACGCCGGTGATCGTCGCCGGCGGGCCGAGCGAGCATCGCTACGTGCTCAGCGTCTCCGACCAGGGGATCGGCGTCGACGACGAGCGGCTCGCCAAGCTGAACGAGCTGCTCGCCCGCCCGCCCGCACCCGGCCTCGCGCTCTCGCGCACCCTCGGCCTGCACGTCGTGGCGTACCTCGCCGCCCGTCACGGCATCTACGTCCAGCTGCGCCGCAACGAGCCGGCCGGCATCGTCGCCATCGTCGCGCTCCCGCCCGCGATCCTCGCCCCGACCACGGCGGCCGACGGCGCGGCGACGAACGGGCACGACGGGGACGGCGGTACGCCTCGGGTCCGCGCGGAGCCCGTGTCCGACGACGAGGAGCCGGCGCCGGTCATCGTCGAGCCGATCCCGATGCCCGCGGCGCAGCCCGAGCCGATGGTGACGCCCGACGCGCCGTCCTACGCCGAGACGCCGATCCGGTTCCACGTCCCCGAGCGCCAGGCGACGCTCGACGACGAGCTGCCCGACGAGACCGACCTGCCGCGACGCATGGTGCACGCCGTCCCGCCGGCGGCCGGCGAGGGGCTCGCCACCCGCGTGCCCGGCACCCACCTCTCGCACCGGCCGTCGCCGGCCCGGCCCGAGCCGGGCGAGGCCCGCCCGCGGCCCGAGCGGGTCGCCGACCTGCTCACGCGCCACTCGCGCGGCGTGCACGAGGGCCAGCTCCGGGAGGACGAGCCGTGATCCGCATGAGCGTCGAGGCGCGCAACCTCAACTGGCTCGTCTCGAACTTCGTCGCGGGCGTCCCCGGCGTCAGCCAGGCCGCCGTCGTGTCCTCCGACGGGCTGCTCATCGCCATGTCGGACGGGCTCGACCGGGCGGCCGCCGACCGCCTCGCCGCCGTCGCGGCCGGGATGCAGAGCATCGCCCGCGGCGCGGCCGCGCCGCTCGGCGCCGGCGCGGTGCACGAGACCATCGTCGAGTTCGAGCACGCCCTCTTGTTCGTGATGAGCGTGAGCGACACGTCGGCGCTCGCCGTCACCGCCAGCCGCCCCTGCGACGCTGGGCTCATCGGCTACGAGATGGCGGTCCTGGTCGAGCGCTGCGCCGCTGCCCTGACCCCCGCGATCGTCGCCGAGCTGCAGACGGCGCTGCCCCAGTAGGCCGGACGTGACGCCGAACGGCCCCGAGCCCCGGCTCCCGCGCGTGGTGCGCCCCTACGTCCTCACCGGCGGCCGCACGCGCTCCCTAGGGCCGATCCTGCCGCTCGACGCGACCGTCCTCACGACGGCCAGCGCGAGCACCCGGCCCGTGCCCGACACGCCCGAGATGGTGCGCATCCTCGAGCTCGGCACGGCGCCGACGGCGATCGCCGAGCTCGCCGGACGGCTCACCCTCCCCGTCGGCGTCGTGCGCGTGCTCGTCGGCGACCTCGACGCGATCGGCGCGGTCACCGTCAACCTTCCGATCCCCCTCGGCGCCACGAACGACGTCGAGCTCCTCGAGAGGCTCCTCGATGGCATCCGCGCGCTCTAGCCGACCCGGTCGACCGCCGGTCGCGCCGGTGACGATGAAGATCGTCGTGGCGGGTGGCTTCGCCGTCGGCAAGACGACGTTCGTCGGGTCCATCTCCGAGATCGAGCCGCTGCGCACCGAGGCGGAGATGACCGTCGAGAGCCTCGGCATCGACCACGCGGGCCACGTCGCCGGCTCGAAGAAGGGCACGACCGTCGCGATGGACTTCGGGCGCATCTCCATCGACGAGGAGATGGTCCTCTACCTGTTCGGGACGCCGGGCCAGGACCGGTTCTGGTTCCTGTGGGACGAGCTCGTACGCGGCGCGGTCGGTGCGGTCGTGCTCGTCGACACCCGCCGGCTGCAGGACTGCTTCGCCGCCGTCGACTACTTCGAGCACCTCTCGGTGCCGTTCGTCGTCGCGGTGAACCTCTTCGACGGGGTCGCGACGCATCACCCGCGCGAGGTGCGCGACGCGCTGTCGATCCCGGCGAACGTGCCCGTCGTGCTCTGCGACGCCCGCCGGCGCACCCACGTGCAAGAGACGCTCGTGCTGCTGGTCGAGGCCGCGCTGCGCCGGGTCTCCGGGGCGGCCTGAGCCCGTCCGGGGCGCCCCGCCGGCCCTCGTCCCCCTCGAGGTCGGCAGGGCAGCTGCCCGGCGGACGGCGGCGCCAGCGTCGTTGCTGGTGACCGAGCCACCCCCTCTGACCTCGGAGGGGCCGGCGAGGTTACCGACCAGTATCCCTGCGCTCGAGCTCGTCGACCCGGGTGCGGAGCTCGTCCAGGAGCTCGGCGACGACCGCCAGGTGCTCCTCGATGCGGGCGACGTACGCGGCCGCCGACGTGTCCGGCACCTCGTCGTCGACCTCGAGCTCGTGCACGACCGCCGACGCGAACTCGAGGTCCGATGGGTCCACGGCGAGCGTGACCATCCCGTCGGACACGGCGGGCTCGGCGAGCACTGCGACCCCGGCCGTCTCGAGACGGGCCCGCAGGATCTGCGCCGCGAGACGCGGCCACGCGCCGACGCTCACTCGGCCGTCGTGACGCGCCGGCGCCTCGCTGACCCGGGCGACGCCGCAGCGCTCGCAGGTGCCGGCGTCGAGGTGCGACGCGCCACACGACGGACACCACCACATGGCAGCCACTCGGCGCAGTGTCGCGCACCGGTACCATCGACGGTCGTGGCCGGCCGATTCTGGGTGGAGACGCTCGGCTGCCCGAAGAACGCCGTCGACTCCGACAAGGTGCGGTCGTCCCTCCTCGACGACGGGCTCACCCCGGCCGACGCCCCCGACGACGCCGACCTCGTCGTCGTGAACACGTGCGCGTTCGTCGCCGACGCCCGCCGCGAGTCCATCGACACGATCGTCGCCCTCGCCGACGCGCGCCGACCGGGCGCGCGTCTCGTCGTCACCGGCTGTCTCGCCGAACGCGCCGGGCCCGAACTGGCCGCCGCCCTGCCCGAGGTCGACGCGGTCGTCGGCTTCGCCGGCGAGGCCGACCTCTCGACCGCGGTCGACGCGCCGCGCCGCCGGCCCCGCGGCGTGCGCGACCTCCTCGAGCTGCCCCGCGCCGCGCCGCTCGCGCCGTGGGCCTACGTGAAGGTCGCCGAGGGCTGCGACCGGACCTGTCGCTTCTGCGCCATCCCGTCGTTCCGCGGCAAGCAGCGCTCCCGGCGCCCGGACGCGGTCGTCGCCGAATGCGCCCGCCTCGTCGAGGGTGGCGCCGCCGAGCTCGTCCTCGTCGCCCAGGACGTCGCCTGGTACGGGCGCGACACCGGGCAGCCCGGCGCCCTCGCCCCCCTCCTGCGCCGCCTCGACCAGGAGCTCGCGCCCCGCGGGCTGCGGCGCCTCCGCCTCCTCTACCTCTACCCGAGCGAGGTGCGCGGCGAGCTCCTCGCGACGCTCCTCGAGCTCGACACCGCCGTGCCGTACTTCGACCTCTCGCTCCAGCACGCCGACGCCGCGCTCCTGCGCCGCATGGCCCGGTGGGGGAGCGGCGACCGGTTCCTCGCCCTCATGGACACGATCCGCGCCCGCCGGCCCGAGGCGGCGTTCCGCTCCTCGTTCATCGTCGGATTCCCCGGCGAGACCGAGCCGGCGCACGACACGCTCCTCGAGTTCCTCGCCGCGGCGCGCCTCGACTGGGCCGGGTTCTTCCCGTTCTCGCCCGAGCAGGGGACCCCCGCGGCGACGATGGACGGCGTCGTCCCCGACCCGGTCCGCCAGGAGTGGCTCGCCGAGTGCGAGGACGTCCAAGGCCCGATCACCGCCAGGCAGCGCGACGCGCTCGTGGGCGCCGAGCTCGAGGTGCTCGTCGAAGGGCGCGACGCCGACACCGGCGCGCCCTGGGGTCGCACCCACCGCGAGGCCCCCGAGATCGACGGGCACGTCCACCTCACCGGCGCCGCGGTGCCCGGCGAGGTCGTGCGCGCCAAGGCCGTCGAGGCGCTCGGCGTGGACCTCCTCGCCGAGCCCATCGAGGCGCTCGCGTGACCGACCGGACGCCGACCCCGGCCGAGCGCGCCCGCCGCTTCGGCGACACGGCGATCAAGACCCCGGCGAACGCCGTCACGATCAGCCGGCTCCTCTTCGCCATCCCCGTGCTGATCTGGATCCTCGACCAGCACCACCACGGCCACACCAACTGGGGGACCTTCACCGGGTGGCTGCTCCTCTGGGTCACGGACCTGCTGGACGGCTGGCTCGCCCGCCGCGAGGGCGCCACCCGCTCCGGGGCCTTCCTCGACCCGCTCGCCGACAAGCTGCTCGTCTGCGGGGCCCTCCTCGCCCTCGCCGTCCGCGGCGACCTCGCGTGGCTGCCCGTGCTGATCATCGTCGGCCGCGAGGCCACCATGACCGCCTGGCGCTACGCGGTGAGCCGCCAGGGCGTCTCCGTGCCCGCCCGTCGCCTCGGCAAGTGGAAGGCGACCGTCGAGTTCGCGCTCATCGCGCTCGTGCTCTTCCCGCCCGCCCGACACCTGCAGAACCTGTGGCACGCCGGGCTGTGGCTCGCCGTCGTGCTCTCGATCGTGTCCGCCGTCGATCTCGTCGTGGCCACCCGCCATCCGGCCGACCACCAGGTCACGACGCCCGCCCGCCCGACCTCGCCGAGCGGCCCACGTGAGATGTGACGTCCTGGCGATCGGCACCGAGCTGCTGCTCGGCCAGATCGTCGACACGAACAGCGCCTGGATCGGCGAGCAGCTCGCCGCGGCCGGGATCGATAGCTTCGAGCACCGCAAGGTCGGCGACAACCTGCCGCGCATGGTCGACGCCCTCCTCGACCTGCTGCGCCACGCCGACGCCGTGCTCGTCTGCGGCGGCCTCGGCCCGACGCCCGACGACGTCACCCGCGAGGCCATCGCCGAGGTCATGGGCGTCGCGCTCGAGCGCCGGCCCGAGCTCGTCGACCACATCGCCGGCATGTTCGGGGCCCGCGGCCGCGACATGCCCGAGAACAACCTGCGCCAAGCCGACGTCCCGGTCGGGGGCGACGTCATCCCGAACCCGATCGGGACCGCGCCCGGCCTGCAGTGCGACGTGCGCGTCGACGGCGCCGACAAGGTGGTCTACGCCGTTCCCGGCGTCCCGTACGAGATGCAGCAGATGGTCACCGACCACGTGCTGCCCGACCTCCTCGAGCGCTCCGGCGAGCGCGCCGTCATCGTCTCGCGGTCCCTGAAGACCTGGGGGACCTCCGAGTCCGGCCTGGCCGAGATGATCGCCGACCGCGTCGACGCGCAGACCAACCCGACGATCGCGTTCCTCGCGCGCGGGATCGAGGGCCTCTACGTGCGCGTCACGGCCAAGGCCGCGACCGACACCGAGGCGGAGGCGCTCATCGCCGACGAGGAGGCGCACCTGCGCCGCGTCCTCGGCGACCTCGTCTTCGGCATCGACGACGAGACGATGGAGCACGCCGTGCTCACCAAGCTCCGGGGCCGCGGCTGGACCCTCGGCGTCGCCGAGTCGCTCACCGGCGGCCTCGTCGGGGCCCGCATCTCGGACGTCCCGGGCGCGAGCGACACCTTCCGCGGCTCCATCGCCTCGTACGCGACCGACGTGAAGCGCGACGTCCTCGGCGTCACCGCCGAGCACGTCGTGAGCCGGGCGTGCGCCGAGCAGATGGCCGACGGCGCCCGCCGCGTCCTCGGCGCCGACGTCGGGATCGCGGCGACCGGCGTCGCCGGTCCCTCCGAGCTGGACGGCCGGCCGGTCGGCACGGTCTGGTTCGGCCTCGCGGTCCCCGGCGCCCCCGTCGAGGCGGTCGAGACCCGGCTGCCCGGGGACCGCTTCCGGGTGCGCCAGTTCGCCACGATCACGCTCCTCAACCTGCTGCGGCTCCGCCTCGACACGCTGCCGTGACCGGCCTGCGGCGCGCCTTCGTCGCCGTCGCGCCAACCTTCCCCGTGCTCGACGCGCTCGAGCCGCTCGTCGCCGATCTCGCGTTGCGGGCACCCCAGCTGCGCTGGCTGCCCCGCGCGCAGTGGCACCTCACGCTCCAGTTCCTGGGACCCGTCGACGACGCCGAGGCGCTCCGCTCGGGCGTCGCGGCTGCGGCGGCGGCGCACGCCACCTTCGCCGTCCAGCTGGCCGGCGGCGGCGCGTTCCCGTCGGCGCGCCGCGGCACCGTCCTCTGGGTCGGCGTCGACCACGAGGACGCGCTGGTGCGCCTCGCCGAATCGGTGCACGCCGCCACCGAGCCGCTCGGCCACGGCCGCGACGAGCGGCCGTACCACCCGCACCTCACGCTCGCCCGAGCTCCCCGGCCCCGCTCCCTGTCCGATCTCGTCGAGACGATCGGCACGGCGCCGATCGGCCCCGCCTGGACCGTGACCGAGGTCGCCGTCGTCGAGAGCGACACCCGCCCCACGGGCGCGGTCCACACCGTCTGGGACCGGCTCGCGCTGCGCGGTCCTTGACGGAGCCGTCCCTTCTCGGTCGCCGGATTCCTCGGGGGTGTGCGGTTTTTTGACGGCGGTGACCCATCAGGCAGGCTCTCCGCCATGGACATCACAGAGACCACCGCCGACCATGTCCGGGCCGTTGAGCGGGACCTCGGCAGCATCGCCAGGGTCACGCCCTACAACCTCGATCTGGTCGTCAGAGGCTTCACCAGCGCGATCGACCAGCTTGCGAAGGCAGTCACGGAGATCGCGGCCGAGGTGCAAGGGCTCCAGGCCGGTGCCGGGGCAAGTCCCGACGGCTAGGCCCTCGTCGTTGTGCGGTCCTTGAAGTCGAACGCCTGTTCGCCTACGCTGATCCTCGTAATTACAAGGCTGTAAGCAGCGGGGATACGCTCAGGCGCGTCACACCCCGGACGTATGAGGTGCGGACAGCACCGCCCACACGGCACACGCCGGGATGCAGGAGGACGACGTGGAACGCAAGCAGGCGCTCGACATGGCGGTCGGTCAGATCGAGAAGCAGTACGGCAAGGGCGCCATCATGCGCCTCGGCGAGCGGGGCAACGTCGGCGTCGAGGCGATCTCCACCGGCGCCCTCGCCCTCGACATCGCCCTCGGCATCGGCGGGCTCCCGCGGGGCCGGGTCGTCGAGGTGTTCGGTCCGGAGGCCTCGGGCAAGTCGACGCTCGCCATGCACGTCGTCGCCGAGGCGCAGCGCAACGGCGGCGTGTGCGCGTACATCGACGCCGAGCACGCGATGGACCCGGTCTACGCCGCGGCGATCGGCGTCAACGTCGACGAGCTCTACATCTCCCAGCCCGACACCGGTGAGCAGGGCCTCGAGATCGCCGACATGCTCATCAAGTCCGGGGCGCTCGACGTGGTCGTCATCGACTCGGTCGCCGCGCTCGTGCCCCGCGCCGAGATCGAAGGCGAGATGGGTGACGCCCACGTCGGCCTGCAGGCCCGGCTCATGAGCCAGGCGCTGCGCAAGCTCACCGCCAACCTCAACCGCTCCCGCACGATCTGCGTGTTCATCAATCAGCTTCGCGAAAAGATCGGAGTGATCTACGGCTCACCTGAGACGACCCCGGGTGGCCGAGCGCTGAAGTTCTACTCGTCGGTCCGCCTCGACATCCGCCGCGTCGAATCGATCAAGGACGGCGCCGAGGTCGTGGGGAACCGCACCCGCGTGAAGGTCGTCAAGAACAAGGTCAGCGCCCCGTTCAAGCAGGCTGAGTTCGACATCATGTACGGGCGAGGCATCAGCCGGGAAGGCTCGCTGCTCGACGTCGCCGTCGACCTCGGCATCGCCAAGAAGTCCGGCGCCTGGTACACGTACGAAGGCGAGCAGCTCGGCCAGGGCCGCGAGAACGCCAAGCAGTTCCTCACCGAGAACGTCGACGTGATGGTCCAGATCAGCGAGAAGGTCCGGGCCGCCGTCGGCCTCGACGACGACACGGTCGATCTCACCGCCGACGAGGCGCGTGACGTCGAGGCCGAGGTCGAGTCCTAGGTCTGCCCCCTGCCCAGCCAGCACGACCGGTGGCGGGAGTCACGCTCCCGTCACCGGCGTGCCTCTACAGCACGGCTCGCAGGATCGCCACCAGGCCCGCCGCGGCGGACAGGGCCAACACCGCCGGTCGTAGCCAGCCGCGGTCGATTCGACCGTGCACGTGCCGGCTGATCCAGAACCCGCCGACCATGAACGGGATGAGCTCCAGCGCGAAGCGCGCCTGGTCCACGGTGATGTTGCCGGTGATGAGGTAGCCGACGAGCGACATCGTGGCGCTCGACGCGAAGAAGCCGCTGAGCGTCGAGCGGGCCGCGGGCCCCGGATGGTGCTGGAAGAGCAGCGCCACCGGCGGCCCGCCGACCGACGACGCGGTCCCGAAGACCTGTGAGGTGAGCCCGGCGGCGGTCGAGGTGAACGCGTTCACCGTGATCGGCGGCGAGACGACGCTGAGCGCCACGCCGACCAGGGTGATCGCGCCCACGACGATCGCGAGGTCGACGCCGCTGACGTGGCCGACGATCAAGAGCCCGAGCGCGGTGCCCGGCACGGCCCCGCCCACCATCCACGGCAGCGCGCTCCGGTGCAGGTGCGGGTGCTCGCGGATCAAGAGCGTCACGGCGAGGGGGAGCGCGACGAGCACGAGTGTCGCCGGCAGCGCCTTCGGCACGACGATGGCGACGAACGGCGCCGCGAGCAGGTTCAGCCCGAAGCCCACCGAGCCCTGCACGAGCGCGCCCACCGTCACCGCCGTCGCCGCGACGACGAACGCCCCGACCCCGACGTGCATGGCGGGTGATCCTGGCAGACCCGGCCCGTAGACTCGAACGCCAATGGCGAGGCGATTCCACATCCGCACCTTCGGCTGCCAGATGAACGAGCACGACTCGGAGCAGCTCGCCGGGATGCTGCGCGCCGATGGGCTCGAGGCGACCGACGACCCCGAGGCAGCCGACGTCATCGTGCTCAACACCTGCTGCATCCGCGAGAACGCCGACAACCGCCTCTACGGGCACCTCGGCCACCTGAAGGCGCTGAAGCAACGCCGGCCCGACGTCCAGATCGCCGTCGGCGGCTGCCTCGCGCAGAAGGACCGCGGCGACATCCTGCAGCGGGCCGGCCACGTCGACGTGGTGTTCGGGACCCACAACCTCGCCCACGCGCCGGACCTCCTGCACCGGGCCCAGCAGGAAGGTCCGGTCGTCGAGATCCTCGAAGAGCACGCCGCGAGCCCAGCTGCGCCGCCCGCCCGCGCGAGCGCGCATCGGGCGTGGGTCACGATCCAGATCGGCTGCGACAACAGCTGCACCTTCTGCATCGTCCCGATCGTGCGGGGCCCCGAGATCAGCCGGCGCCTCGGCGATGTGATCCACGAGATCGAGCAGCTCGCTGACGACGGCGTCCGGGAAGTGACGCTGCTCGGGCAGAACGTCAACTCCTACGGCCGCGATCTCGGCGCCGGCCAGTACCGGCCGCGCTTCGCCGACCTGCTGCGCGCCGTTGACGGCGTGCCGGGCATCCGCCGCATCCGCTTCACGTCGCCGCACCCGAAGGACCTCCGGCCCGAGACCATCGCGGCGATGGCCGAGTGCGATGCCGTCTGCGAGCAGCTCCACCTCCCGCTGCAGTCGGGCAGCGACCGCACCCTCGCCCGGATGCACCGGGGTTACACGGCCGAGCGCTACCTCGCCAAGCTCGACGCGGCGCGCCGCGCCATCCCCGACCTGGCCGTGACGACTGACATCATCGTCGGCTTCCCGGGTGAGACCGACGCCGACTTCGACGCGACGCTCGGCGTCGTCGAGGCCGCCGACTTCGACGCGGCGTACACGTTCATCTACTCGCCCCGCCCCGGGACCCCGGCCGCCGAGAAGCACGACGAGTTCGTCGCGCCCGACGTCGCCCAGGAGCGCATGCGCCGGCTCACCGCCGTCGTGGAGCGCCACGCGCTCGTCCACCACCAAGCACGCATCGGACGCGTCGAGGAGATCCTGATCGACGGGCCCTCGAAGCGCGAGCCGCATCGGGTCAGCGGGCGCACCCGCCAGGGCAAGCTCGTCCACGTCGCGGCGGGCCCCGGTCTCGTCGCCGGCCAGCTGGCGCGCGTGCGGATCACCGATGCCGCGCCCCACTGGCTCGCCGGCGAGCGCGTCCAGACCATCCCCGTCGCTGCCGCCTGACCGGGACGACGCCCACGTCCTCGCCGCATCTGGCCCTCGTCGGGCCGACCGCGTCCGGCAAGTCGACGCTGGCGGCTGCGATCGCGACGGCGCTCGGGAACATCGAGATCGTGTCGCTGGACTCGATGCAGGTCTACCGGACCCTCGACGTCGGCACCGCCAAGCCCGACGCCGCGACCCGCGCCGCCGTCATGCACCATCTGCTCGACGTCGCCGACCCCGGCGACGAGTGGTCGGTCGCACGGACCCAGGCCCTCGCTCGCGCCGCGGTCGCGGACATCGCCGCTCGAGGCCGTCGCGCGCTGCTCGTGGGCGGCACGGGGCTGTACGTCCAGGCCGTGCTCGACGACCTCCGACTGCCGGGTGAGGACCTCGAACGGCGCGCCGCGCTCGAGGCCGAGACGGCCGAGCCGGGCGGCGCGGCCCGCGCCTACGAGCGGCTTCGGGCCGCCGACCCCGCGGCCGCTACCCGGATCGACCCGCACAACGCACGGCGCATCGTTCGCGCGCTCGAGGTCATCGCGGTCACGGGCCAGCCGTTCTCGTCGTTCGGACCCGGCGTCGCGACCTTCGGCCCGACCGCGTTCCCTGTCCGCGTCGCCGGCGTGTGGCTGCCGCGTGATGTCCTCGCCCGCCGGATCGCCGACCGCGTCGACGCGATGCGGGACGCCGGCCTGGTGCGCGAGGTGCGAGCGGCGGTCGACGGACCCGGCCTGAGCCGCACGGCCCGCCAGGCGATCGGCTATCGCGAGGTCGCCGACGCGCTCGAGGGCGGGCGCCGCGTGGGGCCGGACGAGTTCGACGCGATCGTCCGGCGGACCCGGTCGTTCGCCCGGCGGCAGCGCATGTGGTTCCGCCGCGATCCCCGGATCACGTGGTACGCCAGCGCCGATAACCCGTGCCGGGTGCTCCCGGCGCTCCTGGCAGCCTGGAGCGGATGACGAGGCGGCTGGCGAAGCTCCACGCGACCGGCAACGACTTCCTGGTCGTCGACGCGCCCGGACCGGCGCCCGCCGCCGTCCCCGGCCTGTGCGACCGCCACCGGGGGATCGGCGCCGACGGGCTCCTCGTGCTCGGACCGGCCCGCGACGGCGCGGACTGCACCATGACGCTCTACAACGCTGACGGCCGACCGGCGGAGATGAGCGGCAACGGGATCCGCTGTCTCGCCTGGGTGGCGGTCGCCCACGGGCTCGGCACCGACGACACGCTCGTCGTCGACACGGCCGCCGGGCGGCGCTTCGTCGCGCTGGAGCGTGGCGCGTCTGGCCAGCTCGAGCGCGCGACCGTCGACATGGGCGCCGTCACGTTCGAGCCCGCGGCCATCCCCTTCACCGGACCGACCGCACTCGACCTCGACGTGAAGTACCACGGCGTGACCTATCACGGCGACGCGGCCGGCATCGGGAACCCGCACCTCGTCCTCCTCGTCGACGACGTCGACGCCACGCGGGTGACCCAGCACGGCCCGCATCTCGAGCACGACCCCCGCTTCCCCGCGGGGACCAACGTCGAGTTCGTCGCGCCCGAAGGACGCGAGGAGCTCCGAATGCGGGTGTGGGAGCGGGGCGTCGGCGAGACCCTCTCGTGTGGCACCGGCGCGTGTACCGCCGCCGCCGTCGCCCACCGGCGCGGCCTGGTCGACGAGCACGTCACCGTCCACGTCCCCGGGGGTGACCTCGAGGTCACGCTCGGCCGGTCCGTGCGGCTCGGCGGGCCCGTGACCCACGTGTTCGACGTCGACGTGCCCGCCGACTCATGAGCGACCGACCGGGCCGCACCCGACGGCGGCTCACCGCCACCGAGATCGACCTCGAGGTCGTCCGCCAGCGTGCGCTCCTCGTCGGCACGGGCGCCGGTACCCGCAGCGCGGCGGCCGCCGAGGCCTCGCTCGACGAGCTCGCCCGCCTCACCGACACCGCGGGCGCCGACCCCGTGCAGCTCGTGCTCCAGCGTCGCGACCGACCCGACCCGGCGACCTACGTCGGGCCCGGCAAGGCCGAGGAGCTCCGCACGACCGCCGAGGCGCTCGACGTCGACGTCGTCGTCTTCGACGACGAGCTCAGCCCCGCGCAGCAGCGCAACCTCGAGCAGCGACTCGGACGCGACGTCGTCGACCGGGTCGCGCTGATCATGGACATCTTCGCCCAGCACGCCACGAGCCAGGCGGGGATGCTCCAAGTCGAGCTCGCGCAGCTCCGCTACCGCCTCCCGCGGCTGCGGGGGCGAGGCATCGCGCTCAGCCAGCAAGGCGGCGGGATCGGGACTCGAGGACCGGGGGAGACGCAGCTCGAGGTCGACCGTCGGCGGATCCAGCGCCGAATCACGAAGCTCGAGAAGGATCTGGAGCGCGTCACCCAGACGCGGGCGACGCAGCGCAAGGCGCGACACCGACGCGCCATCCCGACGGTCTGCCTGGTGGGATACACGAACGCCGGCAAGTCGACCCTGCTGAACGCGCTCACCGACGCCCATGTCCCCGTCGAGGACCGGCTCTTCTCCACCCTGGACCCGACGACCCGGCGCCTGCGCCTGCCGACCGGCGAGACCGTGCTCTGCTCCGACACGGTCGGCTTCGTGCAGCGCCTGCCCCACCAGCTGGTCGAGGCCTTCCGCTCCACGCTCGAGGTCGTGACCGACGCCGATCTCGTCGTCCACGTCGTCGACGGCGCGTCGGCCGACGCCGCCGCTCAGGTCGAGGCGGTCCGGGCCGTGCTCGACGAGATCGGGGCCGGCGACCAGCCCGAGCTGCTCGTGGTCAACAAGCTCGACACGGCGCCGGACACGGACGATCTCGGCGCGGGCGAGGGCGCCGTCGCGGTATCCGCCCGCACCGGCGAGGGTCTCGACAAGCTCCTCGACGCGCTGACCGAGCGACTCCGGTCGCTCGGTGCCGTCGTCGAGTTCCTCGTGCCGTACGACCGGGGTGACGTGCTCGCCGCGCTCCACCGCGACGGTGAGGTCCTGATCG
>JBPYDT010000200.1:0-11845 GCA_051986275.1 Acidimicrobiia bacterium | reverse complement strand
GGTCGGCGTCATCATGGGCAGCGATTCCGACCTGTCGGTGATGCAAGACGCGGTCGACGTGCTGACCGACTTCGCGGTGCCCCACGAGGTGCGCATCGTGTCCGCCCACCGCACCCCCGACTGGCTCGTCGAGTACGCGCGGAGCGCACAGCCGCGGGGCCTGCGCGTCGTCATCGCGGGTGCGGGCGGCGCCGCCCACCTGCCCGG
This sequence comes from Acidimicrobiia bacterium, assembly GCA_051986275.1. Taxonomy (GTDB): domain Bacteria; phylum Actinomycetota; class Acidimicrobiia; order IMCC26256; family PALSA-555; genus PALSA-555. The sequence continues at coordinate 11,638 of JBPYDT010000200.1, read as the reverse complement.
CATGACGGCCGCGATGACCACGCTGCCGGTGATCGGGGTGCTGGTGCCCCTCGCCCGGCTCGACGGCCTCGACTCGCTGCTCTCCATCGCCCAGATGCCGCGCGGCGTCCCCGTCGCGACCGTCGCGATCGGCAACGCCGCGAACGCCGGGCTCCTCGCTGTTCGGATCCTCGCCACGTCCGACGACGCGCTCCGCGGCCGCCTCGAGCACCACCAGGCCGACCAGGCGGCGGCTGTGCGCGCGAAGGACGACGCCCTCGGCGGAGGGTGACCGTCGGTCGGATGAGTAGCGTCGCCGCCGTGGTACGCGGCGGTCGTCGGCGGCTCGAGGCCCGCGGCTGATGTGGCCCGGTCCGCGCGCCGCAGCCCACCCCGACCGCGCGGCCGTCGTGATGGCCGAGAGCGGCGAGGTCGTCACCTACCGCGCCCTCGACGACGGATCGAACCGGCTGGCGCAGCTCCTCTACGCGCGCGGGCTCCGGTTCGGGGACCACATCGCGCTGTGCCTCGAGAACCACCCCCGCTTCCTCGAGGTGGCCTGGGCCGCGATGCGCTCCGGCCTCTACTTCACGCCGATCAACTACCACCTCACGGCGGAGGAGGTGGCGTACGTCGTCGACGACTGCGACGCGCAGGCCCTCATCGTGTCGGGCCGGCTCGCGCCGATGGTGACGGAGCTGCTCGACCTGCTGCCGGCGCGGGTCACGACGCGCCTCGCCATCGGTCCCGACGTGCCCGACGGCTACGAGGACTACGCCGAGGTCACAGCCGGCTACCCGGCGACGCCGCTCGACGAGGAGCTCGAGGGCCACGCCATGCTCTACTCGTCGGGCACCACCGGACGCCCGAAGGGGATCCGCTACACGCTCGAGAGGAGGCCGGTCGGCAACCCGGTGGCGACGTTCGCGGGGTTCCGCAAGACCTACGACCTCGACGAGGAGAGCGTGTACCTCTCCCCGGCGCCGCTGTACCACTCGGCGCCGCTCCAGTTCTGCATCGCCATGACGCGCATCGGCGGCACCATCGTCGTGCTGGAGCACTTCGACGCCGAGGCCTGTCTCGACGCGATCGAGCGCTACCACGTCACGCACGCTCAGTTCGTGCCGACGATGTTCGTGCGGATGCTGAAGCTCCCCGAGAAGACGCGCGCCCGCTACGGCCTCTCGTCGCTCCGCATCGCGATCCACGCGGCCGCGCCGTGCCCCGTCGACATCAAGCGCCGGATGATCGAGTGGTGGGGCCCGATCCTCTTCGAGTACTACAGCGCGACCGAGGCCATGGGCTCGACGATGATCACGAGCGAGGAGTGGCTCGCGCACCCGGGCTCGGTCGGCAAGCCGTTCCTCACGACCATCCACATCCTCGACGAGGACGACCGCGAGTGCCCCGTCGGCGAGCCGGGTGTCGTGTGGTTCGAGCCGGGAGCGCGGACGCTCATGTTCGAGTACCACAAGGACCCCGAGAAGACGGCGCGGACGCGTGACCCGCGGGGCTGGGCGTCGGTCGGCGACATCGGCTACCTCGACGAGGACGGCTACCTCTACCTGACCGATCGCCGCGACTTCATGATCGTGTCCGGCGGCGTGAACATCTACCCGCAGGAGGCCGAGAACGTGCTCGTCACGCACCCGAAGGTGATGGACGCGGCCGTGTTCGGGATCCCGGACGCCGAGATGGGCCAGCGCGTGCACGCCGTGGTCCAGCCGCTCGACCTGCGCGACGCTGGCCCCGACCTCGAACGGGAGCTCGTCGCGTTCTGCCGGGACAGCCTCGCCCACTACAAGTGCCCGCAGGCGATCGACTTCGACGCCGAGCTGCCCCGCCAGCCGACCGGCAAGCTCTACAAGCGGCTGCTGCGCGACCGCTACTGGGGCGACCAGACGAGCCGGATCGTGTGACGTCGCCCGACTACGGCGGGTTGCTCGCGGACGTCGCGGCGGAGAACGCGGCCCTCGACACGATCCTCGTCGGGCTCGACCCCGTGGCGTGGGCGACGCCGACGCCCGCCGTGGGCTGGGACGTACGCGACAGCGTGGCACACCTCGCGTTCTCCGAGGACCTCGCACAGCTCGCACTGCGCGACCCGGCGGCGTACATCGAGCGGCGCGACGCGCTCCTCGGGGCGGACGACGACACGCTGATCCTCGGCGACGGCCGCCACCGGTCGGGTCCCGAGGTTGGGGCCTGGTGGCGCGAGGCGAGCGCGGCCACGCTCGCCGGTCTGGCGACGATCGGACCGCGCGACCGGGTGCCGTGGTTCGCCGGCTCGCTGTCCGCGATGTCGTTCGCCACGGCGCGGCTCATGGAGACCTGGGCGCACGGCCAGGACGTCCGCGACGCGCTCGGGCTCGCCCCCGAGGTGTCCCCGCGCCTGCGTCACGTCGCCGACCTCGGCGTGCGCACCCGGCGCTTCGCCTACGAGGCCCGCGGGCGGGAGCCCAACACCAGCCCCGTCTTCGTCGAGCTCACGGGCCCGGACGGCGCGCGCTGGACGTGGGGTGAGCCGGCCGCCGAGGTGGTGCGCGGCCCGGCCGTCGACTTCTGCCTCGTCGTCACCCAGCGGATGCATCCGGCCGACACCGATCTCGTCGTCGAGGGCGACGCGGCCGCGGAGTGGATCGGCATCGCGCAGGCGTTCGCCGGCTCGGCGACCGAGCAGCGGCCCCGGCGCGGCGGCTGATCAGTGGGGGACGTCCCGCCAGGGCCGGTCGGTGTCGACCCGCGGCTCGGGCGGGAGGCCGAGCACCCGCTCCCCGACGATGTTGCGCTGGATCTCGTCGGTGCCGCCCCGGATGGACACCGACGGCGCGGTGAGGAACAGGGTGCGCCACTCGTCCGCCGCATCGCCCTCGCCCGCCACCGCCGACGGGCCGAGCAGGGCGAACGCCGTGTCGACGAGCGACTTGAACGTCGCGCTGCCCGCCAGCTTGGACCCCGACCCCTCGGGCCCCGGCGTCCGGCCCGCCTCGGCGCGCGCTCGGGCGCGGAGCCGCGTCAGGCGCGCCACCTCGGCACCGACGTGCGAGGCGACGACGCGATCGACGAGCACGGGGTCGTCGGTGCGACCCTCGGCCCGCGCGAGACCCACGAGGCGCGAGGAGGACACCACGCCACCCGTGTTGACCGCGCCGAGCGCCCCCCGTTCGTTCGCCAGCGCGGTGCGCGCCACGGCCCAGCCCGCGCCGGGCTCGCCGATGCGTTCGGCGTCCGACACGAACGCACCGTCGAGGAACACCTCGCTGAAGTGCGCGTCGCCGTTCATCTGCCGCAGCGGCCGCACGTCGACGCCGGCCGTCGTCATGTCGAGCCCGAACGCGGTGATCCCGGCGTGCTTCGCGACCTCGGGGTCGGTGCGCGCGAGCAGGAACCCGTGCGACGCGTACGCCGCCCGACTGCTCCAGACCTTCTGGCCCGTGACCCGCCAGCCGTCACCGTCGCGCTCGGCGCGGGTGCTCACGTTGGCGAGGTCCGAGCCGGCCCCGGGCTCGGAGAACAGCTGGCACCAGATGTCGGTGCCGGCGGCGATCGCCGGGAGCCAGCGGCGTCGCTGCTCGGGCGTGGCCAGGGCGACGAGCGTCGGCCCGACGACGTGGAGCCCGACGAGGAACGGGTAGAGGTCGGGTTGCGCGCAGCGGGCGAGCTCCTCGCCGATCACCGTGGCGTCGTCGGCGCCGGCGCCGCGCCCGCCACAGTCGGCGGGCCATGTCGGGACCGCCCAACCGCCGGGCGCCAGCGCCGCGAGGAACGCCTGACCCGGTGTCAGGTCGTCGGCGCCCGCCCCCAGGACCGTGACCGCATCGTCGCGCCGACGCGGCGCGAGGAGCCGCCCGAACTCGGCTCGCGCCTCGGCGCGCAGACGGTCGCGCTCCACGCCGAGGATCCTACGAAGCCGCGCCGCCCCGGTCGGCGGGACGGGGCGCCGGACCCGCCGTCGCCGCGCCGTCGATCAGGTACTCGGCGCCGGTGCTGAACGACGCGTCGTCGGACGCGAGGAACGCGATGAGCGCCGCGACCTCCTCGGGCCGGGCGAGGCGTCCCATCGGGTTCTGGGCCCGGGCCTCGGTCGGGGCGCTGGTGCCCAGCCTCGCGAACGCCTCCTCCAGCATCGGCGTCTCGATGCCCCCGGGGTGGACCGAGTTCACGCGCACCCCGTGGCGGGCGAGCTCGAGCGCGACGGTCTTCGTCATGCCCCGCACGGCGAACTTGCTGGCGACGTAGGCCACGAGGCCGGCGTACCCCTCGATCCCCTGAGTGGACGACACGTTCACGATCGACCCGCCGCCCGCGTCGATGAGCAGCGGCGCGGCGGCCCGCATGCCGAGGAACGGGCCGAGCTCGTTGACCCGCACGACCTCGAGGAACGTCTCAGGGGTCGTGCCGAGCAAGGATCCGAACCGCAGGATGCCCGCGTTGTTGACGAGCACGTCGAGGCGTCCCTCGGTGGCTCGGATCGCGTCGCACACCCGGGCCCAGTCGGCCTCGGCGGTCACGTCGAGATGCTCGTAGCGGGCGGCGTCGCCGATCGACGCGGCGACCTGGCGGCCCAGCTCGTCGGTGACGTCGCCGAGCACGACGTGAGCGCCGTCCGCCGCGAACCGGCGGGCCGTCGCCTCCCCGACGCCCCGGGCCGCGCCCGAGACGAGCGCGACCTTCCCTTCGAGGCGCGTCACGCTTCGTTGATCGCCTGGAGCACGTCGAGGCGCGCGGCGCGCCTTGCCGGCAGCCAGCCGGCGAGCAGCCCGGCAAGACCGGCGAGCACGACGAACGCGACGAGCTGACCGACGGGCACGGTCAGGAAGATCGACTGGCGGTGCAGCGACCGGACGATCGCGAGGCCGAACCCGATCCCGACGACGAGGCCGAGCAGCGACCCGAATACGGCGACGATGACCGCCTCGCCCCGCACCATGCGGCGCAGCTGGGTCCGCGTCATCCCCACGGCGCGCAGCAGCCCGATCTCCCGCGTGCGCTCGTAGATCGAGAGGGCGAGCGTGTTGACGATCCCCACGAGCGCGATGATCACCGCGAAGAGCAGCAGCACGTAGACGAGCCCGAGGATCTGATTGAACTGGGCCAGCTGGCTGTTCTTGAACTCCGCCTTGTTCTGGGCGTTGATGCCTCCGAAATGGTTCGCGACCCTCGTCACGACGCGCTGGGCGGCGTCGGTGGATACGTCCTTCGGCTTGAGGATGATCACGTACGTGTCGAGGGCCTGGGGAAAGTGCTGATCCCAGTTGGCGAGCGACACCAGGTAACTGGTCGAGGCGGGCAGCGCGCTCTGACTGGTGTAGACGCCGGCGATCGGCACGGCGACCGGCGGCCCGAGCGGGTACTGGACCGTGATCGTGGTCCCCGGCTCGCACGGCGTCGTGCCATGCGGGCCGCAGCTGCGGCCGCCGGCCACGTCCTTCCAGAGCAGGATCCCGCCCCGGGCGTACAACTCCTGGTTGAAGTCACGCACCGGCGTGTCGGACACCTTCTGGAAGTCGGCGGACAGGGCGCCGACCTGGTGCGTGGCCCCCCCGATCTCGACCGTGCCCATCCGGAACGAGACCACGGTGGACGGCTCCCGGCTGATGGCGGCGAACCCGCTGCGCACGGCCGGCGCCGCGTCGCTGCTGAAGGGCTGGAACCGCTTGGGCGAGAGGATGAAGTCGGCGCGGGTCTGATTGTCGATCGCGTTCGAGAACGACGCCTTCGCCGACGCGCTGAAGATGGCGATGAGGCTCACGAGCGCGAGCCCGATCATGAGCGCGGCCGCCGTCGTCGCCGTGCGGCGGGGGTTGCGCATGGCGTTCTCGCCCGCGAGCTCCCCCGCGACGCTGTGGCGCCAGTAAGCGGGCGCGGTCAGCACCCGGGCGACCGGCCGGGCGACGACCGGGCTCAGCATCGCCACGCCGATGAAAACGATCGCCGCCGCGACGCCGACGGTCAGGGCGGCGTTGCCCGTCGACAGCAGGCCGAGGGCGAGGAGCGCGACGCCGACCACCGTGAACCCGAGTCCCCAGTAGTAGCGGCGGCGGCCCGAGGTCGGCGTGACCGCCTGGTCGCGGATGGCCGAGATCGGTGAGACCCGGGCCGCGCGCCGCGCCGGGGCGAGCGCGGCGAGGCTCGTCACGAGGGTGCCCGCGAGGATCGCCACGATGACCGTACGGGGCTCGATCTTCAGGGCCCCGCTGGGCAGGTGGATGCCGAACGCGCCGATCAGGGCGCGCAGCGGGAACACGAGCAGCACGCCGAGACCGAGGCCGATCAGGGACGCGAACAGGCCGACGACGAGCGCCTCGAGGGCGACGGAGCCGATCACCTGCCGGTCGGTCGCGCCGAGGGCACGCAGCAACCCGAGCTCCTGGGTGCGCTGGGCCACCGTGATCGAGAAGGTGTTGTAGATGATGAACGCGCCAACGAACAGCGCAACGAGCGCGAAGACGAGCAGGAACGTGTTGAAGAACGACAGGTTCGACTTGACGTTGTTGGACTGCTCCGCGGCGAGCTGCGAGCCGGTGATCGCCTCGTACTTCGAGCCGAGCGCCGCCTTCCCCAGGGCGGCGTTCAGGTTGTCCCGGAGCTGGGTCTCCGAGACGCCCGACGTCGCGCGGACGTCGAACTGGTCCCACGTCCCCTGCTGGTCGGGCGGGTTGAAGACGGCCTGCGCGGTGGCGGGCGTGAAGGCGGCGAGTGTGGCGCCCGCAAGCCCGTTCACCTTGCCGCCGAACTGGAACACGCCGGTGAGCACGAACTTGCGAGGCGGCGTGCTGGCGAACGCGACCTGCACCTGGTCGCCGATGCGGTAGTGGCCGTCACTGGCGGTCGACTGGTCGAGCGCCACCTGGTCGGGCCCGGCCGGCTGCCGGGACGTCTGGCCCTGCCAGGTCGGCACCAGCTGGAGCGCCTCGTTGACTCGGGTGCGGTTCGGGTACCAGGCGGTCCCGAACGACGGCGCCTGGTTCTGGATCGTCTGCCCGTTGCGGCCCTCGACGAGGGCGTAGCGGAGCATGGCGCCCTGGGCGGCGGCGACACCGGGGGTCGCGCGCACCACGGGCAGGATCGAGTCGGGTGTGGGCGGCCGTGTGGAGTTGGCGTTCGAGTTCTGGCCGGACACCGAGAACGGGGCGCGGGCCCGGACAGCCGCGTCGACGCCTTGCGTCGCGCTGGCGAAGACGTTGTCGAAGACGCCGCCAAGCGTGTCGGTGAGCACGAACGTCCCGGCGATGAACGCGACGCCGAGCACGACGGCGAGCGACGTCAGGAAGAGCCGGAGCTTCTTCCCGAGCAGCTGCTCGATCGCGACCCGGCCCATCGCAGGAGGCTCAGGCGCCGAGGCGCTTCATGCGGTCGAGGACGGTGTCCGCTGTCGGGCCGGAGAGCTCGTCGACGATCTTGCCGTCGGCGAGGAACACGACGCGGTCCGCGTAGGCCGCGGCATTGGGGTCGTGGGTCACCATCACGATCGTCTGGCCGAGGTCGTCCACCGCCTGGCGCATGAAGGCAAGCATCTCCTCGCTCGCCCGCGAGTCGAGGTTCCCGGTCGGCTCGTCGGCGAAGATCACGTCCGGCCGGCTCAGGAGCGCGCGTGCGACGGCGACGCGCTGCTGCTGGCCACCCGAGAGCTCGCTCGGCCGGTGCGACAGCCGGTCGCGCAGCCCGACGATGTCCACGACGTGGTCTAGCCACGCCGGGTCGGGCTTCTTGCCCGCGAGCGCCATCGGGAGCGTGATGTTCTCGAGCGCGTCGAGCGTCGGGATCAGGTTGTAGGACTGGAACACGAACCCGACGCTGTCTCGCCGGATCAACGTCAGCTGCTTCTCGGACGCCGCGCTCACCTCGACGTCGCCCAGGTAGACCTGTCCCGACGTCACGCGGTCGAGTCCGGCGAGGCAGTGCAGCAGCGTCGACTTCCCCGAGCCGGAAGGGCCCATGATCGCGCTGTAGTGCTTGCGCTCGAACGCGACGGTGATGCCGTTGAGCGCGCGTACCGCGGCTTCGCCCGTGCCGTACACCTTCGAGGCGTCGACCGCCCGGGCGGCGACGCCGGTCTGCGTGGTGGTGGTGCTCGTCAACCGGGACTCCAGGGTCGGGGACCCGAATACGGTACGCGATCGATCGAGGTGCCCCGCGGCCGATACGCGCCGCAGGTCGGGTGACGCCTCGAACGCTGTGCTCGGGTCGTGCGTGGCAGGGGCGAGGCCGGAGCTAGGGCGTGTCGGGGCCCGAGCCCACGGGTGACGGCGCAGGTTCGGGTGGTGCCGCGTCCGGGTAGCGCGCCGGGTCGACGCTCCCGAACCGGTTGAGCAGCCAGAACACGACGATGGCACCGATGCAGGCGAAGAGCGCCACCCACGCGTTCACCCGTAGTCCGAGGATGTGGTGGGCCGGGTCGATCCGCAGGTTCTCGAACCAGAAGCGCCCGAACGTGTAGGTGGCGATGTACAGCGCGACCGATTGTCCGCGGCGCAGCACGAACTTGCGCTCGGCCCACAGCATGACCCCGACGAGCGCGAAGCAGTAGATCGATTCGTAGAGGAACGTCGGGTTGAACGTCGTGAACTGCGTGTACCCGGGCGGCCGGTGGACGAGGCCGATCTCGAGCCCCCACGGCAGCCGGGTCGGCCTCCCGAACAGCTCCTGGTTGAAGTAGTTGCCCCAGCGGCCGATCCCCTGCGCCACGAGGATGCCGACCGTCATCGCGTCCAGGATCCCGACCGTGTCGTAGTGGTGACGGCGCGTCATGACGATCACGCCGAGCGAGCCGCCGATGATCACGCCCCAGATCGACAGCCCGCCGCGCCAGATCTCGACGACCCGGATCCAGTGGCCGTAGAAGAGCTGGTAGTCGGTCGCGACGTGGTACAGCCGGGCGCCCACCACGCCGCAGATGACGACGACCACGATGATGTTGCTGATCTCGCGGCGGTCGTGGCCCCACTGCTGCCAGCGCCGCTCCGCGATGAGGGTGCCGACGACCACGCCGACGGCGAGCAGCAGCCCGTACATGTGGAGCGGGATCGGGCCCAGGTGGAACGTGCCGCTGGACGGGCTCGGGATGAACCCGGGGACGGGAACGGGCGGCATGGCGGCCGCGATGGTATGACCCACTCAACGAGATTCGGGTTCTGGCCGATAGGACACCGATGACCGCCCGGTGGTGGACACCGGCCCGGTCACGCCCTGCTGACCGGCCGGGTGATCACTTCACGAGACGTGACAGCCGACGGTCGGCGAGCACCTTGTCGTCGGTCTGGCAGTGCGGGCAGTACGTGACCTCGTAGGCCTCGTAGGACACGCGCCGCATCGGGGTGTCGCACCGGGGGCACGGCTGGCCGGGCCGGCCGTGCACCTCGAAGTGCCCGCCGAGCCTCGGCTGCGAGAGCCCGCCGGTGCGCGTCCGCTCCTTCTCCAGCCCCTCGGCGAGCACGGCCCGGACGGCCTCGAGCAGACGCCGCCGCTCGTCGGCGTCGAGGCTGGCGAGCGTCGCGTAGGGCGAGAGGCGGGCGCGCCAGAGCGCGTCGTCCGCGTAGCCGCGTCCGATCCCGGCGACCGTCGACTGGTCGCGGAGCAGCGTGTGGATCCGGCGCCGGTCTGTGCCCGTGAGGAGGAGCTGCTCGAACTCGTCGCTGTCGGGCTCGGGGCCGAGATGCTCGAGCGGCCCATCGTCGCCGTCGGCGAGCACCCACCACGCCGCCTTGCGCTCGGTGCCGTGCTCGCGCAGCAGCAGCGCGGTCTCGCCCTCGGGCCCGTCGAAGCGGAGCCGCACGACGCCGCCCTTCCCGCCCCGCGTCGACTTCGGCGGCACCTCGAGGTCGACGCGGCCGGCCTGCGAGAGGTGCACGACGAGACGGGGGCCGTCGTCGAGCTCGACGACGAGGTACTTGCCGCGTCGCCCGACCCGCGCGACGGCGCGGCCGACCGCCTGGTCGGGTGACGGCACGACCGTCTTCAGGCCGGCGAACCCGAGCGCCTGCCAGCCGACGAGGGTGTGGCCGCGCAGCGCCGCGTCGAGCCGCTCGGCGAGAGCTTGCATCTGGGGCTGCTCCGGCACACCCCGAGTCTGACGCACGGCGAGCCGGGCGTCGGCCGCTCGCTTAGTGGCGCCGCCCCGGCTTGTCGCCCATCCGGCGCAGGATCGTCCGCCGCCGCTCCTGCAGGTCGGCGAACGTCAGCCGGTCGACGTCCGCCGGCACCAGGAACCCCGCCTTGATCGCGTCGACGTCTACCCGGGCCTCGCTCGGGTCGACCCCCAGCTCGCGGGCGAGGCGCTCGCCGTGGTGGGTCAGGAAGTACTGGTGGATGTGGACGATCTCGCCGATCAGGTCGAGGTCGGGCGCCAGGGTCGCCGTCGCGGCGTTGAGGAACATCAGGTTCTTCACGAACAGCATGAGGTCCTTCGGCGCCTGCGCGCCGTAGCCGAGCAGCTTCGACACGAGGCCCTGCAGTTCGTCGACCATCTCGGTGGCTGACATCTGCGTCGGGTCCTTCACCGGCTGGTCGAGCTCGAGATCCTGGAACACCGCCGCGAGGTCGGTGTCGGCGGGGAAGGCGCCCAGGTCCCGCAGCGCGGTGAGCTGTCCCTTCACGTCACCCGCCGTGCCCGCGAGCAGCAACCGCAGGAACGCCAGCCGCTGGGGCTCCGCGAGACGGCCCGTGATCCCGAAGTCGAACAGGACGGTGCGCCCACCAGGCTCGACGAGGAGGTTGCCGCCGTGCAGGTCGCCGTGGAAGACCCCGTAGAGCATCGCGCCCTCGAGGCAGGTGATGAGCCCCGCGCGCAGCACCGCGGTGGTGTCGACCCCTGCGTCGTGCATGGCCTGCACGTCGTCGAACGCGAAGCCGTCGAGGCGCTCCATGACCAGCACGCGCTTCGTCACGAGGCTCGGGTGCGGCCGCGGGACGACCATCGTGCGCTGGTCCGTGAGCGCGAACACGCGGGCCAGGTCGAGCATGTTCTCGGCCTCGAGTCGGAAGTCGAGCTCCTCCACGATCTGCTCGGCGAAGAGCTCGACGAGGGCAGGCGGGTTCGCGAGGGCCGCCACCGGGATGCGGCCGATTAGGTGCGGCGCGAGCCAGGCCAGCGCGTGGACGTCGGCGTGCATGAGGGCGTCGACGCGGGGGCGCTGCACCTTCACGACGACGTCCTCGCCCGTGACGAGCCGGGCCGCGTGGACCTGGGCGATCGACGCCGCGGCGATGGGACGCGCCTCGAAGTGGGCGAACACCGTCTCGAGCGGCGCGTCGAAGTCCTCCTCGACGACGCGCCGGATGTCGTGGATCGGCTCGGGGGGGACCCGGTCCCGAAGCTTCTTGAACTCGGTGACGAGCTCGTCGGGGAAGAGGCCCTCGAACGCCGAGACGATCTGGCCGAGCTTGACGTACGTCGAGCCGAGCTGCTCGAAGGCTCGCCGCAGGCGCCGCGAGAGGCCCGGGCGGGAGCGCGGGGTTCCGCGCTCGCGGACGTACCAGACGCCGAGCGGCCAGCCGAGGCCGACCACTGACCGCGCGAGCCGACCCAGGGGCGGCCGGCGGTGCGTCGCGAGCAGCGACGGGACCTGGGCGCGAGTGCGCGCGCGCACCGCGTCGACGCCGACCCGCCAGACGAGCTCGTCCGGCTCGACCACCCACGGTCCGTGATCGGTGAACGCGT
>JBPYDT010000199.1:0-5209 GCA_051986275.1 Acidimicrobiia bacterium | reverse complement strand
CACGACATCGACGAGATCCGCACCTTCGTCGACAACGACGTCCGCTTCCTCGAGCAGTACTGATGCGCGCCCCGCTGTCGTGGATCCGCGACTTCACGCCGCTCGACCAGCCGGTCGACGAGGTCGTCGCCGCCCTGAACCAGGTCGGGCTCGAGGTCGAGAGCGTCGAGCAGCCCGGCGCCGAGCTCGGCGGGGTGACGGCCGCCCGCGTCCTCGAGGTGGTCGCCCACCCCGACGCCGACGCGGTGCGCCTCGTCGACGTCGACACGGGCAACGGCACCACCCGCGTCGTGTGCGGCGCCCCGAACGTGCACGCCGGCATGGTCGCCCCGTTCGCCGCGGTCGGCGCCACGCTCCCGGGCGGCGTCACCATCCAGCGGCGCACGATCCGCGGGCAGGTCTCGGACGGCATGCTCTGCTCGGCGAGCGAGCTCGGGCTCGGCGACGACCACCGCGGCATCCTCGACCTCGACGCGACGACGGCGCCCGGGACGGACGTGCGCGTCGTCCTCGGCCTCGACGACGTGATCCTCGACCTCTCGATCACCCCGAACCGACCCGACGCGATGTGCGTCATCGGCGTCGCCCGCGAGCTCGGCGCGCACTTCGGACTTCCCCTGACCGTCCCCGAGCCGCACGCGCCCACCGCGGCCATCGACCGGCCCATCGGCGTCGTCATCGAGGCCCCCGACCGCTGCCCCCGCTACCTCGGGCGCGTCGCGTCGGTCGCGCTCGGCGACTCACCGGGCTGGCTCGCGCAGCGGCTCATCAAGGCCGGGATGCGCCCGATCAGCAACGTCGTGGACGTCACCAACTACGTGCTGCTCGAGCGCAACCAGCCGCTCCACGCGTTCGACCTCGACCGCCTCGCCGGTCCCGGCATCGTCGTGCGGCGCGCCGAGGCGGGGGAGACGATCACCACCCTCGACGGCGTCGACCGCGTCCTCGACGTCGAGGACCTGCTGATCTGCGACGCGGCCCGCACCCCGCACGCCCTCGCCGGCATCATGGGCGGCCAGGACGCCGAGGTCACCGACGCCACGCAGGCCATCCTCCTCGAGTCGGCCTACTTCGAGCCGATGGGCATCGCCCGCACCTCGAAGCGCCTGCGGCTGCGCTCGGAGTCCAGCGCCCGCTTCGAACGCGGCACCGACCCCGACGGGGTCGCGGCGAGCGCCGAGCGGGCGATGGAGCTGCTGGCCGCCGTCGCCGGGGCCCAGGTCGCGGCCACTTCCGTCGACCAGTACCCGCGGCCCGCCTCGCGGCCCCGCATCGCGCTCCGCACGAGCCGCGTGAACGGGATCCTCGGGACCGACCTCACCGACACGGCCGTCCTCGACGCGCTGCGACCCCTCGACATCGCGGTGCAAGGAAAGGGCGACGACATCGTCGCGAGCCCGCCGACCTTCCGCCCCGATCTCACCCGCGAGATCGACCTGATCGAGGAGGTCGCTCGGAGCATCGGGTTCGCCGCGATCGGCCGCCGCGTCGCACGACCCGCCGACCAGGTCGGCGGGCTGACCCGTGCCCAGCGAGAGCGCCGCACTATCGCCGACGCGCTCGTCGGTGCCGGCTGCTCGGAGGCGACGACGGTGCCGCTCCTCGCGCCAGTGGCACTCGCCGACTTCGGCGCTTCCGACGCCGTCGCGCTGGCCAACCCGCTCCGCGCCGACGAGTCGGTGCTGCGCGCCCTGCTCGTGCCGGGCCTGCTCGCGACGGTGGCTGCCAACGCAGCGCGTGGTCGGCCCGACGTCGCGCTGTTCGAGCTCGGCACGGTCTTCTCGCCGCCCGCGGCGGGGGAGGTGCTGCCGATCGAGCGGACGCACGTCGCGGCCGTGCTCTCCGGTGTCGTCGCGCGCCGACCCCTGGAGCCGGACCGGCCCGTCGACGTCGCCGACGCCGTCGACCTCCTGCGCGTCATCGCCGACGCCGTCGGGCTCGGTGCGTGGGAGCTCGAACCGGCACCGGTGACGGGTTATCGCCCGGGTCGCACGGCCCACCTCACCGTCGACGGCGCCGTCGTCGGCCACGCGGGTGAGGTCGCGGCGGGCACGCTCGGCCGGTACCAGCTCCCGCCGCCCGTGGTCGCCATGGAGCTCGACGTGACCGCCCTGGCCGACGCGCCGCGGCGCGACCGTTCCTTCCAGGAGCCGTCGCCGTTCCCGCCGTCGCAGATCGACCTCGACTTCGTCGTCGACGAGGCCGTCCCGGCGGCGCGTCTCGCGTCGACGCTCCGCGCCGCCGGGGGTCCCGTGCTGGAGCACGTCAACGCCTTCGACGAGTTCCGCGGTGCGCAGGTCGGGACCGGGAAGAAGAGCCTGGCCTTCGCCCTGCGCTTCCGGACCGACCACACGCTCACGCAGGACGAGGTGGCGGCGCTCCGGCAGCGCTGCATCGACGCGGTAACCCGGGAGCACGGCGCCACCCTGCGGGGCTGACGTCCTCGGCGAACGGGGCCGGCCCCGCGCCCGGCTTGCCGCCGACCCCGCCACAAACCGGCCCACCATCATCCAGTCTGCTGTATAGTATGCAGCATGGCGTATCAGGCCGGGGTCGTGGGGGCGGCGGGCTACGCCGGCGCCGAACTGCTCCGGCTGCTCGCCGGCCACCCGGACCTGGAGGTGACGCGCGCCGTCGCGGCCAGCCACGCCGGCTCGCCCGTCGCCGAGCTCTACCCGGCGCTCGGACCCGCCTACGAGGGGCTCGTCCTCGACGCGTGGGGGAGCGGGGCGGTCGACGGCGTCGACGTCGCGTTCCTCACCCTGCCGCACGGCGAATCGCAGCGCGTCGTCCCTGACCTCCTCGGCCGCGTTGGGCACGTCGTCGACCTCGGCGCCGACTTCCGGCTCCCCGCCGCCGAGTACGAGCAGTGGTACGGCACCGCGCACGCCGCGCCGCAGCTGCTCGACCAGTTCGCGTTCGGCCTGCCCGAGCTGTTCCGCGCGCAGCTCACGACCGACCGCGCCGTCGCCGTGCCGGGGTGTTATCCGACCGCGGCGATCCTCGCGCTCGCACCGCTGCTCACCGCCGGCCTCGCCGCGCCCGAGGGGCTGATCGTCAACGCGGCGTCGGGCATCTCGGGACGCGGGCGCGGCCTGAACGATCCGAGCCTGTTCTCCGAGGCGAACGAGACCGTGACGCCGTACGGGCTCCTGACGCATCGGCACACCGGCGAGATCGACTGGGCGCTGAGCGAGCTCGCCAGGACACCGATCGCCACGCTCTTCACGCCCCATCTGGTCCCGATGACTCGCGGCCTGCTCGCCAGCTGCTACGCGCGACCCGCGACGGACGGAGTGAGCACCGCCCGGCTCCTCGACGCCTACCACGACGCCTACGGCGACGAGCCGTTCGTCCTGGTCGCCGAACAGCCGCCCACCACCCGTGCGGCGCTCGGGTCGAACGCGGCGCACCTGACGGCGCGCTTCGACTCACGGACCGGGACCATCCTCGCGTTCGCCGCGATCGACAACCTCGGGAAGGGCGCGGCGGGGCAGGCCATTCAGGCCGCGAACCGTGTGCTCGGCCTGCCCGAGCCGACCGGTCTCCCGGCGGTCGGGATCGTGCCGTGAGCGTCGTCGCCGCCCGCGGGTTCGACGCGGCAGCGGCCGCGTCGGGCGTGAAGCCCGGCGGCGCCCTCGACGTCGCCCTGATCGCGACCACCGACCGTCAGCCCGTGACGGCGGCCGGCGTGTTCACGAGCAACCGGGTCGCCTCGGCACCGGTGCTGATCAGCCGCCAGCACCTCGCCGACGCTCGGGCCGCGGGCGTGGTCCTGAATGCGGGGAACGCAAACGCCGCGACGGGGGAGACGGGCCGCGAGCACGCCGGCCGCATGTGCGCCGCGACCGCGGCCGCGATCGGCTGCGACGAGGCCGACGTCCTCGTGTGCTCGACCGGGCTCATCGGCGTCCCGCTCCCCGTCGACCTCGTGGAGACCGGGATCGCGACCGCGGCGGCCGCGCTCGCCGACGACGCCGCGGCGGGCCGCCGCGCGGCCGACGCCATCCGCACCACCGACACCGTCGCGAAGGAGGCGACCGCCACGGGTGGAGGGTTCACGGTGGGCGGGATGGCGAAGGGCGCCGCGATGCTCGCCCCGGCGATGGCGACCATGCTCGCGGTGGTCACCACCGACGCCGCCGTCACGGCCCCGGCGCTCGACTCGGCCCTCGGCTGCGCGGTGCACGACACCTTCAACGCGCTCATCGTCGACGCCTGCATGAGCACGAGCGACACGGTGCTCGTGCTCGCCAACGGCCGCGCCGGCCACCCGCCGATCGAGCCGAGCGGCCCGGCGTTCGCCCGGTTCGCGACGGCGCTCACCGAGGTCTGCGACCAGCTGGCCGAAGCGATGGCCGCCGACGCCGAGGGCGCGACCAAGCTCGCTCGCGTCGTCGTGCAGGGCGCGGCGAGCCCGACCGAGGCGCGGCTCGCGGCGCGCGGCGTGGCGAGCAGCCAGCTCGTCCAGTGCTCCCTGTACGGGGCCGACCCGTACTGGGGCCGGGTGCTCTCCGAGCTCGGGGCGAGCGGCGCCGTCTTCGATCCGGAACGCGTCGACATCGCGTACAACGGCATCACCGTGTGCCGCGACGGCGTCGCCGTGGCCCACGACGACGCCGCCCTGGCGGCGGTCATGGCGCAACGCGACATCGAGATCACCTGCGACCTGCACGCCGGAACGGACCACACCGCGGTGCGCTTCACCGACCTGACGCACGCCTACGTCGACGAGAACCGGGGGACGTCATGATCGACGAGCGCGCCCTCGACGCGTCGGCCAAGGCCGCGGTCCTCGCGGAGGCGCTCCCCTACATCCGGGAGTTCGCCGGCAGCACGGTCGTCATCAAATACGGCGGCCACGCCATGGAGGAGCCCGGCCTCGCCGAGCTGTTCGCCCAGGACGTGGTGCTCATGCGCCTCGTCGGCATGAACCCCGTCGTCGTCCACGGCGGCGGCCCGCAGATCAGCGAGCTCATGCGCCGCCTCGGGAAGGAACCCGAGTTCGTCGACGGGCTGCGCGTCACCGACGCCGACACGGTCGACATCGTCCGCATGGCCCTGGTCGGCAAGGTCAACCGCGAGGTCGTCACCACGCTGAACCGCCACGGCTCCTACGCCGTGGGGCTGTCGGGGGAGGACGCCGGTCTCATCACCGTCCAGCAGCGCGACGAACGGCTCGGGTTCGTCGGCGACGTCAGCCGCATCG
>JBPYDT010000198.1:0-2878 GCA_051986275.1 Acidimicrobiia bacterium | reverse complement strand
GATCGAAGGGAAGGGCGAACCGGTCGATCCACCCCTCGGCCATCCACCGCTGCTCGACGGCGGCGACGTGGGCGACGTGGTCGTCTTGGATCCTCGTGAGATGCCAGACGAGCCACGCGATGGAGTTGGCGTCGGGGTCGGGACGCCAGGCGAGCTGGTCGGCGTCGAGGCCGTCCACCGCGCCGTGCACCGCCTCGCGCACGCGGGCGAACGCGTCGACCAGCAGGTCGGAGGACTTCACCTAGGCCACGCGCCGGTGCCCGATCGCGTCGCGCAGCGCCCCGAGCTGGCGCGCGGTGTCCCGGCCGACGTCGAGGTAGGCCTCCCGGACGGTAGCGGCGCACGCATCGGAGCTCAGGAGATCGTGTCCCATCGCGGCGACGGCCTCCGGGCTGGGTTCGAGCACGAACGTGGGCAGTCCCTTCGCCCGCAACTCTGCCACCTCGCGACGCAGGTGAAACGAGGCGAGCCGACGAGCCCACCAGTCTACCGAGACGCCAACGTGCGAGTGGGCGGACAGCGGCGAGACGAGGAGGGCGAGGTCCACTGGCTCGCGGCCCAGGAGGTCGGCGTTCGTCGGGCTGGTCAGGCCACCGTCGACGCACGCCTGGCTGTTGATCGACACCGGGCGGAAGTAGCCGGGGACAGCGCACGCGCCTGGAGCCTGCTGGGACGGCCCGTCGCGCGCCGCGGACGAGGCCGCGCACGGCGAGCTGCCTCAGTCGTCCTGATCAGCCCGTGAGGCTCGGCGCGCTGGGCGCTCGGATGGGCGGCCTCTCGGGCGGTGCCGGCGGTCGCGTCGCGGAGGCCGCGCGCAGATCCCGAGCCCACTTCCAGCCCACGACCCCCGTCACGACGGGGAGCACGAGGACGAGGACCTGCAGGCTGCGCGTCAGGGCCGTCAGGGAGACCCCGAGCCGGTCGGCCACGATGTCCTGGCCGCCCGCGACGAGCAGGACGCCGAAGAAGGTGATCCCCGCGACGCCGATCCCGGTGCGCACAGGACAGTCGCGAGGTCGGTCGAGGAGATGGTGCTCGGCGTGGTCATGCGTGAAGCGCCGCTCGAGGAACGGCCAGCCGTAGAGGATCCCGAAGATGATCGCGGGCAGGAGCACGCCGGGCCAGAACACCTCGGGGATCGTGCCGCCGAGCACGTGGACCTGCCAGGGCGGTCCGAGTCGTAACGCGCCCTCGAGCCAGCCGATGTACCAGTCGGGCTGCGCCGCCGTCGTGACCGCTGCTGGCGTGAAGGGACCGTAGAGCCACACCGGGTTGATCTGGAGCAGTCCGCCCATCGCGCCGAGCACGCCGATGACGATCCCGAAGAGCCCGATGCTCTTGACGGCGTACGTCGGCCAGAGGCGCGAACCGACGACGTTCCGCTCGGTGCGGCCGGGTCCCCGGAACTGGGTGTGCTTCTGGCGCCACAGGATCGCGAGATGGGCGGCGAGCAAGCCGCCGATGAGCGCGGGCACCAAGAAGATATGGATGACGAAGAGCCGCGAGAGGATGTCGTCGGAGGGGAACGCGCCCCCGAAGATGAGGAAGGCCACCCATTCGCCAACGAGGGGGATCGACAGGACGATCGAGTACGCGATCCGCAGTCCGGTCCCCGAGAGCAGGTCGTCGGGCAGCGAGTAGCCGGTGAACCCGTTGGCCATGGCGAGGAGCAGCAGCGTCAGGCCGATCATCCAGTTGAGCTCGCGTGGCCGCCGAAACGCGCCGGTGAAGAAGACCCGCCAGACGTGGGCGACGATGGCGCCGAGGAAGACGAGGGCGGCCCAGTGGTGCATCTGGCGCATCACGAGGCCGGCGCGCACGTCGAACGTGATCCGCAGGACCGAGCGGTACGCGAGCGACATGTGCACACCACGCAGGGGCGCGTAGCTCCCGGTGTAGACGACCTGGCGCGAGCTCGGGTTGTAGAAGAACGCGAGGAAGGTGCCGGTGCCGACGAGGATGATGAAGCAGTAGAGGGCGATCTCCCCGAGCATGAAGGACCAGTGGTCGGGAAACGCCTTGTTCAGGGCGCGGCGAGCGAACCCGGTCGTGCCGAGGCGGTCGTTGAAGAAGCGGACGAGGCGCCGGATGATCACTCGACATGCCCCGCACGCAGTCGGGCCGGCGTGCGTCGCTCGAGCCCGAAGAGCCAAGCGCCGACCGTGACCGCGCCGGCGACGACGAGGACGAGGTTGCCGAGGCCCCACATGATCATGCCGCCGAGCTGCTGATCGGCGAGCGCCGCGCCGACGCTGCGGTAGGTGTACGCGCTGTACCACGGGGTGCTCGAGAGGGCGAGGGCCGCGCCCAAGGCCGTGCACGCCAGCCCGGCCGCGAAGATGCAGAAGATCGACACGACGGCGCGCCCGTGGGCCGTCGCCGAGGCGATGATCGACCACAGCGCGATCGAGGTCACGAGGAAGGAGAGGTGCTCGAGGCTGTGGAGCGCCGAGTTGCGAACCGCGGCGTCGAAGGGACCGGGGAGGTGCCAGACCCCGATGACCGCGGTCTGCAGCGTCACCACCGCTGCCGCGGTGGCGACGCCGCCCCGGCGGGCCCACCGCGCGACGTGTCGCTGGACCCGGTGGCCGTTCGCCTGCCAGGCGCCGGGCAGGCCCCGCGCGAGCACGCGCGCGGGACGCCCGGCGACGAGCAGGGGCGGGGCCAGCGCCAGGAGCAGCACGTGCTGGGTCATGTGGGCGGCGAGCGACGTGTCGGCGAGGTGCTCGAACGGGGACGCGAGCGCAACGACCACGACGCCGAAGCCGGCCGCGAAGGCCAGCACCCGCTCGGGTCGCGCTTCCACGGCCCCGACGGGCAGCGCGGCGTACCCACGCGCGTACGCGGCGAGCATCGCCACGACCGCCGCGGCCAGCAG
>JBPYDT010000197.1:0-16441 GCA_051986275.1 Acidimicrobiia bacterium | reverse complement strand
TCTGCCACCACGTGTCGACGACGGGGCAGCGCTCGCCGCCGATGTGGCGCCAGTACCAGACCCACGCCTCGGGGTTGATCGGCTCGCCGACCGAGCCGAGCAGCCGCAGCTTCGAGAGGTCGCGCCGTTCCGGGTACTCCGAGCCCCACTTCATGAAGGTCCGGATGGCCGTCGGCGCGGTGTAGAGGATCGTGACGCCGTAGCGCTCGGCGATCTGCCAGAGCCGGTCCTTGTCGGGGAAGTCGGGCGTGCCCTCGTAGAGGACGCTCGTGGTGCGGTTCGTGAGCGGCCCGTAGACGATGTAGGAGTGGCCGGTGACCCAGCCGACGTCGGCCGCGCACCAGTAGACGTCCTCGTCGGGCTTCAGGTCGAACACGTACTTGTGCGTGTACGCCACCTGGGTGAGGTAGCCGCCCGTGGTGTGCATGATCCCCTTCGGGCGGGCCGTGGTCCCGCTCGTATAGAGGAGGTAGAGGAGGTCCTCGGCGTCCACCGGCACGGCCGGGCAGTCCGACGACTGGCGCGGCACGACGTCGTGCCACCACCGGTCCCGCCCGGGGGTCATCGGGACGTCGTCCTGGCCGGTGCGGCGCAGCACGAGCACCGTCTCGATGCTCGGGCAGTCGGCGAGCGCGTGGTCGGCCGTCTGCTTCAGCGGGACGACGCCGCCGCGCCGCCACGCGCCGTCGCCCGTGATGAGCACCTTCGCCTGGGCGTCGTTGATGCGGTCGCGCAGCGAATCGGCCGAGAAGCCGCCGAACACGACCGAGTGGGGCGCGCCGATGCGGGCGCAGGCGAGCAGCGAGATGGGCAGCTCGGGGACCATCCCGAGGTAGATGTTCACGCGATCGCCCTTGCGCACCCCGAGCTCCAGCAGCGCGTTGGCGAGCCGCGAGACGTCATCGAGCAGCTGGGCGTAGGTGATCGTCCGGGTGTCGCCCGGCTCGCCCTCCCAGTAGTACGCGACCTGGTCGCCGTGACCGTCGGCGACGTGGCGGTCGACGCAGTTGTGCGCCGCGTTCAGCGTCCCGCCGACGAACCACTTCGCGAAGGGCAGGTCCCACTCGAGGATCGTCGACCACTCCTGGGACCAGTCGAGCAGCTCCGCCGCCTGGCGGGCCCAGAACCCCTCCCAGTCGCGGTCGGCCTCCTCGTAGGGGCCGACGCCGGTGACGAGCGCGTCCTTCTTGAAGCTCTCGGGCGGCGCGAACGTGCGGCCCTCCGCGTGCAGTGACTCGATCGTGTCCGGCATGCGCGTCCCCCTTGGTCGGCCATGCGAGGCTAACGCCGAGGCGTCGCCGGACGGTCAAGGACGACGACCCGGTGCGCGCCGAGACCGGCCGGATCGGTGAGCGCCACCGCCTCGACGGCCCGGCTGCGTCCGGCGAGCGCGGCGAGGTCGCCGCGCGCCGCGCCGGACGTCCAGGTGCGCCGCCCCTCGTCGGCGAACGCGGCCACGCCGTGTTCGGCGAGCCACGCGGCCTGCGTCGTCTCGGACGCGACGTGGAACCCCGCGCGCGCCGCGGCGCGCCGCAGCCAGGCGAGCGGCACGTCGCAGGTGATGTCCTGCGCGCCCGGGTCGTCGAGGACGGGGCCGCCGGCGCGGTGCGATCGGTACGTGCGCAGCCAGCCACGGGCGGCGGTCGGCCCGCGCGCCAGCAGCCCGGCGGTCTCGTCGGCGTAGTCGATCACCCAGACCTGCCCGCGCGGCAGCGTCACCGCGGCCCGCGCGAGCCACGCCGCGGCCTCCAACGGGACGGGCAACCGCTCGCCGCGTCCCACGGGTTCGCCGTCCGCCACCTCGTCGGCCGCGGTGGACAACGCGACGGGCGCGTCGACGAGCACCTCGACGAAGCGCGGGCCGTCCACGCCGACGAGCACCTCGCGCCAGCCGTCCGCGGCGCGCTCGACGAGCCGGATCGGGAGGTTGTCGAGGAGCTCGTTCGCCACGATCACCCCGGGGAGCGCCACGTCGGGCAGCTCGTCGAGCGACGTGACGACCGGGCCACTCGCCGGCACGGGCTCGACCGGCTCGTCCTCGTGCTCGCGCGTGAAGGGACCGAGCGCGTCGGCCGGCGTCTCCAGGTGCAGCACCGTCTGCGCCTCGGCCCGGAGGTTGGCCGACCGCTCGACGAGCACCGCCCGCAGCGCGGCCGCGCACGCCGGCTCGGCGCGCAGCACGTCCGCCAGCAGGCGACCACGCCCGCCGCCCGCGTCGACGACGAGGAACGGGTCCGGGGCGCCGAGCCCGGCCCAGGTGGCGTCGAGCGCGCGGGCGACGAGGGCACCGAAGAGGGTGCCGACCTCGGGGCTGGTGATGAAGTCGTGCCCGGCCCGGCCGGCGCCGCCCCCGCGGCCGAAGTACTCGTCGAGCGCCGCGCCCTGGAAGGCGGCGAACGTGATCGGCCCCGACCGATGGATCTCGGCCCGCAGGGCCGCGGCGGCACCCGGGGCAGGCACCGGGCTCAGGGCGGCGTGGACGCCCGGGTCATGACCGTTGGAAGGCGAGCTGTCCGAGCCGGGCGAAGAACTGCGGGTACACGCCGACCACGAGGATCACCGCGGTCATCAGCCCGAGCGCGGCGCCGAGTGCCACGGGGACCCGGCTGGTGCGGACGGGCACGCCTTCCGGCGGCTCGTCGAACCAGAAGCGTCGGGCGACGCCCGCGTAATAGAAGAACGCGATCACCGTGTTCACCGCCGCGATGACGCCGAGCAGCACGGCCGTCGTGGTGTTGGCCGAGAACACCGCCCGGAACACGACGAACTTGGCGAACCAGCCGGCGAGGGGCGGCACGCCGGCGAGCGAGAAGAGGAAGAGGGTGAACATCACGGCGATCGCCGGGCTGGTTCGGCCCAGCCCACGGAACGAGTCGATCTCCGCCGACCCGGTGCGGCGGGCCGCGGCAATGACCGAGGCGAAGGCCCCGAGGTTCATCGCCCCGTAGATCAGGATGTAGATGACGACGGCCTCCCAGGCCTCATTGCCGTGCACGTCACCCGCGACGGCGAGGGGCACGAGGATGAAGCCGCCTTGCGCGATGGACGAGTAGGCGAGCATCCGGACGATGTTCGTCTGGCGCAGCGCCGCGAGGTTCCCGAGGGTCATCGACCCGGCGGCCAGCACCCACAGGATCGGCTGCCAGGAATCCCCGGAGGGAAGAACCCGAACCGGACGATCGTGAGCAGGGCGACGAACCCGCCCGCCTTCGACGCGACCGAGAGGAAGGCGGTGATCGGCGTCGGCGCCCCCTCGTAGGTGTCCGGCGCCCAGAAGTGGAAGGGCACCGCGCTCACCTTGAACGCGAAGCCGACCAGGGTGAGGAAGACGGCGACGGCGAACAGGGCGGGGGTGGTGCCGGAGGCGTAGCGGTGGATCTCGGCCAGCACGGTCGAGTTGGACAGCCCGAACACCAGCGACATGCCGTAGAGCATGATCGCCGACGACAGCGCACCGATCAGGAAGTACTTGAGCCCCGCCTCGTTCGACTTCGCGTCGTGCTTGCGCCACGCGGCGAGCACGAACGTCGGGATCGTGATCGTCTCGAGCGCGACGAACAGTGAGACGAGGTCGCGTGCCGAGGAGATCACCACCATGCCGAGCACGGACGTGAGCAGCAGGACGTAGTACTCGCCCTGGTAGTAGTCGCCCTCGCCGATGTAGTCGAACGAGACGAGCAGCGTGACGTACGCCGCGACGAGGAAGAACCCGGTGAGGATGAGCGAGTAGTGATCGACGACGAACGCGCCGCCGAACAGGACCCGGGTGTGGTCCTTGACCGCGAGGGTCAGGACGGGGATGAGTGAGCCCAGCACGCCGAACGTCGCGACACGAGCCGGCAGCTTCGGGTCGTCGGTGAACAGGTCGACGACGAGGACGACGATGATCGTCGCGGTGAGGACGATCTCGGGCGCGAGCGCGTGGAAGTCGACGTGCGGGTTCACTTAGCCCCCGAACACCTTGCTCACGTTCGTCACCGCGCCGTTCGTCATGTGGAACACCAGGTTCGGGTAGATGCCGAGCGCGGTGATCAGCAGCAGGATCGGGACCCACGCCACCCACTCTGGGATGTGGATGTCGTGGATGTGCACGCGGTCGAACTCATCCGTCGCCGTGCCGAGCGCCACGCGCTGGTACATCCACAGCAGGTAGCCGGCGGCGAGCACGGTGCCGATCGCCGCGACGACCATGAAGACCCGGAACGTCAGGAGCGGGTCACCGTTCACGAGGCCCTGAGCCAGCTTCGCCGGGCTGTACGCCGACAGGATCGAGGGGAACTCGCCCCAGAACCCGGCGAGGGCCGGTAAGCCGAGCGAAGCCATGACGCAGAAGCCGAGCACCCACCCGAGCTTCGGCGCCTGGCCCAAGAGGCCGCCGAGGCGGCTCATCTCGCGGGTCCCGTAGCGCTCCTGCACCGAGCCGGCGAGGAAGAACAGCATGCCGGTGATGAGCCCGTGGGCGACCATGCCGAAGACCGCCGCGTTGAGCCCGAAGCTCGTGAGCGTGGCGATCCCGAGCATGACGAACCCCATGTGCGCCACCGACGAGAACGCGATGAGGCGTTTCATGTCGCTCTGCGCGAGGCAGCACAGCGCGCCGTAGATGATCCCGATCACGGCCAGCAGCCCGATCCAGGGGGCCCAGGTGCGCGCGGCCTGCGGGAGGATCGGCAGCGCGATCCGGATGAACCCGTACGCGCCGAGCTTCAGGAGGATGGCGGCCAGGAGCACCGACCCGACGGTCGGCGCCTCGGTATGGGCGTCCGGCAGCCACGTATGGAACGGGAACATCGGGACCTTGATCGCGAACCCGAGGAACAGCCCGCCGAACACGAGGACCTGGGTGCCCCGCGCGATCCCCGCGCCACCGAGGGTGGCGAGCTGCGGGATCTGGAACGTCTGGTGCTTCGACAAGAAGAAGATGGCGAGGAAGCTCACGAGCATGAGCGCCGAGCCGAACAGCGTGAAGAGGAAGAACTTGATCGCCGCGTACTGCCGGTTCGGGCCGCCCCACACGCCGATCATGAAGAACATCGGGAGCAGCACGACCTCGAAGAACACGAAGAAGAGGATGAGGTCCTGCGCGACGAAGGTCCCGTTCATCCCGATCTCGAGGAGCAGGATGAGCCCCAGGAAGGCCTTGGGGTTGTGGGGCTCCGGGAAGTGGTTCCACGAGTAGACGACGCACGCCACCGTCATGAGCATCGAGAGGAGGAGCAGCGGCAGCGAGATGCCGTCGATTCCCATGTGGTAGCGGGCCGAGATCGTGGGGATCCACGACTTGTTGACGATGAACTGGAGCCGCCCCGCGTGGCTGTAGTCGAAGTCGGCGAGGATGCCGATGCCGACCGCGGCGGTGACGCTCGTCGCCAGGAGCGCGGTGACCTTGATCAGCTGCTCCTGCGCGCGGGGGATGACCAGCACCGCGGCGAGTCCCGCCAACGGGACGAAGACCGCCAGGGTCAGGGCCCATTCGTCGAACCAGTGCATGGCGAGTCCGTACCTCGTTTCAGATGGTGTTGGTGAGGAGCAAGGCGAGGCTGAGCACGGCGACCCCGCCGAAGAGGAGAAGGGCGTACCGCTGGACGCGCCCCGATTGGACGCGGCGCAGCTCGCCGCCCGCCTCGCCGGTCTCGCGCGCCAGCTCGTTGACTGCCCCGTCGACGACGCGCTGGTCCAGGTACGCGTACGTGTACCGCGCCGTGACGGTGGCGCCCCGGCCGATCCCGTTCACGACCCCGTCGATCACGTGCTGGTTCACCCAGTAGGAGGCACGGGCGATGGGGCCCGAGATTGAGCTGACGATGACGTTCTCGTAGAGGTCGTCGAGGTAGTACTTGTTGACGAGGAACTCGTAGCCGGCGTGCGCGAGCGCGCTGCGCTGGGTCAGTCCCTTGAAGTAGGACGACTGACGGCCGTCCAGGTAGTAGTAAGCGGCGATCCCGATGGCGATGACGGCCAGGCCGACGCTGATCACCGCCTTCGGGTAGTCGAACGCCGCGTTGTGCACGCTCGGGAACGCGAAGTTCGGTTGCACCCACTCCCTGAACTTCTCGATGCCGAGCGGCGCGGCGTTGGCGATGCCGGCGACGGCGGAGAGCACGCCCAGGATGATGAGCGGGACCGTGATGAGGGGCTCCGACTCGTGAGGGTGCTCGTGGCCCCGGTACTCGCCGAAGAAGGTGAGCCACACGACGCGGGTCATGTACGCCGCCGTCAGGAACGCGCCGATCAGACCGATGATGACGAAGGTCTGGTAGTGGTCCGCACCGGCGTTCACGATGATCTCGTCCTTCGACCAGAACCCGGCGAACGGGAAGATCCCGGCGAGCGCGAGTGACGCGACGATGAACGTCCAGAACGTGATGGGCATCTTCTTGCGCAGCCCGCCCATCTCGCGCATGTCGAACGTGTGCCCTGCGGCGTGGCTGACCGAGCCCGCCCCGAGGAAGAGCAGCGCCTTGAAGAAGGCGTGCGTGAAGAGGTGGAACACGGCGGCGGTCCACGCCCCGACGCCGAGGGCCATGACCATGTAGCCGAGCTGGCTGATCGTCGAGTAGGCCAGCACCTTCTTGATGTCGGTCTGCACGAAGGCGAGCGCGGCCCCGATGACGATCGTGACGCCCCCGATGAGCGCCATGAAGTTCACACCGCCCGCGCCGATCGAGAACCCGTTGAAGAAGACGGGGTACACGCGGGCACCGAGGTAGACGCCGGCGACGACCATCGTCGCGGCGTGGATGAGCGCCGACACGGGCGTCGGGCCGGCCATGGCGTCGGGGAGCCAGGTGTGCAGCGGGAACTGCCCGCTCTTGCCGATGATGCCGATCATCAGGCAGATGGCGGCGGCGAGCAGCAGGTCGTGTCGCGCGTGCGCGCTCGTCGCGTAGAGGTTCGTCGCGCCGATCCCGAAGGAGCCGACGGTGAAGAACAGGATGATGATCCCGATCATCAGGCCGATGTCGCCCGTGCGGGTGGTGAGGAAGGCCTTGACCGCGGCCCGGCTGTTGGCCGGCTCCTCCCACCAGTGGCCGATGAGCATGAACGAGCACAGCCCGACGAGCTCCCACCCGACGAGGAGCTCGAGGAGGTTGTTGGCGACGACGAGCGTGAGCATCGACGCCGTGAAGAGCGACAGCGCCGCGTAATACCACGTGTAGCGCCGGTCGCCGCGCATGTACGCCACCGAATACACCTGCACGAGCAGGGAGATGAGCGTGACGACGACGAGCATCATCACCGTGAGGCCGTCGACGTAGGTGCCGGCGCTGAACTTGAGCGAGCCGTTCTGCCACCAGGTCACGGATTCCTGCACGGGGAGGACGGTGTGCGATCCCGTGGTCGCGGTCGTGAGGAACGTGTGGGCGAGCGCGCCGAGCCCGTGGCTGGAACCGCCCGCGTGGTCCACGCGGTGCACCCAGTTGACGACCGAGACGATCGCGCCCGCGAACGAGGCGCTGACCGCCGCGATGCCGATCGCCGCGCCCTTCATCGGCGAGCGCTTCCCGAAGAGCAGGATGGCGACGAAGGCGACCGCGGGCAGCGCCGGGAGGATCCAGACGTTCTCGAGCAAGAGGGTCAGCCCTTCAGCTGGTCGACTTCGTCGAGGTTGGAGCTGCGCACGTTCCGGTAGATGAGCAGCACGATCGCCAGCCCGACGCCGACCTCGGCGGCCGCGATCGTGATGATGAAGAGGGCGAACACCTGGCCGGCCACGTTCTTGGTGAAGGCGGCGAACGCCACGAGGTTGATGTTCACGGCGTTGAGCATCAGCTCGATGCTCATGAGCACGAGCACGCCGTTGCGTCGGGCGAGCACGCCGTAGATCCCGGTGCAGAAGAGCACGGCGCTCAGGATGAGGAACTCGTTCAGCTGCACGCTCAGTCCTTCCGGGCGAGCACGACGGCGCCGACGAGCGCGGCCAGGAGCAGCATGGAGACGACTTCGAAGGGGATCACGAACACGCGGAAGATTTCCGTACCGACGGTGCTGGTGCGGCCGAGGGCCACGAGGCTGTTACTGAAGTGGATCTTCTTGCCCCCGAAGGCGTCGACGAGCAACGCGATCAGCACACCGAGGACGAAGAGCCCGACGACGACTGCTCCCCAGCGCTGGTCGTTGTCGAGCCGGGTGTCGTCGCCCATCGGCGCGCGGGTGAGCATGATGCCGAACAGGAAGAGGACGACGACCGCCCCGATGTAGATGAGGACCTGCACCCAGGCGACGAACTCGGCGGCGAGCAGGATGTAGAGCGCGGCGGCGCCCGCGAGCACGACCACGAGGAACAGCGCGGCGTGCACGATGTTGCGCGACCGCACGACACCGAACGCCGCGGCGGTCATCGCGACCGCGAGGATCCCGAACGCCACCTGCTGCTCCCACACGGGCCTTAGCGCTTCCCCTTCACTTCGGCGCCGGTCTCGAGCGGCTCGGGCTCGGGGACGGTCTCCATCCACTCGCCGAGCTTCACCTTGTCGTGGAGCAGCCGCGAGATCTGGAACTCGGAGTACTCGTACTCGGGGCTCCAGAACAGCGCGTCGAAGGGGCAGACCTCGACGCAGATCCCGCAGTACATGCAGAGCGCGTAGTCGATGTCGAAGCGGTCGAGGACGCTGACCGACCGCGGCCGGCCCCCCTCCCGCCGGGGCGGGCGCTGCTCCTTGTGGCCCTCGATGTAGATGCACCAGTCCGGGCACTGCCGGGCGCACAGCATGCAGACGGTGCAGTTCTCCTCTTTGAGGGCGATCACGCCGCGGGCGCGCGGCGCCGGCGCCTCCTTCTCGTGCGGGTACTGCACGGTGACCGCGGGGCGCAGCATCGTCTTCAGCGTCACGCCGAGGCCCTCGATGAGACCCGGCACCTTGGGCTTGGGCAGCTTGGGGGGCATCAGAACGCCACCTTGAAGAGTCCGGTGAGCAGGAGGTTGGCGAGCCCGATCGGGATGAGGAACTTCCACGCCACGGCCTGGAGCTGGTCCTCGCGCAGGCGCGGGTACGTGAAGCGCACCCAGAACATGAGGAAGGCGACGAACATCAGCTTGCCGAACAGCACGGCCGGCCCGAGGATGTCGGCCCACGTCCCGGTGAGGCCGGGGATCGCCCAGCCGCCGAGGAACAGGGTGGCGGCGATCGCCGAGAAGGCGAACGCCGTGCCGAACTCGCCGATGAAGAAGAAGAGGAAGCGGAACCCGGTGTACTCGACCATGTACCCGGCGACGAGCTCGCTCTCGGCCACCGGCATGTCGAAGGGTGTCTGGGTCAGCTCGGCCTGGGACGCGACGAGGAAGAGCCCGAACCCGATGAACTGGGTGAGGATGTACGGCTGCCCCAGCCCGCCGAACCCGAAGATCGCGCCGTTCTGCTGGGCATAGACGATGCCCTGCAGGCTCATGGTCTGGGCCTGGATGACGACCCCGACGACAGCGAGCAGGAGCGGCAGCTCGTAGGCGATGAGCTGCGCGGCGGCCCGCAGCGCGCCCAGGAGCGCGTACTTGTTGGCGCTCGCCCAGCCGGCCATGAGCACGCCGACGACGGAGAGGCTCGACACGGCGAGCGCGTAGAACACACCGACGTCGAGGTCCTTCACCACGAGGTCGGGGCCCATCGGGATGACGAGGAACACGAGGAACGTCGACATGACGACGACGGCGGGCGCGGCGGCGAACACCCGGCGATCGGCCTGCGCCGGCATGATGTCCTCCTTCTGGAGGAACTTCAGGCCGTCGCCCACGAGCTGGTACCAGCCGTGGAAGCCGCCGGGGTCCATGGGCCCGAGGCGGCTCTGCATGTGGCTCATCATCTTGAGCAGGAAGACGTAGCCGAGGATCAGCGCGCCGAGCGGAATGATGGCGAGGATCACGATCGTCTTGATGGCGAGCGTCGTGCCCCAGCCGACGCTCAGCGCGAGGACGGGGAGGTTCATCGGTCGATGTCCCCGAGGATGAAGTACAGGGACGCGAGGATCGTGATGACGTCCGGCACGTACACGCCGCGCAGCAGCCACGGCAGGATGGACACGTTGCTGAACGACGCCGAGCGGATCTTCACGCGGAACGGCCCGGTCGCGCCCTTCGAGATGACGTAGTAGCCCATCTGGCCGAGCGGATTCTCCGTCTCGACCCACACCTCGCCCTCGGGCACCTTGATGATGCGCGGCACCTTCGCCATGACCGGGCCGCTCGGGAGCTGCGCGAGGCACTGCAGCACGATGCGGGCCGCCTCGCGCGTCTCCTGGAGCCGCACCCAGTAGCGCGAGAAGGAGTCGCCGTCGGGGTGGGTCCAGACCTCGAAGTCGACGTCCGGGTAGGCCAGGTAGGGGCGGTCCCGGCGCAGGTCCCAGTCGACGCCCGACGCACGCAGGTTCGAGCCCGACACGCCGTAGCCCGCCCCGACGCCGGACGGGATGATGCCGATCCCCCGTGTGCGGGCCTCGAAGATCTCGTTCGTGAGCACGAGGTCCTCGAAGTCGTCGCAGGAGTCGAGCACCACCTTCATGGTGGAGCGGCACTCGGCGATCCAGCCCCACGGGAGGTCGTCTTTCAGCCCGCCGATGCGGTTGAAGTTCGGGTGGAAGCGGCCCCCGGTGGCGGCCTCGATGAGGTTCAGGACGTACTCGCGGTCGCGGAAGCCGTAGAACGCGGGCGTGAGCGCGCCGACTTGGAGACCCATCTCGCCCAGGAACAGCAGGAACGTCGCGATGCGGGAGAGCTCGGTGAGCACGGTGCGGATGTAGACGGCGCGCGGCGGCGCCTCGATGCCCATGAGCTGCTCCGCGGCCGTCATGAACGGCACCTCGTTCGCGAAGCTCGACAGCCAGTCGATCCGATTGATGAGCGTCGTGATCTGCGGGTAGGTGCGGAACTCGGTGAGCTTCTCGTAGCCCCGGTGCATGTACCCGATGATCGGGTCGGCGCTGACGACGCGCTCGCCGTCGAGGCGGACCACGATGCGCAGCGTGCCGTGCGTCGCGGGGTGCTGCGGCCCGATGTTGAGGATCATGTCGCCCGTGTCGAGCTCGACACCCACCTGCGCGTCGGCGAGGTGGCGCAGCGACGAGCGCGACACCTCGAAGCCCGGGACGGGCGGCGTGTCCGTGTGGCTCACGTCGCCTCACCCCCGGCTTCGCTCTCGCCCTCACCGGCCTCGACGGCCGGGGCGCCGTCGCCCTCCTCGGGCATCGCCTCGACGTCGACGAGCCCGGGCCAGGGCTTCACCACGCGGGCGAGCAGCGGGAAGTCCTTGCGGAGCGGGTGGCCCTCGAACTCGCTCGGCAGGTACAGGTGGCGGAGCGAGGGATGGCCCTCGAAGCCGATGCCGAACATCTCCCAGCACTCGCGCTCGTGCCAGTCCGCCCCCGGGTAGACGCTCACCCACGACGCCACGCTCGGCGCGTGCTCGTCGACGTCCGTTTTCAGCGTGAGGCCACGGGGTCGGCTCGTCGATTCGACGTGGGCGAACACCTGGAACCGGCCCGTCGACCCCGCGGCGCCGTAGGTGCGCTCGGTGGGCTGCACGGGCGACGAGGTGTCTCCCCCGGCCTCGTCGCCCTCGCGGGGCGCGGGCTCCCAGTCCAGCCCAGAGATGAAGGAGAGGTAGTCGCAGTCGAGTTCCGTCGCGGCGACGCGCGCAACGTCGAGCCACCGCTCGGGCGCGACCCGGACGATCAGGTCGCCGAACGCGGCCGCGTGCTCGACGACGGCGGCGGCGCCCAGCCGGTCGCGCAGCGTGTCAAGCATCGCGTCATGGTCCGGGTTCGGCGCGTCGGCGGGCTCGTCCGTCGGCTCGTCGGGCGGCGGCGGGGCGGGCTCGTCAGCCAACGACGATCGGCTCCCCGCGCCAGCGCTTCTGCAGCTCGTCGTTGCCGATGCCCTCCTGCTGGATCCGCTGCTGGAGCAGCACGATGCCCTGGAGCAGCGCCTCCGGCCGGGGCGGGCAGCCGGGGACGTACACGTCCACGGGGATGACCTGGTCGACGCCCTTCGTCACCGAGTAGGAGTCCCAGTAGGGCCCACCGCAGTTCGCGCACGACCCCATGGAGATGACGTACTTGGGGTCGGGCATCTGCTCGTACAGCCGCTTGATGGCCGGGGACATCTTGTCCGTGACCGTCCCCGAGATGACGACGAGGTCGGCCTGGCGGGGGCTGGCCGGGAACGGGATGACGCCGAGGCGCATCATGTCGTAGCGCGGGCTGGCGAGCGCCGCGCCCATCTCGATCGCGCAGCACGCGAGGCCCCACTGGAACATCCACAGCGAGTACTTGCGGCTGTAGTTGAGAAGCCAAGTGAGCGGCTTGGGGAGATGGCCCTGGTCGATCAGGCCCACCGCAGGACCCCCTTGCGCCACGCGTACACGAGCCCGAGCGTCAGCACGACGATGAACACCGTCATCTCGACGAGCCCGAACACGTCGAGGGTCTTCAGGTTCACGGCCCAGGGGAAGATGAACACGGCCTCGACGTCGAACATCACGAAGAGCAGCGCGTACACGTAGTAGCGGATGTTCGACTGCCCGAAGCCGCTGATCGGGTCCGAGCCCGCCTCGTAGCTCACGAACTTCTCGGGCTGGGGCCGCACGGGGCGAAGCAGCCGGCCGACCCCGAGCATCGCCCCGAACATGAGTCCCGCGGCGCCGATCAGCACCGCCACGGTGAGGTACTGGCGGTAGAACTCGGTCACTCCGAACCGGCCCTCTCGATCCCCCGGAATTGCACCGGTCGCGGACCCTATCAGCGGGTCTCGTCGCCGCTTGAAACGCTCTTCGTGCCCGCGGGCGCGACGATTGAGAGGGAGAGAGGAGGGTGGGTGCGAGATCCAACGCGCCAGGACGGCCCGGTCACGGCCTTCGTGCTGTCGGGCGGCGGCAACCGGGGCGTGGCCCAGGTCGGCATGCTGCGCGCGCTGCTCGAGCGCGGCATCGTGCCGGACGTCGTGATCGGCACGTCGGCCGGGGCGCTGAACGGGGCGGCGATCGCGACGTCGCCGACGCTGGAGAAGGTGGACGTCCTCGAGTCGGTCTGGGTCGGGCTGAAAGGCGACCAGATCTTCCCTGGCGGGGTCCTCAAGCGGGCGTGGAACGTACTGCGCCGCGACGACCATCTCTCGGACAACACCGGGCTGGCCGCCGTCGTCGTGAAGGCGGGGTCGGCGACGGACTTCGCCGACCTCGCCGTGCCGCTGCGGGTCGTCACCACCGACCTCGACACGGGCGACGAGATCCTGATCGTCGCCGGCCCGACGATGCCGCCCCTGCTGGCCAGCGCGGCGATCCCGGGCATCTTCCCGCCCGTCGAGGTCAACGGGCACCGCCTCGTGGACGGCGCGGTCGTGAACCTCGTGCCGATCTCGCACGCGCTGGCCGGCCCCACCGAGCGGGTCTACGTCCTCGACGCCTCGGATCCGATCGGCGACCGGCCGATCCGCTCCCCGCTCGACGTCGCCATCCGCTCGTTCGCGATCTCGCGCGACCAGCGCTTCGCGCTCGAGCTGGCGTGGGTGCCGCCCGACATCGAGCTCGTCGTGTTCCCCGCCCCTCACGACGACCGGGAGTTCGTCGACTTCTCGGGGGGCGCGACGCTCATCAAGGAGGCCTACAAGCTGGCCTCCGAGACCCTCGACGAGGAGGAGGCGGACGGGTCGGCGGGTCGGCGTCGCGGGTGGTGGGACATCTTCCGGCGCTAAGCGTTCCAGCGGCGCAGCGTGCGGTACTCGTGCTCGTGACCAAGCACGTTGACCGTGGCCGTGCCGAGGGCGAACTGCGCACCCTGCTTCGGCCCGAACCCGAGGTACACCGCGGTGAGCACCCGCAGGATGTGGCCGTGCGAGAAGAGCAGCGCGTCGCCCGGGAGCGCCGCGCAGCGGTCGATGACGCGCTGGGCCCGCGCCGCGACCTGCGCCGCGGTCTCGCCACCGGGCACCGGGCCGCGCCAGACCGTCCACTCGGGGTCTTCCGCCCGGACCTGGGCGGTCGTCAGTCCCTCGTAGTCGCCGTAGTCCCACTCGGCGAGGTCGTCGTCGACGACGGCGTTGGGATACCCCGCAAGACGGGCGGTCTCCCGGGCGCGCTGGCGCGGGCTGGTGAGCACGAGCGCGAAGTCGTGGAACGCGAGGCGTGGCACGAGCGCGCGCGCGTGGTCCTCACCGCTCGCCAGCAGCGGCAGGTCGGTAAAGCTGGTGTGCCGGCCGTCCTGGCTCCACTCGGTCTGGCCGTGGCGGATCAGCCACAGCTCCGGCGGCGGCGGCGTCATGGGCGGAGGCGGCGGTAGCGGCGGATCAGCGCGTTCGTCGACGAGTCGTGGGCCAGCGCGGGCTCGTCGGTCGCGTCGAGCTCGGGGATGATGCCGAGCGCCAGCTGCTTGCCGAGCTCCACGCCCCACTGGTCGAACGAGTTGATGTTCCAGACCGCGCCTTGCGTGAACACCTTGTGCTCGTAACAGGCGATGAGCTGGCCGAGCGTGTTCGGCGTGAGCTCGGGCAGCAGCATCGTGTTGGTCGGGTGGTTGCCGGCGAAGGTGCGGTGTGGAACCTGCTCGGGCGCGACCCCCTCGGCCCGTACCTCGTCGGCTGTCTTGCCGAACGCGAGAGCCTGGGGCTGGGCGAACAGGTTGGCCATCAGGAGGTTCTGGTGGTCGCCGAGCCGGTGGCGCGGGGTGCAGCACCCGATGAAGTCGCAGGGGATGAGCTTTGTGCCCTGGTGGATCAGCTGGTAGTAGGCGTGCTGGCCGTTCGTGCCCGGCTGGCCCCAGATGATGGGCCCGGTCTGCCACGCGACGGGCTCGCCGTCGCGCTGCACCGACTTGCCGTCGCTCTCCATGTCGAGCTGCTGGAGGTAGTCGGTGAGCCGGGCCAGGTACTGGCTGTACGGGAGGATGGCGACGGTCTCGGCGTCGAAGAAGTTGTCGTACCAGACGCCGATGAGCCCGAGGAGCATCGGCAGGTTCTGCTCGACCGGGGCGTGGCGGAAGTGCTCGTCGATGCGGTGGAAGCCGTCGAGCATCGAGCGGAACGCGTCGGGACCGATCGCGATCATGAGCGAGAGCCCGATCGCGGAGTCGTACGAGTAGCGGCCGCCGACCCAGTCCCAGAACTCGAACATGTTCTGGGTGTCGATGCCGAACTTCATGACCTCCGCCTCGTTCGTGGAGACGGCCACGAAGTGCTTCGCCACCGCGGCCTCGTCGTGGAGGGTGGCGAGGCTCCACTCGCGGGCGGTGCGGGCGTTCGTCATCGTCTCGAGCGTCGTGAACGTCTTCGACGACACGATGAAGAGCGTCTCGGCGGGGTCGAGGTCGCGGGTGCACTCGTAGAAGTCGGTGCCGTCGATGTTGGACACGAAGCGGACGGTGAGCGATCGGTCGCTGAAGTCGCGGAGCGCCTCGTACGCCATGCGCGGCCCGAGGTCGCTCCCGCCGATCCCGATGTTGATGACGTTGCGGAGCCGCCGGCCGGTGTAGCCGGTCCACGCGCCGGTCCGCACCCGGTTCGAGAAGTCGCTCATCCGCTCGAGGACCTGGTGCACCGCCGGGACCACGTCGACCCCGTCGACGAGGATGTGCTCGCCGACCGGCGCGCGGAGCGCCACGTGGAGGACCGAGCGGTGCTCGGTGACGTTGATCGGCTCGCCGGCGAACATCGCGTCGCGGAGCGCCTCGACGCGGGCGCGCCGGGCGAGCGCGACGAGCAGCGTGATCGTCTCGGCGGTCAGCCGGTTCTTCGAGTAGTCGAGGTACAGGTCGCCCGCCTCGACGGTCAGGGTGTCGCCGCGCGTCGGGTCGTCGGCGAAGAGCTGGCGGAGGTGGACGTCCCGGACCTGCTCGTAGTGACGAGCCAGGGCCTGCCACTCGGGGGTGTCGACGATGCCGGGCATGCGGCCTCCCGTGCCGGGGTCAGCCCGCGGGCTGGCGACTCAGAGCAAGAACGTCGCGTCCTTCGCCCAGTGCACGAACGTGCCGGGCACGATGCCGACGACGAGCACCAACGCGGCGCACGTGAGCAGGACGATCCCGCTCCACACGTCGACGCGCCGCAGGAGGTTGGCGGGCGCCGGCCCGTCCGGTCCCGGCGTGAGCATCGTGAACGCGATGCGCAGATAGAAGAACGCGGCGACGACCGCGGCCAGCACCCCGATGACGAGCAGCGCGTACTGGTTGGCCTGCGCGGCGGCGCTGAACACCTCGAGCTTGGCGATGAACCCCCCGGTGAAGGGCACCCCGGCCTGGGCGAGCACGAAGAAGATGAGCAGCCCTCCGATGACGGGTCGCTCGAGGGCGAGCCCCCGGTAGTCGTCGAGGGAGTGCTGGTCGTCGCCGTGCTTGGCGGCGACCGTGATCACCGCGAAGGCCCCGATGGTCATGAACGAGTAGACGAACAGGTAGAGGAGGGCGGCTTCGCGTCCGCGTGGGGTCGCGGCCTGGAACCCGATGAGGATGTAGCCGGCGTGCGCGA
>JBPYDT010000196.1:0-23381 GCA_051986275.1 Acidimicrobiia bacterium | reverse complement strand
TGAGCTCGCTCGGCTTGAACTTCTCCCGGGCCCAGCCCTTGCGCATCTCGGCGGCGACCAGGACGTTGTCGCGCACGGTCAGCGTGCCGAACGTCTCGAGCCGCTGGAAGGTGCGCGCGATCCCCGCCCGGGCCCGCTTGTGCGGTCGCTCGTTCGTGATGTCCTCACCTTCGAGCGAGATCCGCCCCCCGTGGACCGGCTGCAGCCCGCACACGGCGTTGAAGAGCGTCGTCTTGCCGGCACCGTTGGGGCCGATGAGACCGGTGATCTGGCCTGCGGCGACGTCGAGCGTCACCTGGTCCAGCGCCCGGAGCCCGCCGAAGCTGACCGCGACCTCCTCGCACGTGAGCCGGCTCATCGCACGCCCCGACGTCGCCCGTCGTCCGTCGCGCCGGCCGGCCG
The DNA here is from genome assembly GCA_051986275.1 of Acidimicrobiia bacterium. Taxonomy (GTDB): domain Bacteria; phylum Actinomycetota; class Acidimicrobiia; order IMCC26256; family PALSA-555; genus PALSA-555. Next base: position 22,979 of record JBPYDT010000196.1, on the reverse strand, counting down.
CGCCTCACCGACGCGCGCCACGGGGACGATCCCCTCGTCCGCGGCGCAGCGTCGGTGTGCAGGCGTGGCGGCTAGTCCGGGACGTCGAGCTGGAAGGTGGTGTTGTTCTTCTTCGAGCAGTCCAGCGTCCCCGGCTTGGACGGGTACACCCGCACGTACTTGCCGCTCTTCACCTGGGTCAGCATGTAGCAGGGCGAGGCCACCCGGCCGGCGATGTCGGTCGTCCCGAGCATCCCGTCGGCGTTGAACGAGTGGATCGTGTCGAGCTCGGTGAAGAGGTTCTTGCGGGTCAGGCCGTTGTTGCCGTCCTTCGCCACGACGTCCTGCACCCCGTCCCGGAGCAGCAGGCCGGCCGCGAAGGCGTCCGCCGCGAACCCGTCCCGCTTGCTCGGGTCGGTGTACTTGTCGAACGCGGCGACGGCCTTGTTGTACTTGGCCTCGATGTCGGGCAGGAACCCGAGCGAGATGTACTCACCCTCGACCGACGTGCCGCCCTGGGTGAGGAACTGCGGGTTGTAGCACTGCACCGTGCAGGACCAGACGATGTTGGGGTTCGTGACGCCCTGCAGCTGGGCCTCCTTGCGGAGGTCGACCGTCTGGCTGTAGGCGAGCTCGACCTCGGCGAAGTTCGAGTTGGCGCTCTTCATGTCTTGGACGAACGGCGTGTAGCTGCTCTGCGGCGCGACCGCGGAGATGGCCGCTTGCGTGTCGGCCTTGATGCCGAATTTCTGAGGGCCTTGCGCGGTCACCTGGTTGGCGCTCTTCGCGCTCTGCAGGTCGGCGGTCAGCAGGTAGAGCCCGTGGAGGCTGGTGCCGAACTTCGACTGGAAGTAGTGCGCTCGACCCGCCTGCACCGTGTAGGTCTGCGGGTGGGCGGACTGGGTGTCGCAGTGGATCTGCGGCGGGTTGATCGGGAAGGAGTCCGCGTCGCACTGCTGGACGATCTCGGTCGTCACGACGGGCAGGTCCGGGATCCCCGTGGGGGCGCCGGTCGCGTCCTTGCACCCGGTGATGTCGTCGACGTTGTTGAGGAACAGCGCCGAGGTGCCGACGAGCGCGAAGTCCTGGCTGCAGGCCTTGATGATGGCGTTCACGGCCTCGCTGTCGCTCAGGTGCGAGTCGATGAAGTCGACCGCCAGCTTGCGCCCGGCGACCCCGCCGTTGGCGTTGATGTAGCGGGCCGCGGCCTGCACGCCGGCGACGGAGCCGGAGAAGAGGCCCGGCTGGAGGGGGTTGTCGACGTCGGCGACAACGGCGATCCGGATCGTCGTCGGCGTGACCCCGACGTCCGTCGCTTTGTTCGCCCCGCCGCCACTCGACTGGGCGAAGGCCCCGGTCGTGGTGAAGGCGCTCACGAGCCCCACCACCATCGCGATCACCAACCACCGGAAACGACTCACGCTGGATCCCCCCTGTCGGTTCCCACCGGGGGGCGGCGGTCCGCAGCCCCCCAGCCGGGCAGCAGTCTTGCCGACATTGAAACGTGTTTCAAGACGGGGTCGGCCCGAGGTCGGCGAGCCCGGCCGCGACCGCGTCGACCGTCCAGGGACCGTCGTGCTCGAGCGTGCGGGCGTTGTGCCATCCCTCGAGGACGCGAATCTCGCCGCCGCGGACGTAGAGCACCCGCCCCGTGGCGGGACACGTCGTCGACGCCAGCCACGCGACGAGGGGCGACACGTTGGCCGGGTGGTAGGTGTCGAAGGCCGCGGCGTCGTCGGGCGCCCGGACGAGGTCGGCGACCCCGGCGACCTCCTCGGTCATGCGCGTGCGCGCCACGGGGACGATCGCGTTCACCCGGACCCGGTAGCGGCCGAGCTCCTGGGCGAGGATCACGGTCATCGCGGCGATCCCCGCCTTCGCGGCGCCGTAGTTGGACTGGCCGACGGTTCCGAAGAGCCCGGACGTCGAGGAGACGTTGACGACGGCGGCGTCGACCGCCTCGCCGCCCTTCGAGCGGTCACGCCAGTGCCCGGCAGCGACCCGGGTGGCGCAGAACGTGGAGCGAAGGTGCCCGGCGACGACCGTGTCCCAGTCGTCCTCGGTCATGTTGACGAACATCCGGTCCCGCAGGATGCCGGCGTTGTTCACGAGCGCGTCGAGGCGGCCCCACCGCTCGAGCGCGAGACCGACGGCGTGCTCGGCGCCGGCGAGCGTCGTGACGTCGTCGCGGCTGGCCACGGCGTCCGCTCCCTGGGCTTCGAGCTCGGCGACGACCGCCGCCGCGACCGCGGGATCGCCACCGGCGCCGTCCCGCCCGGTGCCGCTGTCGTTCACCACGAGCGACGCGCCTTCGGCCGCGAACCTCCGGGCGTGCTCGCGTCCCATGCCCCGCCCCGCACCCGTGATGAGCGCGACGCGGCCCTCGAGCGCCCCCACGGCTCAGCGCCGCCCGAGGGTCCGGCGGTCGGACGCGGTCCTCGTCGTGCCCATCGCGCCTCCCCGTACACTGCGCGCGGCTGCTCGGCCACGGGGGATCATGGCACTTCCGGATCACGCGCCCACCGTCCCGACTGGCGGGCGCACGTGAGAGGCGTCCGGATCACGGCCGACGGCGTCCGGCTGCTCGACGTCCCCGAGCCGGCCGGGACGGGGCAGCGCGTCGACGTCGTCTCCTCGGGCATCTGCGGCAGCGACCTCCACCTCGCGGCGATGGGGCCGCTGCCCGTCACGCTCGGCCACGAGTTCGCGGGCCGCCTCGACGACGGGACGGTGGTGGCGATCGACCCCAGCGTCCCGTGCGGCGAGTGCGACCAGTGCCGTTCGGGCGCGTCGCACCGCTGTCGCACCGGTGCGACCCGCGCCCTCGGCATCGGAGCCGACGGCGGGCTCGCCGACGCGGTCGTGGTCTCCCCGAGCGCCGTCGTGCCGCTGCCGCCCGGGCTCGACGGGTCCGATGCGTGCCTCGTCGAGCCCCTTTCCGTCGCGGTCCACGGGCTGCGGATCGGCGACGTCGGAGCCGCCACCCGCGTCGCGGTGGTCGGGGGCGGCACGATCGGGCTCGCCGCGGTCGCCGCGGCAGTGGGCCTCGGCGCCGAGACGGGACTGGCCGCGCGGCATCCGCACCAACGGGCAGCCGGGGAGCGACTGGGGGCGGCGGCAGCCGTCGACGGCGAGTACGACGTCGTGGTCGAGGCCGCGGGGACGGAGGCGGCGCTCGCCCAGGCCGCGGAGCTGTGCCGGCCCGGCGGGCTCGTCCTCTTCGTCAGCACCCACTGGGGCCCGGTCCCCATCCCCGGGATCCCGGCGCTCATGAAGGAGCTCGCGTTCCGGTGGTCGTACACCTACGGCGAGCACGCGGGGGGCCGGGACGTCGACGACGCGGCCGCGCTCCTGGCGCGCTCCCCCGAGATCGCCTCCACGCTGATCACGCACCGGTTCCCGCTCGACGACGCGACGACGGCCTTCGCCGTCGCGGCCGACCGCGCCGCGGGCGCGATCAAGGTCGTGCTCGAGCCGTGATCGACCTCGGTCTCACGGGCCGCGTCGCCCTGGTCACCGGCGCGGCGGTGGGGATCGGACGGGCCGTCGCCCGCTGGCTCGCGCGGGCCGGGTGCGACGTCGCGGTGGTCGACCGCGACGCGGACGGTCTCCACGAGGTCGTCGAGGACGTCCGCGCCGAGGGCCGGCAGGCCCTCGGCCGCGCCGCTGACCTCCGCGAGGACGGGACGGCCGGTGCGGTCGTCGCCGACACCGTCGCCGAGTTGGGCGGCCTCGACGTGGCCGTCAACAACGTGGGGAGCCTGGCCGGGCTCGGGCCGTCGCCGTTCCTCGAGCAGGACACGGCGTACGTGCACGAGGTCGTGAGCCAGAACCTCCTGCTCACGGCCGCGTGCTGCCGGGCCGAGGCCGACGCGCTCGTCACCGCCGGGCACGGGGGCGTGATCGTGAACGTCAGCTCGGGCGAGAGCACGCGACCGGCGCTCGGCCTCGCGGCGTACGGCGCGGCGAAGGCGGCGATCAACCACCTCACGCAGACCCTCGCGGTGGAGCTCGGGCCGCGGGGGGTGCGGGTGGTCGCGGTCGCGCCGGGGACGACGCTGACCCCGACGGTGCGCGCCGCGCTGTCCGACCACTACGTCACGGCGCTCGTCCAGTCGATCCCGCTCGGGCGGATGAACGAGCCCGACGACCTCGCCCGGCTCGTCGTGGCGCTGGCGTCCGATCTCGGGCGAGGCGTGACGGGCCAGCTCGTCCTGTCCGACAACGGCGCGCACCTCGCCCGCAACCGGCCGCGGCCCGAGTACGCATGAGCGCGCCTCCCCTGCGAGGGCGCTGCGCCGTCGTGACCGGCGCGGCCTCGGGCATCGGGGCGGCGACGGCGCGGCGCCTGGCCCGTGAGGGCGCCCGGGTTCTGGTGTGCGACGTGGTCGATGACGCGGGCGAGGCCGTCGCCCGTGACCTCGGTGGGACGTACGTGCACCTGGACGTCGGGGACCCGGGCGGCTGGGACGACCTGCTCGAGCGCCTGGACGGCGCACCGGTCGCGTCGGCCCTGCTGAACGCCGGTGTGCTGACGGCCACCGAGCCGACGCCGTTCCTCGACGTGCCGCTCGAGCGGCTCGGCCGCGTCCGGGCCGTGAACCTCGACGGCGTCCTGCTCGGGGTGCGGGCCCTGGCCCCCGGGATGGCCGCCTCGGGCGGCGGCGCGATCGTCGCCACCGCGTCGCTCGCCGGGCTAGGACCGTACGAGGCGGACCCGATGTACGCCGCGACGAAGCACGGCATCGTCGGGTTCGTGCGCAGCGTCGCCCCGCAGCTCGCGGCGCACGGCGTGCACCTCCACGCGATCTGTCCCGGCGGCGTCGACACCGGCCTGCTCGGCGCCGACCGCAAGGCCGAGATCGTGGCGGCCGGTCGGCCGATGCTCGATCCCGCCGAGGTCGCCGACGCCGTCGCCGCGCTGCTCGCGCGCGACGACGCCGGCGTCGTCGAGACCATCGTCGCCGGGCGTGGGGCGCAGCCGTACGAGTTTCGCGGCGTCCCGGGCCCGCGCACCTGAGCACGGGCGCGCGGCACGACCCGTAATCTGCGGCGGTGAGCCTGCCGCCCGACGCCCGCAGCACCTACGTCAGCTTCGACCCGCCCGAGAACGAGCCGCGGGCCCGCAAGCACCGCCTGGTCCGCGAGGTGAAGCGCGTGATCGAGGTGGTCGCGCACCTCGACGCGAACAGCGCCGACCCGGACGTCGTGGCCGAGGCCACGGACGCGGCCGGCGCGCTCGCCGAGCTGCTCGACGGGCAGCCGAGCCTGCTCGCGACGGGCGGGCTGGGGGCCCAGCCCGGACCGCAGGGCTCGCTGCTGGAGCGCAGCGGCATCAGCGGGCGCAGCAACCCGCTCGCGCCGCCGGTGCAGTGGACGGTGGGCGAGGACGGCACCCGCGGGTCGGCGGTGTACTCACGCGCGTACGAGGGCCCGATCGGGCACGTGCACGGCGGGTTCGTCGCCGCGGCGTTCGACGACCTGATGGGTGCGGCCCAGGTCGCGTCCGGGTCGGCCGGCTACACGGGCACGCTCACGGTGAAGATGGTGCGGCCGACGCCCCTCGAGCGGCGCATCGAGTACGAGGCGCACGTCGACCACGTCGAGGGCCGCAAGATCTGGGTGCGGGCGACGTCGCGGTGCGACGGGGAGCTGCTCGCCGAGGCGTCGATCGTCTTCATCGCCCCGCGCGACGGCAGCCGGCCGCGTTGAGTCAGGCGGCGGGCCGCCAGAGGGGCACGCCGACGTCGTCGGCCGCGCGGACGAAGTGCGCCTCCACCGGCATCCCGATGCGCACGGACTCCGGATCGCAGTCCGTGACGTTGCCCATCATGAGCGGGCCCTCCTCGAGCTCGACCATCGCCACGACGTAGGGCAGCTCGTCGCGGAAGGGCCGCATGCCCATCTGGCGGATGATCGTGAGAGTGTGGACCGTGCCCCGGCCGCTGCACTCGAGCCACTCGGGCGGGTCGCCGCACGCCGTGCACAGGGCCCGCGGGTAGAACTGGCGGTGCCCGCAATGGGGGCAGGCCTGGACGAGGAGCCGGCCCTCGGCGGCGGCCGCCCAGAACTCGCGGTTCACGTCGTCGATCGCCGGCAGCGGCTTCTGCCACTCCTCCGCTGTGGTGACGTCGCTCATCAGGCCCCTCTCACGGATGCTCGGCGCCGAGGATCGCGACGCCGATCGCGCTCAGCCAGCCGCCCGACCCGGCACAGATCGCCGTGCGGCAGTTCGGCACCTGGGCCTCGCCCGCCTGGCCGCGCAGCTGCCGCGCCGCCTCGATGAGCAAGAAGATGCCGCGCATCCCCGGGTGCGAGGAGGACAGTCCACCCCCGTCCGTGTTGAGCGGGAAGCGGCCCCCGCGCTTGAGGTTGCCGTCCGCGACGAACGGGCCGCCTTCGCCGCGCGGGGCGAAGCCAAGGCTCTCGAGCAGGATCAGGCAGGTGATCGTGAACGAGTCGTAGAACTGGAGCACGTCGATGTCGTCCGGCGTGAGCCCGGCCCGCTCGAACGCGATCGGCCCGGCGATGGCGCCGGCGCAGGTGGTGAAGTCCGGCTGCTGGCTCACATTCCAGTGCGTCTCGGCACCGGCCGCGCCGAGCACGTATACCGGGGGCTGGCGCAGGTCCTTCGCCCGGTCGGCGGTGGTCATGAGGATGGCGCCGCCGCCGTCGGTGATCGAGCAGCAGTCGAGCTTGTGCAGCGGGTCGGCGATCATGCGGCTGTTCAGGACGTCGTCGACCGTGATCGGGTCGCGGTAGATGGCGTGGGGGTTCAGCGTGGCGAACTCGCGGACGCCAACGGCGATCTCGGCCAGCTGCGCCGGGGTCGTCCCGAACTCGTGCGCGTGCCGGGCGGCGTGCATCGCATAGGCCCCGACGAGCGAGTTCCCGTAGGGCGCCTCGTACTGGATCGGCCCCGCCACCCGGGAGCCCGGCCGTTGGAACCCGCCGGTGCCGAGCTTGCGGCCCATCCGGCTCAGCTGGTCGGACCCGTAGGTGATGAGCGCGACGTCGCAGAGCCCCTCTCGGATCGCCGCCGCGAGGTGCTGGACGTGGAACTCGAAGGACGAGCCGCCGGTCATGGTCCCGTCGATGTAGCGGTGGTCGATACGGAGGTACTCGGCCATCGTCACCGCGTCGTCGACCATGATCCCGCCGCCGCCGGCGCTCACGTAGCCGTTGATCTCGGACTTCTCGAGACCGGAATCGGCGAGCGCGCGCTGGAACGCCTGGACGTGGTGCTGCACGCCGTCCAGGTCGGGCGCCTTCGGGTAGTCGGACAACCCGGTGCCCACGATGACGGGCGTGCGGTCCACGGGTGCTCCCTCGCGGCCTTGGGACTGACGGAGGCGTCAGTTGACCACACCGGTCGCGCGCCCGTCACCTCGTAACGGGGCGGATCCGCCCGTCGCCGCGCCCCGTAGAGTGCTCCTCGATGGAGTTCAACCTCGCCGATCTCTTCGAGCACGCCGCCGATCACTTCGGCGACCGCGAGTACGTCGTCGCCGAGGGCCAGCACCGGACGTACGCCGAGATGGAAGCCCGCGCCAACCGGCTCGCCCACCACCTCGCGGCGCACGGCATCGGCCCCGGCGACCACGTCGGGATCTACGCCTACAACTCGGTCGAGTGGGTCGAGACGCTGTGGGCGGTCTTCAAGCTGCGGGCGGTGTGGGTCAACATCAACTACCGCTACGTCGAGGGCGAGCTCGCGTACCTGTTCGCCAACGCCGACCTGAAGGCGCTGGTGTACCAGCGCGAGTTCGCGCCGCGGGTCGCAAACGTGCTCCGCGACCTGCCGCTGCTGACCCACTCGATCGTGATCGAGGACGGCAGCGCGGCCGACCTCGGCCCGCTCGACTCCGTCCCGTACGAGGGGGCGATGGCGAGCGGGTCGCCCGAGCGGGACTTCGGGCCCCGCTCCCCCGACGACCGCTACATCCTCTACACGGGCGGGACGACGGGCATGCCGAAGGGTGTCGTGTGGCGCCACGAGGACGTGTTCTTCGCCCTGGGCGGCGGGATCGACCCGACCACGAACACCCGGGTGGAGCGGCCCGACGCGCTCGTCGAGCGGGCCCAGACGCGGGAGCAGGGCACGATGCTCCCGATTGCGCCCCTCATGCACGGCGCCACCCAGTGGTCGGTCATGGGCGGCGCGTTCCAGGGCAACAAGGTGGTGCTCGTCGCCAAGTTCGACCCCAGGAACGTCTGGCGCCTCGTCGGCGAGGAGCGGGTGAACAGCATCATGATCACCGGCGACGCGATGGGCCGCCCGCTCGTCGAGGCGCTCGACGAGCCCGGCGCAGACTACGACCTGACGTCGCTCGTGAACCTCTCGAGCACCGCGGCGGTGTTCTCCCCCGCGGTGAAGGACCGGCTGCTGGAGCGGCTCCCGTCGATCATCGTCAGCGAGGCGATCGGCGCGTCGGAGACGGGCTCGAACGGCTACACCCTCGTCCAGGCCGGCCAGACCGAGGCGCGGGGGCCGCGCGTCACCGCGATCCTCGACACGGTCGTCCTCGACGACGACATGGTGCCGATCGAGCCGGGTTCCGGCGCGGTCGGCAAGCTGGCCCGGGCCGGCAACATCCCGGTCGAGTACTACAAGGACCCGGAGAAGTCGGCGCAGACGTTCGTCACCGCCCCTGACGGGACGCGCTACTCGATGCCGGGCGACTTCGCGACGGTCGAGGCGGACGGGCGCATCGTGCTGCTCGGTCGCGGGTCGGTGTCGATCAACTCGGGCGGCGAGAAGATCTATCCCGAGGAGGTCGAGGCCGCGATCAAGTCGCACCCCGACGTGTACGACTGCACGGTCGTCGGCGTCCCCGACGAGCGGTGGGGTCAGCGGGTCGTGGCGGTCGTGCAGAGCCGCGACGACGCGACGGTCGACCTCGACTCGATCCAGGAGCACTGCCGCGGCCAGCTCGCGGGCTACAAGGTGCCGCGCGAGCTGCACCTCGTGCCGTCCATCGTGCGGTCGCCGTCCGGGAAGCCGGACTACCGGTGGGCGAAGGACGTCGCCACCGGCGCGGCCTCACCCGTCTAGGAAGGAGCCTGATGCGCACCCGTGCCACGGAGCTGTTCGGGCTGGACCTGCCCCTGTTCGCCTTCAGTCACTGCCGCGACGTGGTCGCCGCGGTGAGCAAGGCGGGCGGGATGGGCGTCTTGGGCGCGCTGGCGTTCACCCCCGACCAGCTCGAGATCGAGCTGAAGTGGCTCGACGACCACGTCGACGGCAAGCCGTACGGCGTCGACGTCGTCATGCCGGCGAACTACGCGGGGAAGGGCGGCGAGCTCGACCCCGATCGCATGGAGCAGCAGCTGGCCGACATGATCCCCCAGGAGCACAAGGACTTCATCGAGAAGGTGCTCCAGGAGCACGACGTCCCACCGCTGAACGAGGACGAGGAGCGCAGCGGGCTGCTCGGCTGGACGCACGAGGGCGCGCGCCCTCAGGTCGACATCTCGCTCGCTCACCCGATCAAGCTGCTGGTGAACGCGCTCGGGCCACCGCCGAAGGACGTCGTGGACCTCGCGCACGACCACGACGTCAAGGTCGCCGCACTCGTCGGGAGCCTCGCCCACGCCGAGCGGCAGGTGAACCAAGGCGTCGACATGATCGTCGCCCAGGGCTACGAGGCGGGCGGCCACACGGGCGACGTCGCCGGGATGGTGCTCGTGCCCGAGGTCGTCGACGCGGTCGGCGACCGCGTCCCGGTGCTCGCGGCGGGGGGCATCGGCTCGGGCCGCCAGATGGCCGCGGCGATGGCGCTCGGCGCGGACGGCGTGTGGACCGGCTCCATCTGGCTCACGACGAGCGAGAGCGACACCGCGCCGGTGGTGATGGACCGTCTCATCGCCGCCGGGTCGCGCGACACGGTGCGCTCCCGGGTCCTGACCGGGAAGCCGGCGCGGCAGCTGCGGACCCCGTGGACCGAGGCGTGGGAGCGACCGGACTCGCCCGGCTACCTGCCCATGCCGCTGCAGTACATGGCGACGGCCGAGGCGCAGCGCCGCATCGCGAAGTACCAGGTCGATGAGCTGCGGGTGATGCCCGTCGGGCAGATCGTCGGGCGGATGCGCTCCATCCGGCCGGTCCGCGACGTCGTGCTCGACCTCATCGACGAGTTCACCGACGCGACGCAGCACCTCGACACCCTCCGAGACGAGGAGTAGCCGATGCCCGCGGTGCTGGTGCACGGCGTTCCGGACACCGCGGAGCTCTGGGAACCGTTCCGATCGCACCTCGCGCGGCACGACGTCGTGTGCCCCAACCTCCCCGGGTTGGCGTCGCCGCCACCGGAAGGGTTCCCGTGCACCAAGGAGGCCTACGTCGACTGGCTCGTCGGCGAGCTCGAGGCCATCGGCGGGCCGGTGGACATCGTCGGACACGACTGGGGTGGGCTGCTGGTGCAGCGCATCGCCACGACGCGCCCTGAGCTGGTGCGCACCTGGGCGATCGCCGACGGCGCGGTGAGCCCCCGCTTCCATTGGCACGAGCTCGCCACGCAGTGGCAGACGCCGGGCGTCGGCGAGCAGATCATGGAGCTCATGACGCCCGACGCCATGGTCGCCGCCCTGCGCGACGCCCGGCACCCCGATCCCGAGGGCGCCGCGGCGCGGGTCGACGACCACATGAAGCGCGCCGTCCTCGCGCTCTACCGCTCGGCGGTCGACGTCGCGTCCGAGTGGTCACCGCGCCCTGACCGGCCGACGCCACCGGCGCGCGTGTTCTGGGGTGCCCACGACCCGTACGCGCCGCCCGAGTTCGGGCAGGCCGCCGCCGATCTCGCCGGCGCGCCCCCCCTGGCTCTCGACGCGGGGCACTGGAGCATCTTCGAGCGGCCCGACGAGGTGGCGCCGGTGCTCGCGCAGTTCTGGCAGGAGGCCTGATGCCCCTCCACTCTGGGCTGCAGTCCTACCTCGACGCGGCCGCGGCCCTCGACCTGCCGCCGGTGCGCGACCAGCCGATCGATGAGCTGCGCGAGCACGTGATGGCCTTCGCCGAGGCGGGTGCCGGCCCGGCCCAGCCGGTGGCGCGTGTGGAGGACCGCGCGCTCGACACCCCGTCCGGTCCCCTCTGGGCACGCTGCTACACGCCGACGTCGGACGCCGGCGAGCTTCCCGTCGTCGCTTACCTCCACGGGGGCGGCTGGGTGTTCATGGGGATCGAGACCCACGACCGGGTGTGCCGGCGACTGGCGAACGCGGCCGGGGCGCTCGTGGTGAGCATCGACTACCGCCTCGCGCCCGAGCACCCGTTCCCGACAGCGCTCGACGACTGCGAGGCCGCGATCACCTGGCTCGCCGAGCACGCGGGCGAGCTCGGCGGCGACCCGACCCGCCTCGCGATCGCGGGCGACAGCGCGGGCGGGAACCTCGCGGCCGCGCTCGCGCTCCGGGCGCGCGCGGCGGGGCCGACCCTCGCGGCGCAGGTACTCGTCTACCCGGTCACCGACGCCGGACAGGACACCGAGTCCTACCGCGATTTCGCGACGGGCTACCTGCTCACCGCCGACGACATGGCGTTCTTCTGGGAGTGCTACCTCGGGCCGGACGGCGACCCGCACGACGCCTTCGCCGCGCCGCTGCAGGCAACCGACCTCAGCGGCCTGCCGCCCACGCTCGTACTGACCGGCGAGTACGACCCGCTCCGCGACGAGGGCGAGGCGTACGCGCATCGACTCGACGAGTTCGCCGTGCCCGTCGAGGTGCACCGTTACGAGGGCGTGACGCACGGCTTTCTCGGGATGGACGCGCTCGTGCCGGCGGCCAACGAGGCGATGACCCGCATCGCCGCGTTCCTCGGCCCGCGCCTGTAACCGTTCCGCCGGGGCGCGTCCGCGACCTGTCAGGATCGCGGCCGTGACGGCGCAGCGCGGACGCACCGTGAGCCGCGTCCACGTCGACGAGGGGCTCGACAACCGCCTGGGCGGTGGCTCGCTCAGCATCGTGAAGCGCTTCGTCGTCGGTCGTCCGCTGGCGACGCACGCCCAGGACACCGAGCTGCTCCCCAAGCGCCTCGCGCTGCCGGTGTTCTCGTCCGACGCCGTGTCGTCGACCGCCTACGGCACCGAGGTGATGCTCACGGTGCTCGTCCCGGTCGCCGGGGTCGCCGCGTTCGGCTACCTCGTGCCCTTGTCGCTCGTCCTCGTCGGCGTCCTGCTGCTGCTGGTGCTGAGCTACCGCCAGACGATCTTCGCCTACCCGAACGGCGGCGGCTCCTACATCGTCAGCCGGGAGAACCTCGGCACCAACCCGTCCCTCGTGGCGTGCGCCGCGCTGCTCGTCGACTACACGCTGAACGTCGCCGTGTCCGCGGCGGCCGGGGCCGCCGCCATCAGCTCGGCCATCACGCCCCTGCAGAACCACCCCATCGCCCTCAGCGTCGGCCTCGTCGTGGTGATCATGCTCGCCAACCTCCGCGGGCTGCGAGAAGCGGGACGCCTCTTCGCGATCCCCGTCTACACCTACGTCGCCGTCCTCACGCTGCTCATCGTCGACGGGCTCATCCGGTCGTTCACCGGGAGCCTGCACCAGCTCCCGGTGAACCACGCCCAGCTGAACGCGTTCACGCATAACGGCGCGCTCGTCACCGGGATCACGCTCTTCGCCCTGATGAAGGCGTTCTCGTCCGGCGCGGTGGCACTGTCCGGCGTCGAGGCCATCTCGAACGGCGTTCCCGCGTTCCGTGAGCCGAAGTCGCGCAACGCGTCGATCACGCTCATGTGGACCGGCATCTTCCTCGGCGGCCCGCTGCTCGGCATCGCGGTGCTCACCAACCGGCTCCGCCCGACCATCTCCATGAAGGAGACCCTCATCTCGCTGCTCGGCGACCAGGTCTTCGGTCGCGGCAGCCCGCTGTACATCATCCTGATGGCGGCTGCCGCCGGGATCCTGTGCCTCTCGGCCAACACGTCGTTCGCTGACTTCCCGCGCCTGTCGTCGATCGTGGCGCGCGACGGGTTCCTCCCCCACCAGCTCGCCCGACGCGGCGACCGGCTCGTGTTCTCGAACGGCATCATCGCCGTGGCGCTCACGTCCATCGTGCTGCTGGTCGCCTTCAACGGCAGTCTGGACTCGCTCGTCCCGCTCTTCGCCGTCGGCCTGTTCACCGCGTTCACGCTGTCGCAGGTCGGGATGGTCCGACACCATCGGCGGCTCCGAGAGCCCGGATGGCGGGTGGCGCTGGCCATCAACGCGGTCGGCGCGACGGCCACGACGATCGTGCTCGTCGTGATCCTGGTCTCGAAGTTCACCGCCGGCGCGTGGATCCCCGCGATCGTGATCCCGCTGATCGTGCTCGGGTGCAAGCTCATCAAGCGGCACTACAACTCGGTCGAGCAGGCGCTCGCCCTCCCCGAGCACGTGACGATCCCCGCGGTCCACAACACGGTGGTGGTGCCGATCAACGCGGTGAACAAGTCCGCCCTCGACGCCCTCGCCTACGCCCGGGCGCTGCACCCGGATCGGCTGGTCGCGGTCACCGTCGACCTCGAGGACACCGACGTCGACGAGCTGCGCGCCCGCTGGCACGACCTCGACTTCGGGATCACGCTCGACATCGTCGACTCCCCGTACCGCGACATCACCCGGCCGCTCCTCGCCTTCATCAACGAGGTCGACGGGCGGCACACGGGTGACGTGGTCACGGTCGTGCTCCCCGAGGTCGTGGTGCACCGCTGGTGGCAGCAGCTCCTCCACAACCAGACGGCGCTGGCCCTCAAGGGCCGGCTGCTGTTCCGCCCCAACACGATCGTGATCTCGGTCCCGACCCAGGTCGAGTGACCGGGGCGCCCGGCCCTAGAAGTGGCCGAGCACGGGGTGCGCGACGTACGGGCTCTCGAGGCGCTTGATCTCCTCGTCGGTGAGCTCGAGCGCCTCCGCGGCGAGCGCGTCCTCCATGTGCCCCTGCTTGGTGGCCCCGACGATCGGTGCGGTGACACCCGGCTTGGCCAGGAGCCAGGCGAGCGCGACCTGGGCCGGCGGCACGCCCCGGTCGGCGGCAACCTCGCCGACCGCGTCGACGACGTCGAAGTCGGTCGGCTGGCCGTACAGGTAGTCGGTGAACTGGTCGGTCTCCGAGCGCGTCGTGCGCTTCTCGCCGGCGCGGTTGCGGTTCCCGGCGAGCACCCCGCGCGCGAGGGGGCTCCACGGGATGACCCCGACGCCCTGGTCGAGGCACTGCGGGATCATCTCCCGCTCCTCCTCCCGGTAGATCAGGTTGTAGTGGTTCTGCATGGAGACGAAGGGCGTCCACCCGTGGGCCTCGGCGAGGTTCTGCGCCTTGGCGAACTGCCAGGCGAACATGCTGCTGGCCCCGAGGTAGCGGGCCTTCCCGGCGCGCACCACGTCGTGGAGCGCCTCCATCGTCTCCTCGATCGGCGTGCGGCCGTCCCAGCGGTGGATCTGGTACAGGTCGACGTAGTCCATGCCGAGGCGCTGCAGCGACGCGTCGATCGCCGAGAGGATGTGCTTGCGGGACAGCCCGCCGCCGTTCTCGCCGGGCGTCATCGGCGCGAACACCTTCGTGGCCACGACCGTCTCGTCACGACTCAGGAACTTGGGGAGGATCCGACCGGTGGCGACCTCGCTCGCGCCGTGCGAGTAGGTGTCGGCCGTGTCGAAGAACGTCACGCCGCCGTCGACCGCCGACTTCACGATCGGCTCCGCCGCGGCCTCGTCGAGGACCCACGGTCGATCGCTGTCGTTGCCGTAGCTCATCATGCCGAGGCACACCCTCGACACCCGGACACCCGTCTTTCCCAGGTTCGCGTAGCGCATCGCGAGGCTCCTTCGTCGACGCGTGACCCTACCGCCGCGTCGCGGCAGCCCCGAAGGGGACGGTGACGAGTGCGGTCGCGCGCGCCGGCGCGCCGCGGCTCAGAGGCGCTGGAGGATGCTGGCCGTCCCGAGCGACCCGCCGCAGCACATCGTGACGAGCGCGTACTCGGTGTCGGAGCGCTCGAGCTCGTGGAGGGCCGTCGTGATGAGGCGCGAGCCCGTCGAGCCCACCGGGTGTCCGAGCGCGATGGCACCGCCGTTCACGTTCACCCGCTCGAGGTCGGGCTTGTGCACCTGCGCCCACGACAGCACGACGGACGCGAACGCCTCGTTGATCTCGAAGCGGTCGAAGTCGGCCATCGCCATGCCGGAACGGTCGAGCATCTTGGCCGTGGCGTCCACCGGGCCGTCGAGCAGGTAGTAGGGGTCGGTCCCGGTCACGAGCTGGTGGACCAGCCGCGCCCGGGGGCGCAGCCCGAGGCTCCGCGCGACGGCCTCGTCCATCCACAGCACGGCGGCGGCGCCGTCGGAGATCTGCGACGAGCTCCCGGCGGTGTGGCGCGCCCCCTCGTAGACGGGCTTCAGCTTGGCGAGCCCCTCGAGCGTCGTGTCGCGCAGCCCCTGGTCGCGCGACACGGTCTGGGTCTCACCGGTGGGCTGGCCGTCCTCGCCCAGCACGGGGGTCTCGATCGGGGCGACCTCCCGCTCGAAGCGACCCTCGTCCCAGGCGATCTTCGCCTTGCGCTGCGAGTGGAAGCCCCACTCGTCGAGCTGCTCGCGGGTGATGCCGCGCTTGTCGGCGATCCGCTCGGCCGCGCCGAACTGCCCGTTCGGCGGGTCGTCGTAGGGCCAGGGCTCGGTCTTGTAGTGGCCGGGGCCGTTGATGACGTTCGAGCCGAGCGGGACGTGGCTCATCTGCTCGACGCCGCACGCGATCCCAATCTGGAGGCCGCCGGCGGCGACGAGCCCGGCCATGAGGTGGTTGGCCTGCTGGGCCGATCCGCACTGGGCGTCGACCGTCGTGCACGCCGTCGTGTACGGCAGCCGGTCGTTGCCTGCGCTCAGCCACGCGTTGCGGGTGACGTTCGACCCCTGCTCCCCCGCCTGGGTCACGCAGCCGCCGACAACCTCCTCGACCAACCCCGGCTCGATGCCCGAGCGCGCGATCACCTGCTCCAGGGCGTGGCGCAGCGTCTCGGTCGCCTTCAACCCGGAGAGCAGCCCGTTGCGCTTCCCGATCGGGGTGCGGACGGCCTCGACGATGACAGGGGTGCCCACGGCTGCCTCCAGACGCCGCATGGGGCGCGGCCTGAGGTGATGTGACGGAACGTCAGTTTAGGATCCCGTCGCATCATGCCCGTCGCCGCCGGTCGCGCCCCCACTCGGGCGGGGTGCGCGTGAGTGCACCCCTGGCGGGCGCGCGGGTGATCGAGCTCGTCGGGCTCGGCCCCGGCCCGTTCTGCGGGATGCTGCTCGCCGACCTGGGCGCCGAGGTGCTGCGCGTCGACCGCGTCGAGGCGGCGCGGGCGCTCGATCGCTCGCGGCCGGCGACGAACCCGATGCACCGCTCGAAGCGCGCCATCGGGCTCGACCTCAAGGCGGCCGAGGGCGTGGAGACGTTCCTCCGCCTCGTCGCGGGCGCCGACGTCGTCTTCGAGGTGTTCCGGCCGGGTGTCGCCGAGCGGCTCGGGATCGGACCGGACGCCTGCTGTGCCCGCAACCCGCGGCTCGTCTACGGCCGCTTGACCGGGTGGGGCCAGGCCGGGCCGCTGGCCAACGAGGCCGGTCACGACCTCGACTACCTCGCCATCGCCGGCGCGCTCGAGCCGCTCGGCCGGGCCGGGCAACCCCCCACCGCACCGATCAACGTGCTCGGGGACTTCGCGGGCGGCGGGATGCTCCTCGCCTTCGGCGTCGTCGCCGCCTTGCTCGAGCGGGAGCGCTCGGGCCAGGGCCAGGTGATCGACGCGGCGATGGTCGACGGTGCCGCGCTGATGCTCGCTCCGTTCTACGGCGCGCGCGCCTCGGGCTCGTGGGGACCGCGGGGGACGAACCTCCTCGACACCGGCGCGCCCTTCTACGACGTGTACGAGACGGCCGACGGCGCGTGGGTGGCGATCGGCGCGATCGAGCCCCAGTTCTACGCCGCGCTGCTCGCGGGCCTCGGCCTCGCCGGCGCCGACCTCCCCGACCAGCACGACCGGGACGGGTGGCCGGTGCTGCGGGACCGGTTCGCCGCAGAGCTGCGGACCCGCACCCGCGACGAGTGGGTCGCGCACTTCGCGGGCCAGGACGCGTGCGTCGCCGCGGTGCTCACGCCCGTCGAGGCACCCGACCACCCGCACAACCGAGCCCGTGAGACGTTCCTCACCGTCGCCGGTGTGCCGCAGCCCGCCCCGGCGCCGCGCTTCTCGCGCTCGACGCTGCCCCCGCCACGCCCGCCCGAGCACCCGGGCACGGCCACGGTCGACGCGCTCGCCTCCTGGGGGTTCCCGTCAACCGATGTGGCGGCGCTGCAGGACGCCGGCGTGCTCGTCTGAAAGGACACCGATGCCCATCCCTGAGCAACGCGACCTCGAAGCCGCCCGAGGGACCCTCGGCCGCTGGCTGGAGACGCGCTTGCCCGAAGTGGGGCCCGTCGAGGTCGGCCCGATCTCCGGCCCGGCGTTCACCGGGTTCTCGAACGAGACCCTGCTCTTCGACGCGTCCTGGAAGGGCACCGACGGGCCGGAGTCCGCGTCGCTGGTGCTGCGGGTGAAGCCGACCCAGCACACGGTGTTCCTCGAGCAGGACTTCGAGCAGCAGTACCTGGTGCTGCGCACCCTCGGCGAGCACACGACCGTGCCCGTGCCGGTCGTGCGCTGGTACGAGGAGGACGAGTCGATCCTCGGCGCCCCGTTCTTCGTGATGGACCACGTCGACGGCCGCGCGCCGAGCGACAGCCCGCCCTACACCCAGGCGGGCTGGCTGCTCGAGGAGTCGGCGCCGGCGCAGCGGCGTGCCCTCGTCGAGCACGGCGTGCACGCGCTGGCCGCGGTGCACGCGGTCGACTGGCGCGGCCTGGGCCTCGAGGTGCTGTCGAAGCCGCAGTACGGGGCGCTCGGCTTCGAGCAGCAGCTCCGCTACTACGAGCGCTCCTACGAGTGGGCGGTGCGGGAGGCGGGCTTCCCGGCCCCGCCGGTCGCGCGCGCCGCGCTCGAGTGGGTGCAAGCCCACGCGCCGGCGAGCGACCCGGAGATCACGCTGTGCTGGGGCGACGCGCGGATCAACAACCAGCTCTTCGGGCCGGACTACGAGGTGCGCGCCGTCGTCGACTGGGAGATGGTCACGCTCGCCGACCCGATGATGGACCTCGGCTGGTGGCTGTTCCTGGACCGCCACTTCCACGAGGGCATGCCCGCTCCTCGGATGGACGGCTTCCCCACCCGCGAGGACGTCGTCGCGTTCTACGAGCAGGCGAGCGGCCGCCAGGCGCGGGACCTCGCGTTCTACGAGGTCTTCGCCGGCCTGCGGTTCGCGGTGGTCATGGTGCGCATCGCGACGCTCGTCACGTCGTTCGGGCTCATGCCGCCCGAGGGCGCGGAGGAGATGGCCGGCAACAACGCCGTCACCCGGGTGCTCGCCGACCTCCTCGACCTGCCCGCACCCGGACCGGTGCCCGGCCAATTCGGGTGAGCACGTTCGACGTCGAGGTCGTCGACCTGATGGTCGCCCTCCCGACCGGCGGCGGCGACGCCTGGCGGAACCAGCTCGCCCCGCTGCTGAAGGACGCCGGGTCGGCGTCGTTCGCGCACCCCGCGTCCTACATGTACCGGAACCTGCCCGCGGCGCGCACCGCGGCCGACCCCGTCGGCGCCGTGCTCGACGAGATGGACCGGTTCGGCGTCGAGCGCGCGCTGGTGGGGGTGGATCCCACCGACGACGCGGCGGTCGGGGCCGTCCGGGCGCACCCCGACCGGTTCGTCGCGTCGGTCGACGTCGATCCCACCGCAGGCGTCGCAGGCGTGCGCGCGCTGCGCTCGGCCGTCGAGGACGCCGGGGCGCGCGCGGCTGCCGCGTTCACCGCCGGCTCGTTCCCACCCGTCGGGCTCGACGAGCCGGCGTGGTTCCCGCTCTACGCGGCGTGCGTGGAGCTCGGCGTCCCCCTGTTCGTCACCGTCGGCGTGCCGGGTCCCCGCGTCCCGGCGGCGAGCCAGGACGTCGCGCGCCTCGACACCGTCTGCTTCGAGTTCCCCGACCTCGTGGTCGTCATGCGACACGGCGCCGAGCCGTGGGCCGACCTCGCGGTGAAGCTCATGCTGAAGTGGCCGGGGCTGCACTACTCGACGAGCGCGTTCGCGCCCCGCTACTACCCGCGGGCCGTTGTCGACTACGCCAACACGCGGGGCGCGGACAAGGTCTGCTTCGCCGGCTACTTCCCGATGGGGCTGTCGTACGAGACGATCTTCGAGCAGCTGCCCGGCGTGCCGTTCCGCGATCACGTGTGGCCCCAGTTCCTGCGCGGGAACGCCGTGCGGCTGCTCGGCCTCTGATCACCAGTCGTCCGGCCAGTCACGTGTCGGGGACAGCGACCAGCGCGGGTCGCGTCGCTCGAGGAAGGCGAGCACGCCCTCCCGGGCATCCGCCCGCCCCATCACGTGCTCGTGCATCGCCGTCTCGAGCCGGTCGACCTCGTCGGCCGAGAGCATCGGGCTGGACCAGAGCAGCCGCTTGGTGATCGCGACCGAGAGCGGAGCGGTGTGGACGGCCAGGTCGCGGGCGACGTGCAGCGCGTCGGCCAGCACCTCGTCCGCCGGCACGGCGCGGTTCGCCAGCCCCATCGCCACGGCCTCGTCGGCATCGACGTGACGGCCGGTCAGCAGCAGCTCGGTCGCGCGGGCGAACCCGACGGCCCGGGGGACGGTCCAGTGCGAGTGGGCGTCGGGGATGACGCCCCGCCGCACGTGCACGAACCCGTACGTGGCGCCGCGGGCGAGGATCCGCAGGTCGCACTGCATGGCGAGCGTGAGCCCGATGCCGACCGCGTGTCCGTTCACCGCGGCGATGACCGGCTTGCGGATGGCGAACGCCGGGGGCTGGACCGGCGAGGACGTGAAGGCGCGGCCCGTCGGCGCGGCGAACGTCTCGTCGCGCGGCGTGAGGTCGGCGCCGGCGCAGAACGCGGTGCCGGCGCCGGTGACGACCACGACGCGCACGTCGTCGTCCTCGTCGCAGCGCTGGTACGCGGTCCCGAGGCTCTGGCCCATGGCGCCGGTGAACGCGTTACGCGCCTCGGGACGGTCGAGGGTCACGACGGCCACCTGATCGCGCACCGCCAACGACACGTCGACCAGGTCGTCGTCTCGCACCATCCGGATAGTCTGGCGGCATGAGTCCGACCAAGGTCGGGTCGCGCTTGCGCTGTGAGCGCTGCGGGACCGAGATCATCGTCGTGAAGGCGACCGACGCCTCCGTCACGTGCTGCGGCCAGCCGATGACCGCGCGGGAGGGCTGACGCGGTGGCGAACCTGCTCGGCAAGCGGTACCAGTGCGCGATCTGCCAGGCGACGGTCCTGGTGACGAAGGCGGGTGACGGGCAGCTGGAGTGCCACGACCAGGTGATGGAGGTCGCCCAGGCCAAGCCGCTGCCCTCGTCGGACTGACGGGCGGCCGTGCCGGTCGTCGAGCGCGACGCCCGGCTGCTCGCGGCCGGCGCACCGGCGCTCGCCGCGTCCCTCGACCTCGGCGAGCCCACGCTCGTCGTGCTCACCGGGCCGGGCCTCGACGCGCCACCCGACGCACGCGCCGTCCAGGAACTGCCGGTCGTGCTCGCCGCGAAGGCACCCGTCGCCCCCTTCGTCGCGGCCGCGCTCGACGTCGTGCTCGAGGGCGACCGCCCCGAGGGCCTGACCGCCGGCTTCGAACGCGCGCCCGCCGCGGCGACGGCCGCGGCGCTCCTGCTGCGCACGCCCCCCGCCACGTGGTGGGACGGGCTCGTGCGCGAGTCGACGACCTACTCGATGCTCCAGGGCAGCGACGAGTTCCGCCGGTGGCGGGCGGCGCACGGCGCGCCCCGACCGGCGGGTGATCCCGGCCCGCGGGTCCGGGTCGCCCGGCACGGCCGCGTCACCGAGGTGACCCTGACCCGCCCGGCGCGCCGCAACGCGCTCGACGTCGCGATGCGCGACGAGCTGTACGCCGCGCTCGACGAGGCACCGGGGCCGGTCGTCCTGCTCGGCGAGGGCCCGTCGTTCTCCTCGGGCGGCGACCTCGACGAGTTCGGAACTTTCCCCGACCCCGCGCTCGCGCACCTCGTGCGCCTGAGCCGCTCCCTCGCGGGGCAGGCCGCGGCCCGCCGCGACCGCCTGGTCGTCGGGCTCCAGGGCGCGTGCCTCGGCGCGGGCGTCGAGCTCGCCGCGTTCGCCGGGCGGGTCGTGGCGACCGACGACACGCGCGTCGGGCTGCCGGAGCTGGGGCTCGGCCTCGTCCCGGGCGCGGGCGGGACGGTGTCGCTCCCGCGCCGCGTCGGACGGCACCGCACGCTCGCGCTCCTGCTGTACGACGGTACGATCTCGGCCCCCGCCGCGCTCGGCTGGGGCCTCGTCGACGAGGTCGTCGCGGCCGATCGGCTCCGCTCGCGGTGCCTCGAGCTCGCGGAGTCGCTCCCGTGAACATCGCCATGCTCCTCGAGATGGCCGCGGACGGCCTCGGCTCGCGTGTCGGGTTCGGGTCGCGCGACGGCGGCTTGACGTACGGGGCGCTGCGCGACGCGGCGACGGGTGTCGCGGCGCACCTCGCGGGGGCGCCCCGGACCGTGGCCGTGCTGAGCGAGACCGCACCGCTCGTGCCGGTCGCGCTGTTCGGCGCGGCGTGGGCCGGTGTCTCGTACGCGCCGCTGAACTACCGGCTCCCCGACGAGGCGCGCCAGGCGCTCCTCGCCCGCCTCGCCCCGGCCGTCGTCGCCGAGCTCGACTGGGTGGACCTCCGCGCCGACCCCGACCGCGCGTTCCCCGACGCGCCCGCGACGCCGGCCGTCCTGCTGTTCACGAGCGGCACGAGCGCGGCGCCGAAGGCCGCCCAGCTCGGCCACGATCAGCTCACCGCGTACGTGTTCAACACCGTCGAGTTCGGTGCGGCCGAGGACGACGAGGCGGTGCTCGTCGCCGTGCCGCCGTTCCACATCGCCGGCGTCGCCGCGGTGCTCTCCTCGACCTTTGCCGGGCGGCGCATCGTGCCGCTCCCCCGGTTCGACCCACACGAGTGGCTGGCCCTGGCGCGCCGTGAGGCCGTCACCCACGCCTTCGTGGTGCCGACGATGCTGGCCCGGATCGTCGCGGTCATGGGCGACGAGCCCGACGCGCGGGTGCCGACGCTGCGCCACCTCGCGTACGGGGGCTCCCGGATGCCGGCGCCGGTGCTCGAGCAGGCGCTCGCCCTCCTCCCGGACACGGAGTTCGTCAACGCGTACGGGCTGACCGAGACGAGCAGCACCGTCTGCCTGCTCGGCCCGGACGACCACCGCCGCGCCCACGCCAGTGAGGAGCCGGCCGAGCGGGCCCGGCTGGCGTCGGTCGGACGACCGGTCCCGGGGGTCGAGGTGCGCGTCGTCGACGGCGAGATCTGGGTGCGGGGGGACCAGGTGGCGGGCGAGTACCTCGACACCGAATCGCAGCGTGACGGAGACGGGTGGCTCCACACCGGCGACCGCGGCTACGTCGACCCCGACGGGTACGTGTTCGTCGAGGGGCGGGGCGACGACGTCATCATCCGCGGCGGCGAGAACGTCTCCCCCGCCGAGGTCGAGGACACGCTGCTGCGCCATCCCGCCGTGGCGGGTGCCGCCGTCGTCGGCGTGCCGGACCCGGAGTGGGGGGAGCGCATCGGCGCGATGGTCGTGCCGCGACGGGGCGCCGCGCTGGACCTCGACGAGCTGCGCACGTTCGTGCGCGACCGGGTCGGGTCGCTGAAGACACCGGAGCTCGTGATCGTGCGCGACGAGCTTCCGCACACGGCGACGGGCAAGGTGCTGCGCCGCGCCGTGCGGACCGAGCTGAGCGACGCCTGACCCGCCGGGTCGCCCAGCCGCGGCCCTGGTGGGATCTCAGGCCGCCGGATCGGGCGACCAGTCGGGTGTCGGGACGACCATCGTGGGCATGTCGGGCGGCGGCCCGAGCGCCACGGCGATCTTCGAGAACCCGAGGAACAGGGCGACGCCGGCGGTCAGCTCG
>JBPYDT010000195.1:0-2933 GCA_051986275.1 Acidimicrobiia bacterium | reverse complement strand
GCGACGCTGCTGACCGGTGTCCTGATCCGGCTCGCCGAGGGCGACGTGAAGGGCAACGCGCAGCTCTTCAGCGGCGACTACGCCAAGAGCGCCGAAGGCATCAGCATCTACACCGGCATCCTGCTCGCCGTGACGATGTTCCTGAACGTCTGGCTCGTCATCTGGCCGAACCAGAAGAAGGTCATCGCGAACGCCCGCAACGTGCAGGCGGGCGGCGAGGCGGATCCGGCCGCCGCCGCCGCGGGCCGCACGTCGGCGCTGGCGTCGCGGATGAACACCATCTTCTCGTTCCCGATGCTGCTCTTCATGGTCGGCACCGCGAACTTCTTCGGCGGCTTCATCACGACCGACAGCGGCAACCGCGCCGGGTACTGGGCCGCCACCGCCGTGATCTGGGGGGTCCTCGAGCTGAACGCGCTCGGGGTCATCGGCGGGAAGAAGGCGGGCAACATCACCAACTGGATCTACGAGAACCACTGGCGCGCCATCGGCACCGGCATCGTCCTCGCCGGCGTCTGGTACGCGCTCTGGGAGATCTTCTTCACGTAGGCCCGAGCCGCGCCGTCCGCAGCCGCCCGGCGAGAGCCGGGCGGCTGCCCGCGTCAGAGCCCGAGCAGCTGAGCGATGCGCACCCGGTGCTCGTCGGCGGTGCCGAGCAGCTGCGCGTCGGTCTTCACGCGGCGCACATAGAGGTGCATGTCGTGCTCCCACGTGTAGCCGATACCCCCGTGGATCTGGATTCCCTCCTTCGCCATGCGCTGCTGGCAGTCGCCGGCCGCGACCTTCGCCGTCGAAGTCGCCAGCGCCCGGCCCGGGTCGTCCTCGGCCTGGCACAGCGCGGCGAAGTAGGCGGTGGCGCGGGCCCGCTCGAGGGCGATGAGCATGTCGGCGAACTTGTGCTTGATCGCTTGGAACGAGCCGATCGGGACCCCGAACTGCTCCCGCTGCTTGGCGTAGTCGAGCGTCACGTCGAGGATCGTCTGGCAGGTGCCGACGATCTCGACCGCGAGGGACACGGTCGCCTCTTCGACGGCGCGGCGCAGCGCGGCCGCCGTCGCCGGGCCGGGCTCGCCGAGTCGGCGGTCGTCCTCGACGCGGGCGCCGCCGAGGTCCACGGTCGCCAGCCCGCGTGTCGGGTCGAACGCCCGACTCGGCGTGACGCGGACCGCGTCGCGGGGCACGACCAACGCGACCACGCCCCGGTCACCCTCGGTGCCCGGCTCACGCGCCACGACGACGACCTCGTCTGCCGTGTCGCCGTCGAGCACGGCCGACTTCGTGCCGCTGAGCGTCCAGACGCCACCGTCGAGGGTCGCGATGGCCTCCACGGCGGCCGGGTCGGTGCCGCGGCCGGGCTCGGTCAACGCCAGGGCGCCGGTGATCGCTCCGCTCGCCACCTCCGGCAGGAAGCGCTGCCGCGCGCGATCGTCACCAACCTCCCGGACGGCCGGAGCGAACTGGCACACCGTCGACATGAAGGGGCCGGGCGCGTCGACGCGGCCGAGCTCCTCCACGACGACGGCGAGCTCGACGGTGCCGAGGCCGAGGCCGCCGAGCTCCTCCGAGACGGTCAGGGCCGGCCACCCGAGCTCGACCATCTGCTTCCAGAGCGCCTCGGGCACCGAGCCATCCTCGACGACGGCGCGCACCAGGCGAATCGGGCACTCGCGCACCAGGACCGAACGCACGCCTTCGCGCAGGTCGTCCTGCTCGGCGCTGAATTCCAGCTCCATGTGGGCGAGAACGGTACCTGAGGGTCGGGATGGCCCCGCCGTCCTGCGCGGCTAGGCGCGGGTCGAGACCGGTCGTCCACTCGGCACCCCGACGGTCACCGGGACCGGCTCCGTCCAGCGGCCGCCCGCCCGCGCCGCGAGGTCGGCGAACGTCGTCTCGTCGAGAATCGCGATCGTCGCGTCGCGCACCGCCGACCAGGTCGCCTGGAGGCTGCAGCCGAGCTCCATCGGGCACGTCTCGGCGTCGCTGCGCGTCGCGCACGCGATCGGCGCCAGCGGGCCCTGGATGAGCCGCACGACCCGACCCAGGGTGATGTCCGCCGCGGGGTGGTTGAGGCGGTAGCCGCCGGAGGGGCCGCGCTCGGAGCGCACGATCCCCGCGGCCCGCAGCTGGGGGAGGAGCTGCTCGAGCACGGTGAGCGGGGTCGCCGTGAGCTCGGCGAGCTCCTGGAGCTTGTGGGGCTGGCCGTCGTCCATCAGCGCCAGGGCGAGGACGGCCCGGGTGGCGTAGTCGGTCCGTCGGTTGATCCACATGCCCCTGCGCTCCCGGGAGCCGCCTTGACCGGCTCCACCTCCATACTCTAGTTTCCCGACTTAAATAATCAACCTTATTGGAATTACCGAGATTGGTGGTGGCGGTGCGGCGGCTGATGGGTCGACGGGTCGGCGTCGGGGTCGCGGCGGTCGCGCTCGGGCTCGCCGGGCTGGCCGGCGGCGTCGCTTCGGCGGCACCGCGGGGCGGGTCGTCGCCGTCGGGCACGCTGCGCCTCGGCTACTTCCCGAACGTCACCCACGCGCCGGCACTGGTCGGCGTGCAGGACGGGTTGTTCCAGCGCGCGCTCGGGCCGGACGTCTCGCTGAAGCCCTTCACGTTCAACGCCGGACCGGCGGCCGTCGAGGCACTGCTGTCCGACTCCGTCGACGCCAGCTACATGGGCCCGAACCCGGCCATCAACGCATTCGTGCAGTCGCACGGCGCGGTGCATGTGGTCGCCGGCGCCGCGTCGGGCGGCGCGTTCCTCGTCGTGCGCTCAGGCATCAACAAGCCGGCCGACCTCAAGGGCAAGGTGCTCGCCACGCCGCAGCTCGGCAACACCCAGGACGTCGCGCTCCGCACCTGGTTGCGCGAGCACGGCCTGACCGCGACGACGAGCGGCGGCGGCGACGTCTCCATCCGGCCCGAGGAGAACGGGTCGACCG
>JBPYDT010000194.1:0-4426 GCA_051986275.1 Acidimicrobiia bacterium | reverse complement strand
GAACCCGGCCACCTTGATCGGCGTGAGCGCGACCCACGAGTAGTAGACGGCGCCGAGGAAGGTCAGGGGGATCACCACGACGCCGAACATGATCGGGACGGTCCGGGGCTCGAAGACGGTCCCGAACGTCAGGCCGAGTGCCGCGCTGGTGATGCACGCCAGCGGCGCCAGCGTGATGAGCACGAGCCAGTTGACCTGCAGGTGGACGGGGCTCGCCGGGACGACGGCGGCGATCGGGAAAACGATCGCCGCCGCGATGAGCCCCTGGATGGCGCCCGACGCGACCTTGGCGAGCGCGACGAGCGAGACCGGCAGCGGCGCCATCACCCGGTCCTCGATCTCCTTCGTGTACCCGAACTCCTGCACCATCGGCAGGGCCACGGACTGGATCCCCTGGAACAGGATGCTGATGCCGACGACGCCTGCGATCAGCACGGTCGCGAAGGCGGCGGGCGTCGCGCCGTGGCCCCCGATCCCTTGCCCGATCTTCGGGAACACGTAGGTGAACACGAAGACCAGCAGGAACGGCTGGATGAGCGTTCGGGGCAGGAACTCCTTGAAGAGGTTCTTCTGGAGCACGCGCATGTCGCGCCGGAGCAGCGCCTTGAACGCGCTCGTGCTCGAATCGATCGCGCTCCGCTGTCCCGTGTCGACGCCGAGCGCGGCGTCTGCAGTGGTGGTGGCGGTGGTCACTCGCGCAGGTCCTTTCCGGTCAGCGTGATGAACACGGTCTCGAGGGTGGGCTCGGCGATCGACAGGTCGGTGACGCGGTAGCCGGCCCGCTCGGCCTCGTTCACGACCTGGGGGAGGATGCCGTCGCTGCCTCGCACGTGCAGCTCGACGTTCCCGTCGCGCCGCTGGGTGTTCGTCACCTCGGGGATGTTCCCCTCGAGCAGCTTCTCCAGGCCCTCGATGTCGCCGTCGGAGTGGACGGTGACGATGGTGTCGGCCCCCACCGTGTGCTTGAGGCCCGCCGGCGTGTCGAGGGCGAGGATCACGCCGTGGTCCATGATCGCCACGCGGTCACAGAGCTGGTCGGCCTCCTCCATGTAGTGGGTGGTGAGGAGGATCGTCTGACCCTGGCCGTGGAGCTCTCGGAGGATGTCCCACAGGGCCAGGCGGCTCTGGGGGTCGAGGCCGGCCGTGGGCTCGTCGAGGAAGAGGATCGCCGGTTCGTGCAGGATCGCCCGGGCGACCATGAGCCGCTGGGCCATGCCGCCCGAGAGCGCCAGCACGGCGGTCTTGCCCCACTCGGCGAGGCGGAACTGCTTCAGGCGTCGGTCGGCTTCGGCGCGCGCCTGGCGGGCGCTCATGCCGAAGAACAGACCGTGGAAGTAGAGGTTCTCCCACACCGTGAGCGACCGGTCGAGCGTGTTGTTCTGGGTGACGAGCCCGAGGTTCTGCTTCGCGAGGGCGGGATGCTCCTGCACGTCGACGTCGCCGACCCACGCTTGGCCGCTCGTGGGGATCACCATCGTCGTGAGCATCCCGACGGTCGTCGTCTTGCCCGCGCCGTTCGGGCCGAGCAGGCCGAAGATCTCGCCGCGCTTGAGCGACAGGTTCAGCCCGTCGACCGCCTTGACGCCCCCCGGGTACACCTTCGTGAGGTTCGACGTCTCGATCACGGCGTGGCGGCCGTCGTTCGAGTTCGTGGACGTCGTCATCCGGGCTCGCTCCCGTTGCCGGCGTGGGGGTGCCAGTGGTCGCGGATGCGCTGCAGCAGCCGTTCGAGCGTACGCGCCTCGTCGGGGGTGAGCAGCGAGCGCAGCTGCCGGTCGACGTCGACCGCGATGGCGCGGAGCTCCTCGTGGCGGGCGCGGCCCGCGTCGGTGAGGCACACCCGCACGACGCGCCGGTCGCGGGCGTCGCGGCGTCGCACGACGAGCCCGTCCTGCTCCATCCGGTCGAGGTGGCGCACGAGCGTCGGTGCCTCGACGCGCACCCGACGCGCCAGCTCGCGCTGGCTGAGGCCCTCCTCGCGCGCTGCGTTGTGGAGCACCATCCAGACCGCCAGGCTCGACCCGTGGCCGGCGAGGTGGCGGTCGAAGCGCTCCTGCACGACCCGACCGGTCGTCGCCAGCTGCCGTCCGAGCGGATCTTCCATAGGAGGCGAAACGTTAGCCGCGCAACGATCGGTCCCCGCCACGAGGCGCAACCGGGCCGGATGGGGCCGGTAGGTTCGCACGCCGATGGAGAGCGGCGTCGTCGTCGAGGGACTGGTCAAGCGGTTCGGGTCCTTCGTGGCGCTCCACGGCGTCGACTTCGTCGTCCCCGAGGGCCGCCTCGTCGGGCTCCTCGGGCCCAATGGCGCCGGGAAGACGACCACGATCCGGATCCTCTCCACGCTGCTCCAGCCCGACGGGGGACGGGCCAGCGTCGCCGGCTACGACGTCTGCGAGCATCCCCAGCAGGTGCGCGCCGCGATCGGGCTCACCGGCCAGTTCGCGGCCGTCGACGAGGACCTCACCGGGCGTGAGAACCTCGTGCTCGTCGGCCGGCTCTCGCGCATGGCGAAGCTCGCGGCCGAGACGCGCGCCGCCGAGCTGCTCGACGTGTTCGACCTCTCGGACGCGGCCGACCGCGTGGTGCGCGGCTACTCCGGCGGCATGCGCCGACGCCTCGACCTCGGCGCGAGCCTCATCGCGTCGCCCGACGTCCTGTTCCTCGACGAGCCGACGACCGGGCTCGACCCCCGCAGCCGGCTGCGCCTCTGGGACGTGATCACGGCGCTGCGTGACGAGGGCAGGACGATCGTGCTCACGACGCAGTACATGGAGGAGGCCGATCACCTCGCGGAGCGGATCAGCGTCATCGACGGCGGCGGGATCATCGCGGAAGGGACCGCCGACCAGCTGAAGGACAAGGTGGGCGGCGACGTCCTCGACCTGCAGGTCGTCGACCGTGGCGCCGTCGCCGCCGCGGCGGGCGCGCTCGCCCGGGCCTTCGGCATCCCCGAGGGCGAGGTCACGACCGACGACGAGCTGGGCACGCTCCAGGTCCCCGTGCAGTCCGGCGCGTCGGCGCTCGTCGACGCGGTCCGGGCCCTTGACGCCGCCGGCGTCGCGGTCGCCGACCTCGGGCTGCGCCGCCCGTCACTCGACGACGTGTTCTTGAGCCTCACCGGCCACCTCGCCGAGGAGGCGCGACCCGACGCCCCTGAGCCGCGGCTCGGTCGCGGGAAGCGGCGGCTCTGATGGCCGTCACGACGGTCGAGGCCAAGCGCGCGGCGATCGAGGCACGGGCGGCGCTCGGTCCCGAGCGCGTGGCGGCGGACATTGCGCTCGTGGCGCGTCGGAACCTGCGCAAGGTGCAGCGCAGCCCCGGCCTCATCGTGTTCTCGACGATCCAGCCGCTCATGCAGCTGATCCTCTTCGTCTACGTGTTCGGCTCCATTGCCAACATCGGGACGGGGGAGAGCTACCGGGACTTCGTCGTGCCGGCGGTGCTCGTCCAGGCCATCGCCTTCGCCGCGATGGGCTCGGGGGTCGGCATCGCCTACGACCTGCAGTCCGGGATGATCGACCGCTTCCGGTCGCTGCCGATCGCGCGCTCGGCGTTCCTCGTCGGGCGGACCCTGAGCGACAGCTTCCGGCTCGGCCTGCAGTCGCTGCTGCTCGTGGCCTGCGCGCTCATCATCGGGTTCCGCTTCCACAACGGGCTGCTCTCGGCCGTCGGGATGGTCATCGTGATCGTCCTGTTCGGGATGGCGCTCACC
Organism: Acidimicrobiia bacterium; assembly: GCA_051986275.1. Lineage (GTDB taxonomy): Bacteria > Actinomycetota > Acidimicrobiia > IMCC26256 > PALSA-555 > PALSA-555. The sequence goes on along the minus strand of JBPYDT010000194.1, from coordinate 711 downwards.
GCGTTCTCCGCCTGGGTGGGGCTGGCGGTGAAGGACCCCGAGACGGTGCAGCCGGCCGTGTTCATCCCGGTGCTGCCGCTCGTCTTCACGAGCTCGGCGTTTGCGCCGGTGTCGAAGCTGCCCGGCTGGATGCAGGCAGTCGCGAAGGTCAACCCGGTCACCGCGGCGATCGACGCCGCCCGGGGTCTCGCCCTCGGGGACGCCACCCTCTACAAGGTCAGCAACGTCCATCTCGACACCGCGCTCATGCACTTCGCGATCTCGTGGGTGCTGATCGTCGGGATCTTCACGGCCCTCGCCGTGCGCCGCTACCGCCTCGGCTAGCGCCCGATCACGCCGGGAAGAGCGTGCGTCGGCGTCGGTGGGTCCGTGGACGCTCCCGCCTTCGCGTGACCGAGTGACGTAAGGGTCGCCACCCCACGGTGACCCACTGACACCGCCGGCGGTCGTAGCCAGCCCTCTGGCGGGCTGGCTACCCGGTCGCGGCGGCCGCGACGTGCCGGCCGCGTGGTCGCTGCCGCCTCCAACCGCCAACCGGTCGCGCTGCCACCACCACCGCCGCGGATGCGGCGGGAAGTGGCCGTTTCAGACGTAGGTGCGAGGAATGATGACGCTTTAACTTGCTTTCCTGAGGATCTGCCGCGGTAGCGTCCCCGCGATGCCGACGTACCGGGTTGGTGAAGTCGCGGCGATGCTCGGGGTGAGCGTCGA
>JBPYDT010000193.1:0-12091 GCA_051986275.1 Acidimicrobiia bacterium | reverse complement strand
TGCTCGAGGGGAACACGCCGCTGCTCGAGGCGCCGCGCCTGGCCGCGCAGGCGGGCGTGGCGCGCCTCTACCTGAAGATCGAGGGCGCGAACCCGACCGGCTCGTTCAAGGACCGCGGCATGACCGTCGCCGTGTCGAAGGCGGCGGAACGCGGCGCCAAGGTCGTGCTCTGCGCGTCCACCGGGAACACGTCCGCCTCCGCCGCGGCGTACGCGGCGCGCGCGGGACTGCTTTGCGCAGTCGTGCTCCCCGCCGGCCAGATCGCGCTCGGGAAGCTCGCGCAGGCGCTCATCCACGGCGCGAGGGTCGTGCCCGTGCGCGGGAACTTCGACGAGGCGCTCGCCATCGTCCGTGAGCTCGGCGAGCGCCCCGGCGTCGAGGTCGTGAACTCCATCAACCCGGCCCGCATCGAGGGCCAGAAGACGGCAGCGTTCGAGATCGTCGACGCGCTCGGCGACGGGCCGACGGTGCACTCGATCCCGGTCGGCAACGCGGGCAACATCACCGCGTACTGGCAGGGCTACAGCGAGCGCGTCGCCGCGGGCGGCGCGCGCCGAGCCCCTCGCATGCTCGGTTGGCAGGCGGTCGGCGCCGCGCCGATCGTGCAGGGCGAGCCGGTGCTGCACCCCGAGACGATCGCGACCGCCATCCAGATCGGAAACCCCGCCTCGTGGGCCGGGGCCGTCGCCGCCCGGGACGAATCCGGCGGCCACATCGGCGCCGTGTCGGACCGCGAGATCCTCGACGCGTACCGGCTCCTCGCGGCGAACATCGGGGTGTTCGTCGAGCCGGCGTCGGCCGCGTCGGTCGCCGGCGTGCTCCGGGCCGCGACGGAGGGGCTCGTCGCCTCGACCGACGTCGTGGTCTGCACCGTCACCGGGCACGGGTTGAAGGACCCGAACCGCGCGATCGCCGAGGTCGAGGTCGGCGACGCCGTCGACCCCGAGCCCGAGCGCGTGGCGGCCCGGGTCGGGCTCTGAGCCTCCGGAAGTCCCGCGGTGCCGACCCTCGAGCAGCTCGTCGCCGCGCACGCCGCGGTGCAGGGGGACGACGTGGCCTACGTCGGCGGCGAGCAGCGGATGACGTGGCGGGACTACGACGCCCGAGCGGACGGGATCGCGACCGCCCTCGTCGACGCGGGCGTCGCGCCGGGCGATCGCGTCGCAGTGTGCCTGCCGGACGGACCGGCGGTCCATGCCTGCTTCCTCGGGATCGAGCGGGCGGGCGCCGTCGTCGTCGGCATCGGGCCACGGGCCGGGCGCCGCGAGGTCGAGCACCTCCTGGGCCTGACCGGCGCGTCGCTGCTGCTGCGGGCGAGCGACGCGGCCGATCCGCCGGGCGGCGTCGCGACGATCCCCGTCTCCGAGACCGACCTGCCGGTCGGACCCGGCGCGCCGCCCGAGCGGGGCGAGGACCTCGACGCGCTGTGGCTGCTCAACTCGACGTCGGGCACGACCGGCTTGCCGAAGTGCGTGATGCACCACCAGCGGCGGTGGTTCGCGTTCCACGACCTCGCCGTCGACGCCGGCGAGCTCTCGTCCCGCGACGTGTTCCTCAGCGCGCTGCCCGCACCGTTCGGGTTCGGCCTGTGGACCGGGCACGTCACGCCGACCGTGCTCGGTGTGCCGTGCGTGGTGCTGCCCCGCTTCGACGCCGAGGCGTGCCTCGCGGCGATCGAGCGCGAGCGCGTCACCGTCCTGGCCGCCGTCTCGACGCAGTTCATCATGCTGCTGAACGCGCCGCATCTGGACCGCTACGACCTGACGAGCCTCCGCGTGCTGTTCACCGGCGGGGAGATGGTGCCCGAGCGGCGCGCCGCCGAGTTCGAGGACCGGACGGGATGTCGCGTCCTCCAGTTCTACGGCTCCAACGAGACGGGCGCGCTCAGCCGCACCACGGTCCGGGACACGCGCGAGCGGCGGCTCCGCACCGCCGGGGCGGTGATCCCGTCGATGCACGTCCGGCTGCTCGCGGACAACGGGGCGGAGGTCACCGCGACCGGCGGCCCCGGCGTCGCGGCGTGCCGCGATCCGCTGTGCTGCCTCGGGTACTACGGCGACCCGGCGGCCAACCACGCGCTGTACACGCCGGACGGCTGGATGCTCACGGGGGACCGCTGCACGCTCGACGCCGACGGCTACCTCACCGTGGCGGGGCGCGCGTCGGACTTCATCATCCGGGGCGGGAAGAACATCAGCGCCGCCCAGGTCGAGGACGAGGTGTCCACGCACCCTGCGGTCGCGGTCGCGGCCGTCGTCGCCATGCCCGACCCGGTCTTCGGCGAGCGGGTCTGCGCGTACGTCGAGCTGCGCCCGCACGCCGCGCCCGTCGACCTCGGCGCGCTGCAGGACCATCTGCTGGCCCGCGGCGTCGGGAAGGAGCTCTGGCCCGAGCACCTCGTGGTGCTCGACGCGCTGCCCCGCGCGTCGGGCGGCAAGGTCGCGAAGGGCGCGCTGCGTGACGACGTGCGCCGCCGCGTGCCGACCGCCGAGCGCTGAACGCCCGTCGGGACGCGACACCCTCCGCCCTACGATGCCCTCGTGAAGTACGTGGTGCTCGTGCCGGACGGCTGCGCCGACGAGCCGCTGGCCGAGCTCGACGGCCGCACGCCGCTCGAGGCCGCGGCGATGCCGCACCTGGCCCGCCTCGCGGCCCGCGGCCACGTCGGGCGCGCCGCGGTGATCCCCGAGGGGCTCCCGCCCGGGAGCGACGTCGGGAACATGGCGATCCTCGGGTACGACCCGGCGCAGTTCCACACGGGCCGCGCGCCGATCGAGGCCGCGGCGATGGGCGTCACGCTCGGGCCCGACGACGTCGCGTTCCGCTGCAACCTCGTGACCGTCGCCGACGGGATGATGGTCGACTTCGCCGGGGGCCACCCCAGCGACGCCCAGAGCCACCCCATCGTCGACGCGCTCGACGCGACGCTCGGCGAGGGCCGCGAGGGCGTCCGGTTCCACGCCGGGGTCGAGTACCGCCATCTCTGCGTCACCCCGCGCGACTGGGCCGACGCGGCCTGCGTGCCGCCCCACGACCTCACCGGCCAGCCGGTGGCCCTGCCGACCGGCGCGGCGGCGGCGCACCTCCTCGCCCTGATGGACGCGTCCCGACCCGTCGTCACCGACGCGGCACGCGCCGTCGGGTGCCCGGCCAACCAGATCTGGCTCTGGGGCCAGGGGGTCAAGCCGTCGCTGCCGGCGTTCGCCGACCGGTTCGGCGTCACCGGACGGCTGAGCTCGGCCGTCGACCTCGTCCGCGGGCTCGGGGTCCTGACCGGACTCGAGGTCGTCGACGTGCCCGGCGCGACGGCCGGCTTCGACAACGACTACGGCGCCCAGACCGCGGCCTGCCTCGCCTCGCTCGACGACCGTGACCTCTTCCTCCTGCACGTCGAGGCCACCGACGAGGCCGGGCACCAAGGCGACGTCGCCGAGAAGGTCCGGTCGCTCGAGCGCTGGGACGCCGAGGTCATCGGTCCGCTCGACGAGGCGCTGCGCGGCGAGCCGCACCGCATCCTGCTGCTGCCGGACCACGCGACGCCGTGCGCGCGGCGCACCCACATCGCCGACCCGGTGCCCTACCTGCTGGTCGACGACGCGGCGCCGGGGCCGGGTGGCCGGTACACCGAGGCGGCAGTCGCCGACCAGGCCCCGGTGCCCGCCCACGAGTTGATGCACCGCCTGGTCGCCTGAGCCGCCGGCGCGTGTTGCCGCGCCCGCGAATGGCCCGATATATTGGGGGGCGTTCCGCCGCTCCGATCGGTGCGGCAGCACCCGGCCCTCCTCCCCGGAATTCCGCGCGGAGACGCCCGCCGGCGTGCGCCCCCCGAACAGCGCTGCGGTCCCCGGTGTGCGGCCTCCCGGCGTCCCGGCCGGGCCCGAATTGCGACCCCGTGGCCTAGATGCCCGGCCGCCTCCCTGAACCTGTCCCCCAAAGGGCAAGGAGACGACTGCGAATGAGTACGCAGGAGCTCGACCGTTCGATGCTCGACGGCAAAGACCGTGAGGAGCTGCACGCCATCGCCGGCGCGATGGGCGTGAAGGCGCCGACGCGGATGCGCAAGTCCGAGCTGATCGACGCCATCCTCGACGCCGCCGAGGGCGGGCCGAGCGGCGGGTCCGACGACGGCGACGGCGCGGGCGCCCCGCGCCGCACGATCCGCTCGGCCCGGGCCTCCGAGCTCGCCGCCGATTCGGTGGCGGCCCTGGTCGCCGAGGAGGAGGCCCTGCCGGCGGTCGAGACCGTCGAGCCGGAGCCCCTGGCCGCGCCGTCGCCCACCGCGACGGCCACCTCGACCCCGACCGCCGCGACCACCGAGACCGAGGCCCGGGACGGCGAGGCGGCGGCCGAGTCGACCGCGCCGGCCCGCAGCCCGCAGGACTTCGACGACGAGCGCGCCTCCTACGGCGACGGCAACACGCGGCGGCGCCGGCGGCGGCGCGGGCGGGGCGGCCCCGACGGCGACCGCGAGCCGCGCTCGGAGCCCGCCGGCGAGCCGGTCGAGTGCCACGGGCTGCTCGAGCTGCGAGACGAGGGCTACGGGTTCCTCCGCACCACCGGCTACCTCGCCGGTTCACGAGACGTCTACGTGTCGGCGTCGCAGGTGCGCCGCTTCGCGCTGCGCAAGGGGGACTTCCTCGACGGGTTCTCGCGGCCCCAGGCCTCGAACGAGAAGTACCCGGCGCTGCTCCGGGTGGACGCGATCAACGGCATGACGCCGGACGACGCCAAGAACCGCCCGCGGTTCGAGGACCTCACCGCCCTGTTCCCGGACGAGAAGCTGCGCCTCGAGCTGGCCGACAACCCGCTCGAGACGACGGGCCGGATCATCGACCTGGTCTCGCCGGTCGGCAAGGGTCAGCGGGGCCTCATCGTCTCGCCGCCGAAGGCGGGCAAGACGACGATCCTGAAGCAGCTCGTCTACTCGATCGAGCGCAACAACCCCGAGGTGCACCTCATCGTCCTGCTCGTCGACGAGCGGCCCGAGGAGGTCACCGACATGCGGCGCCACGTGATCCGCGGCGACGTCGTGTCGAGCACCTTCGACCGCCCGGCCGAGGAGCACACGACGGTCGCCGAGCTGGCGATCGAGCGGGCCAAGCGCCTCGTCGAGCAGCAAACGGATGTGGTCGTCGTCCTCGACGGCATCACCCGCCTGGCCCGGGCGCACAACCTCGCCGCGCCGGCGTCGGGGCGCATCCTGTCGGGTGGTGTCGACTCGACGGCGCTCTACCCGCCGAAGCGCTTCTTTGGGGCGGCCCGCAACATCGAGGAGGGCGGCTCGCTCACGATCATCGCCACGGCGCTCATCGACACGGGCAGCCGCATGGACGAGGTGATCTTCGAGGAGTTCAAGGGCACGGGCAACATGGAGCTCCGCCTCGACCGGCGCCTCGCCGAGCGGCGGATCTACCCGGCGATCGACGTCGAGCAGTCGAGCACCCGCCACGAGGAGCTCCTCTTCGAGCGCAACCAGCTCAACCAGGTGTGGAAGCTGCGGCGCGTGCTCAACGCCCTGGACGGCGACGGGTCCGGCGGCAAGGGCCTCGAGCTGCTCCTCGACAAGCTGCGGACCACGAAGAGCAACGACGAGTTCCTCGCCGAGGTCGCGAAGGCCCCGACGCTCGCCGGCTGAGGCCGCGCCCGGGCGGACGGCCGATTCGGCGGCGGTAGATTGGGCCCATGAAGGCGGACATCCACCCCGAGTACCAGACCTGCACCGTGCACTGCTCGTGCGGGAACGAGTTCACGACGCGCTCGACCGTGCCGTCGCTCCGGGTGGAGCTGTGCTCGGAGTGCCACCCCTTCTATACGGGCAAGCAGAAGCTCGTCGACACCGGTGGGCGGGTCGAGCGGTTCCAGCGCCGCTACGCCAAGGCCCAGCGGTCCTAGCCCCTCGCCCGTGGCCACGCCCCGCTACCTAGGCGGCCAGGCCGTCGTCGAGGGCGTGATGATGCGCGGCGAGCGGTCCTACGCCGTCGCGGTGCGGACCCCGGACGGCCGCATCGAGCTCGACGTCCGCGACGCGCCGATCTGGGCCGACCGGTGGTCGCGGATCCCCATCGCCCGCGGGGTCGCGGCGCTCGCCGAATCCCTCGCGCTCGGGTTTCGCGCCTTGACGTGGTCGGCCGACCGGCAGCTGCCCGAGGAGGAGCGCCTCTCGCCGCGGGCCATGGGCTGGACGATCGGCGGGGCGCTCGTCTTCTTCACCGCGCTCTTCATCGTCATCCCGACGTTCGTGAACCAGGGCTTCGCCGGGGCGCTCGGACTCGGCGGCGTCGCGTCGAACGTCGCCGAGGGGGGCATCCGCCTCGCCGTCTTCCTCGGCTACCTGGTGCTCATCTCGCTCATGCCGAACATCAGGCGGGTGTTCCAGTACCACGGCGCGGAGCACAAGTCGATCGCGGCGTACGAGCGCGGCGCCGAGCTCACGCCCGAGTCGGCGCAACGGTTCAGCACCGAGCACGTGCGGTGCGGGACGAACTTCCTGCTCACCGTCATGGTCGTGACGATCGTCGTCTACGCGTTCATCGGTCACACGTCGCTCCTGTGGATGATCACCGCCCGGATCCTGCTCCTGCCCCTCATCGCCGGCCTGTCCTACGAGGTGATCCGGTTCGCGGCCGGGCACATGGAGCGGCGCGCGGTGCGCGTCCTCATGACGCCCGGCCTCGCGCTGCAGCGCCTGACGACGCGGGAGCCCACGCTGGCGCAGCTCGAGGTGGGGCTGGCGTCGCTGCGGGCGGTCCTCAGCGCCGAGCAGCTCGCCGAGGTCGACGCCCGGCCGAAGCGCCTCACCGCGACGCCGCGGCTGTCCCCGGCCTGACGCGCCGCCGCGGGCGCAGGGCGCTCGCCCTACCCTTCGGTAGTGCAGTTCGGCCTCTTCTACGAGCACCAGCTCCCACGCCCGTGGGGCGAGGAGAGCGAGCACGAGCTGCTCCGGAACGCGCTCGAGCAGTGCGAGCTCGCCGACCGGATCGGGATCGACTGCGTCTGGGAGGTCGAGCACCACTTCCTCGAGGAGTACTCGCACTCCAGCGCGCCCGAGGTGTTCCTCGCCGCGGTGTCGCAGCGCACGCAGCGCATGCGCCTCGGGCACGGCATCGTGCAGACCCCGCCGCCGTTCAACCACCCGGCGCGCGTGGCGGAGCGGGTCGCGATGCTCGACCTCGTCTCCGACGGGCGCGTCGAGTTCGGCAGCGGGGAGTCGTCGTCGGAGGCCGAGCTCGGCGGCTTCCTCATCGACCCCGAGCAGAAGCGCCCGATGTGGGAGGAGGGGCTGCGCGTCGCGCTGCGCTGCCTGACCGAGACGCCCTTCACCGGCCACGCCGGCCGCTACGTGACGATGCCGCCGCGCAACGTCGTGCCGAAGCCTCTGCAGCGGCCGCACCCGCCGGTCTGGGTGGCGTGCAGCCGTCGCGACACCATCCACCTCGCGGCGCAGCACGGGATCGGGGCGCTGACGTTCGCGTTCATCGACCCCGAGGAGGCCACGCACTGGATCGGGGACTACGAGCGCACCCTCGCCGAGGAGTGCGTGCCGATCGGTGACGCGGTGAACCCCCGCGTCGCCTGCGTGTCGCCGTTCATGTGCCACCGCGACGAGGACGAGGCGCTCGCCCGCGGGCTCGAGGGCGGCAACTTCTTCGGCTACTCGCTCGCGCACTACTACTTGTTCGGCCGCCACCAGCCGGGCCACACCGACGTGTGGGCCGAGTACCAGGCCCGTCGCGCCGCCGAGGGCTACGACCCCGAGGCCGTCGCGGCCGCGGGCGCGCACGGCGACCGGCTCGGCGCCAAGGTCGTGCAGGCCGGGTCGTTCGGCATCCGCGGCGCGATCGGCACACCGGCGCAGCTTCGCGACTACCTGCGCCGCTACGAGGCGTGCGGCGTCGACCAGCTCATCTTCTGCGCCCAGGTCGGCAAGAACCGCCACGAGGACATCTGCGAGAGCCTCGAGCTCTTCGGCGCCGAGGTCCTGCCCGAGTTCGCCGAGCGCGACGAGGCCGCGCGGCAGGCGAAGGCCCGGCGGCTCGAGCCGATCGTCGAGGCCGCGCTGGCCCGCAAGCCCGAGTCGGACCACCCGCCCCTCCCCGCGCCCGACTACGCGTTCCCGGCGATCCCGCGGGCGATGGCCGACCGGGCGGGCAGCGACGACTTCCACCGCTGGCTCGACGAGCTCGCGGGCAAGACCGCCACCGGGGAGGCCCCCGAGGAGTTCCGCCAGCTCCTCGACTGACGCTGACCGGCCTCTGGGCGGCGCTTCACGGCCCGCTCACAGGGACGGGCGATCGTCGCCGCATGGTCTCGGACCACGAGCGCATCGCCCACGTCGTGCGGCGGCTCTCGATGGGACCCCATCCCGACCTGCTCGGCGGCCTCTCGGACACGGACCACGCCGCCAGCCGCGCCCTCCGGCTCACCGGGTCGAGCCCCGTCCCACCCGCGCTCCCCGCGCCCGCGTCGCGCAAGGACGCCATGCCCGCCGACGTCGTCCCGCTCATCGCCTGGTGGGTGGACCAGATGGTGTCGTCGCCGCGGCTGATCGAGGAGCGCCTCGTGTGGTTCTGGCAGGACCACTTCGCGACGAGCCTCCGCAAGGTCGGCGTCGCGTACCTCATGCGCCAGCAGCAGGCGACGATCCGCCAGCACGCCACGAAGAGCTTCGCCGACCTGCTCCACGCGGTCGCGAAGGACCCGGCGATGCTCGTCTTCCTCGACGGGATCACGAACACGGCCGGCAACACGAACGAGAACTTCGGCCGCGAGTGCATGGAGCTCTTCACGATGGGCCGCGACGCCGGCTACACGCAGGCCGACGTCGTCGCCGCGTCGAAGTCGTTCAGTGGCTGGATCGTGAACCTGCCGGGCCTGCCGGCGAGCGCGCGGCTCGCCGCGTTCGGGATCGCGCCGTGGACCGCGGGGTTCCTCCCGCAGCGCCACGACGAGAGCGTGAAGACGCTGCTCGGGCGCCGCGGCGACTTCGATCTGGACGAGGCCCTCGACGTGATCCTCGGGCATCCCTCCACGCCGAAGTACATGGCCACGAAGCTCTACCGCGAGCTCGTCGGGCTCAACCCGAGCGCCGCGACCCTGTCGGGCCTCGCCTCGAGCTTCGGGCACGACTACCAGATCATGCCCCTCGTCGAGGCGATCGTCGCCGACCCGGCGTTCACGAGCGACGCCGCGGTGCGGGCGCGGGTCCGCACCCCCCTGGAGAAGCTGGTCGGCGTGCTCCAGGCCGGCGCGACCGGTGCGACCGCCGAGACCCGGGCGGCGGTCGTCGTGAACGCGCTGCGCCAGGTCGACTACGTCCCGTTCCTGCCACCGAACGTCGGCGGGTTCCCGAGCGGCCACCTCCTGCTCGGACCCCATGACCTCGTAGGCGCGTTCGACCTGCTCGACCCCCTCGTCGTCCCACCGCCCGCGGCGAAGGACGTGCGCGTGCTCCTCGCGCGCTTCGGGCTCTTCGACGTGTCGTCGACGACGACCCGCGTGCTCGGCGCCGAACCCGACCCGTCGCGGCGCTTCGCGCTCGCGGCCACCTCGCCGGAGTATGCCGTCGTATGAGCGAGCCGCTGTCCCGCCGCGAGTTCCTGCGCTGCGCCGGCGGCGGCGCGGCGGCGCTCGCCGCGTCGGGCTTCGTGCTGCGGACGTGGGAGCGCGCCGCACCCGCCGCCGCAGCCACGCCGGTCGCCGGGACGCTGCCGAGCATCCCCGGTCGCACGCTCGTTGTCGTCGAGCTCGCCGGCGGCAACGACGGGCTCAACACGCTCGTGCCGCACGCCGACCCCGCCTACCACCAGCTGCGCCCGACGCTCGGGATCGCGAGCCCGATCGACCTCGACGGGCAGGTGGGGCTCCACCCGAGCCTCACCCGGCTCGCGGCGCGGTACCGGGCGGGCCAGGTCGCGGTCGTCGAGGGCCTCGGATACACGCCGCCCGACCTCTCGCACTTCGCGTCGCTCGAGGTGTGGTGGACCGCGCAGCGCCCGGACGGCTCGCCCGGCTGGCTCGGCTCCTACCTCGACGCTGCTGTCGGCTACGAGAACCCGCTCGCCGCGATCGGCCTCGGGGGCCAGCCCGCGCCGGCGCTGCTCGGCCAGCAGTCGTTCGCCACGACGATCGACGACGCGAGCGGGCTCCAGCCCCGCCCGCCGCACTGGACCGGGTCGGTGGACTCGCTCGTCGCGTCCTGGGCCGGCTTCGCGCCCGCCAGGATCGACACGCGGCCGCTCGTCGGCCAGGTCGAGCGGGCGGTGAGCCTCACGTCGAAGGCCCGCCAGCGCCTCGACGCGGTGCTCGACCCCTCGGCCGCGCCGACGCCCCGATCGGAGGCGGGCGGGACGTACACGGCGAGCACGGTGGTCGACTCCCTGACCCTCGCGGCCGAGCTGATCAAGTCGCCGCTCGCGCCACGCGTCGTGTACGTGAACGGCGTCGGCGACTTCGATGTGCACGAGGGCGAGGCGCAGCGCCAGCCCGCGCTGCTGAGCGACGTCGACCAGGGCATCGACGCGCTCTTCACCGGCCTCGGCCCGGCCGCCGAGGGCGTGCTGCTCATGACCACGTCCGAGTTCGGTCGGCGCGCCGCCGAGAACGGGAGCGGCACGGACCACGGGACGGCGAACGTGCACTTCCTCGTCGGCCCACACGTGAAGGGGGGCCGCTACGGCGAGCCGCCGTCGCTCGCCCATCGCGACGCGAACGGGAACCTCGTGCCGACCATCGACTTCCGGTCCCACCTCGCGACCGGGCTCGGCTGGCTCGGCGTGCAGGACACCGAGCCGGTCCTCGGCGCCTCCTTCTCACCCGTCCCTGCCCTCACGTGACGCGCGGGGTGCCTCGGTACCCTGGCTTCGCATGTTCGAACACCTCGCCGACCTCGAGACCGAGCTCGACAAGCTCGAGGCGGCGCTCCCCGAGATCTACGCCGCCGGCGACCAGGCGGCCTCGCGCGACGCAGGGCGGCGCCGCGCCGAGCTGCGCCCGATCGTCGATGCGTACCGCGAGTACCAGGCGGCCGACGCCGGGCTCGCCGACGCGCGGGAGCTGCTGGCGGGCGAGGACGACGCCGAGATGCGCGAGTACCTGCGCGGTGAGGTCGCCGAGCAGGAGGCGACCCTCGCCCGGCTCGAGGGACGCCTCCGCGAGCTGCTCGTCCCGAAGGACCCCAACGACGGCCGCAACGTCATCCTCGAGATCCGTGGCGCGGAAGGGGGCGAGGAGGCGAACCTCTGGGCCGCCGACCTCGCCCGGATGTACGAGGCGCTCGCCCGGCGGCACGGGTGGCGCGTCGAGACGCTCTCGACGCAGCCCTCCGAGATGGGCGGCCAGCGCGACGTCACCCTCGCCATCAAGGGGCCCGACGCGTGGGCGCGCCTCAAGCACGAGGCAGGCCCGCACCGGGTGCAGCGCGTCCCGGTCACCGAGAGCCAGGGACGCGTCCACACGAGCGCGGCGACGGTCGCCGTGCTCCCCGAGGCCGAGGAGGTCGACGTCGCGATCGATCCCAACGACCTGGCGATCGACGTGTACCGCTCGAGCGGGCCGGGCGGACAGTCGGTGAACACGACGGACTCGGCGGTGCGGATCACCCACGAGCCGACGGGCATCGTCGTCACCTGCCAGGACGAGAAGAGCCAGCTGCAGAACAAGGACAAGGCGCTGCGCATCCTGCGGTCGCGGCTCCTCCAGCTCGAGCGGGACCGCCAGGAGGCGGCGCTGTCGTCGGCGCGGCGCGACCAGGTGAAGGGCGGCGGCCGCTCGGAGAAGGTCCGGACCTACAACTTCAAGGAGAACCGCGTCACCGACCACCGGGTGGGCGTCACCGTGCACGCCCTCGACCAGGTGCTCGCCGGCGGTGAGCCCCTCGACGAGCTGACCGACGCGCTCGCCGCGGCCGAGCGGGCCGAGCAGCTCGGCGCGCCGGAGTGACGACCTGGCGTTCGCTCCTCCACGAGGCCCAAGACGAGCTCGAGCGGGCGGGATTGGCGAGCCCCGACGTCGACGCCCGCCGGATCATCGAGGCGGCGTCGGGCGCCGACGGGCCGCTCACGTGGGTCGCCGAGGAGGACGCGCCGAACCCGGC
>JBPYDT010000192.1:0-42261 GCA_051986275.1 Acidimicrobiia bacterium | reverse complement strand
CAGCGAACTCGCCGTGTCGAAGACGCACGAGAGGTGATTCGAGGCCGTGGGCCTCGACGCGTGCCGCGCGTGGTTCCCGGCGTAGTCGAGTCCCGTGTACGCCGCGCGGTAGCCGGCTTGCGGCGTGGCCCCGCTCCCGCCGTTCGGGAGGGGCGTGCCAGCGGCGTCCGTCGCGGTGACGGTCTCCTGGACGTTGTAGAAGCGCAGGGTGGTGGTGGCGCCGCCCGAGCCGACCGCGGTCAGGCCCGCGATGAGCGTGGCGAACGACACCACGAGTAGGAGGCGGTACCCGGTCCGGTTCATGTCCGATCTCCTCGCTGTCGGGGCCGTCCCACGGGTGGTCGGCGCGATCGCGCCGCCCGGTCGGTTGTCGACGCGCCCATCCGCCTGCCAGTCTGCTGCGAACCAGCCGAGGCGGTAGTGGCCCGACGCGTGCGGTGGGTTGACGTCCCCGGGCACCATCAGCCGCCCCGACGTCGGCCGTACACTCCCGCTCCGTGCAGGACGCTGGGGCGCTGGCCGCGGAGCTTGTCGGCCGTCTTCGACCGGTCGAGGTCGAGCTGGCACGTGCGTGGTGGACGGCGAGCACGCACGCGTCACCCGACGCGAGCCGCCGCAAGGCGGAACTGGAGTTGGCGCGTCGGAAGCTCCTCGCCGACGGCGAGGCCTTCGTCGCCGTGCGAGCGGCACGCGTGGACGGCGCGCCCGTCGACGGGGTCGCGCGCCAGCTCGACCTGCTCTACGACGCGATGCTGCCGAACCAGGTGCCCGAGGATCTCCAGCGGCGGCTGGTCGAGCTCGAAACCGAGGTCGAGGCGACGTTCACGTCGTTTCGGGCCGACGTCGAGGGCGAGCCGATGGCGGACAACGCGATCCTCGACGTCTTCCGCACGAGCGAGGACTCGGGCCAGCGCCGCGCGGCGTGGGAGGGGTCGAAGCAGGTCGGGGCCGCCGTCGCGGACCGGGTTCGTGAGCTCGCCCGGCTGCGCAACGAGGCGGCGCGGGCGCTCGGCGCCCGGGACCATTTCGCGCTCTCCTTGACCGTGGGCGAGATGGACGAGGGCCGGCTGCTCGCCACGCTCGACGAGGTGGACCGCTACACGGCGGCGCCTTTCGGCCGCTGGAAGGACGCCCTCGACGAGGCGCTCGCCGAGCGCTTCGGAGTCAGCCGAGACGAGCTGGCGCCGTGGCACCTCGACGATCCGTTCTTCCAGGACCCACCGGCGCGCGGGGCCGTCGACCTCGACCCTCTGTTCGTCGACGCCGACCTCGAGGCGCTGACCACCCGCACCTACGACGGCCTCGGCCTCGACGTGCGGGCGATGCTGGCGAACAGCGACCTGTACGGACGCGACGGCAAGAACCAGCACGCGTTCTGCATCGACATCGACCGCGAGGGCGACGTGCGGGTGCTCTGCAACGTCGAGCCGAGCGAGCGCTGGATGGAGACGATGCTCCACGAGTTCGGGCACGCCGTCTACAACCAGGGCGTCGACGACGACCTCCCGTGGCTCGTCCGCGACGCGGCCCACGCGCTGACCACCGAGGGCGTCGCGATGCTGTGCGGCCGCCTCGTGCGCTCCCCCGAGTGGCTCCAGCGGGTCGCCGCCGTGCCCGACGACGAGCTGGACCGGCTGCGCGCCCCACTGGCCGAGGCCCGACGCGCCGCGCTGCTCGTGTTCGCCCGGTGGGTGCTCGTGGTCACGCACTTCGAGCGGCACCTCTACGCCGACCCCGAGGCGGACCTGGACACGATGTGGTGGGACCTGGTCGAGCGGTACCAACGCGTGCGCCGCCCCGTAGACCGGCACGAGCCGGACTGGGCGGCGAAGATCCACCTCGCCGTCGTGCCCGTCTACTACCAGAACTATCTGTACGGCGAGCTGTTCGCGTCCCAGCTCGAGCAGGCGCTGTACGAGCGCGCCGGTGGGTTCGTCGACCGGCCGGCGGCGGGGCGCTACCTCACCGACGCGGTCTTCGCGCCTGGTGCCTCCCAGCGGTGGGACCACCTCGTCGAGCGCGCGACCGGCGAGCCCCTCACCGCGTCGCACCTCGCGGCCCAGCTGCAGCCGTAGGCGGCCTCCGGGCGATCGCCGGTCGGGCCGTACGATCGGCGGCGATGGAGTTCAACCTCGCCGACCTGTGGGAGGCGGTCGTCGACGCCGTCCCGGACCGGGAGGCCCTCGTCTGCCGCGGCCGCCGCCTCACGTTCGCCGAGGCCGACGAGCGCATCAACCGCCTGGCGCACGCGCTCGCCGGCCGGGGCATCGGTCCCGGCGACCACGTCGCGCTCTACCTGTACAACGGCACCGAGTATCTCGAAGGGATGCTCGCAGCGTTCAAGCTCCGCGCCATCCCGGTCAACGTGAACTACCGATACGTCGCCGAGGAGCTCCGCTACCTTCTGGACGACAGCGACGCGCGCGCCGTCGTCTGCCATCGCACGTTCGGGCCGACGCTCGCGAGCGTGGCCGCCGCGCTCCCCGACCTCCACGCCACGCTCGTCATCGAGGACGGCAGCGGCGCCGACCTCACGGGGCTCGACGCGGTCGACTACGAGCGCGCGCTCGCCGACTCATCGCCGGCGCGCGACTTCGCACCCCGCTCCGCGGACGACCTCTACATCCTCTACACCGGCGGCACCACCGGCATGCCGAAGGGCGTCATGTGGCGCCAGGAGGACATCTTCTTCGGCGCGTTCGGCGGGGGCGGGCTCGCCTCGCCGATCACGAAACCCGAGGAGATCGCCGAGCGCGCCCGCGCCGGCGGGCTGCGCTGCCTGCCCGCGTGCCCCTTCATGCACGGCACGGCCCACTGGATGGCGTTCCTCACGCTGTACGCCGGTGCCGCCGTGGTCATCTCGCCCGACCGATCCCTCGACGCGACGCGCGTCTGGGAGCTCGTGGCGGCCGAGCACGTCGGCTTCCTCGTCATCGTCGGGGACGCGACGGGCCGACCCCTCGTCGAGGCGCTGGACACGCTGCAGGAAGGCGTCGACCTGTCCGGGCTCACCGTCCTGCTCTCGGGCGGCGCGATCCTCTCCCCGCCCGTGAAGGAGGCGTTCGCCGCGCGGCTCCCGAAGACGATCCTCCTCGACGGATTCGGTAGCTCGGAGGCGGGCGGGCAGGGCCAGATGGCGGTCGGCGACCCGGACGCGGCGTCGTCGCAGCCCCGGTTCCGCGTGAACGCCGAGACGACGGTGCTGGCCAGCGACTTCACGCCGGCGCCCGTTGGGGTCGTGGGCAAGTTGGCACGGCGCGGCCACATCCCCCTCGGCTACTACCACGACCCGGTGAAGAGCGCGGCGACGTTCCCGGTGGTCGACGGCGTGCGCTGGTCCGTCCCCGGCGACGACGCGCGACTCGAGGAGGACGGCACGATCACCGTCCTGGGCCGCGGCTCGGTCTCCATCAACAGCGGCGGCGAGAAGGTCTACCCCGAGGAGGTCGAGGGCGCGCTGAAGGCCCACCCCGGCGTGTTCGACGCCGTCGTCGTCGGCGTCCCCGACGACCGGTGGGGTGAGCGGGTCGTCGCCGTCGTCGAGCCCCGCGACGGGCAGGCGCCCACGCTCGAGAACGTCACCGACGAGGCCCGCCGCCATCTCGCGGGCTACAAGGTGCCGCGCGGCCTGGTGCTCGTCGACCACATCGTGCGATCCCCGTCGGGCAAGCCGGACTACCGGTGGGCCCGGCGCGTCGCGCAGGACGCGTCGTAGGAGCCGTGAGGCGCGTGCGGCCGAGCGTGCGGTGCGGCGCAGGCCCGGGGCGGCCGAGCTGATGCCCGAGCAGTACGTCATCCGCGGGGGGCACGCGGGCTACGACCGCCTGAGCATCCTGGCCCGCGACCGCGCCCGCGACACGTCGGCCCTGCTCAAGCGCGCCGGCGTCCGCTCCGGCATGCGCGCCGTCGACCTCGGCTGCGGGGGCGGCCACGTGACGCTCGAGCTCGCCCAGATGACCGCACCCGACGGCCTCGTCACCGGGGTCGACGTGGACGCGGTGAAGCTCGATCTCGCACGGGACGAAGCGACCCACCGTCAGATCGACAACGTCGAGTTCCGGACGGCCGACGTCAGCCGCTGGGACGAGCCTGAGACCTACGACCTCGTGTACTCGCGGTTTCTGCTTCAGCACCTCACCGAACGGACCGAGCTCCTCGGCCGCATGTGGAAGGCAGTGCGGCCCGGCGGCGTGCTGGTCGTCGAGGACGCGGACTTCGACGGGTGGGCGTGCCACCCACCGAACGCCGGCTTCGACTTCTTCGTCCGCGCATACTCGGAGGCGCTCCGGCGACGAGGCGGCGACCCCACCTTCGGGCGCCAGCTCTACGCGTCGTGCCTGTCGTGCGGCGTCCCGACCCCCGAGGTGCGGCTCGTGCAGTCCGTGCGCTACCTGGGCGAGGCGAAGGCGATGGCGTGGAACACGCTCGACGCGACCCGGGACGCGATCCTGGCCGAAGGCGTCGCGTCCGCCGACGAGGTTGCGGCGGCGCTCGCCGACCTGCGGCGCTTCAGCGACGACCCGGCGACGCTCCTCAGCGGGCCGCGCATCTTCCAGCTCTGGGTCGAGCGACCGGTCTCGGCTGGCGCCGGCTCCGGTGCGGAGGCACCCTCGTGAGCCCGCTGCTCCGGGACACGCCACGCGACGAGCTCGGCCCGTACCTGCGCCAGCACGCCGACAACCCGGTCGACTGGTACCCGTGGGGCGACGAGGCCTTCGCCGCCGCGCGCGAGCGCGACTGCCCGGTCCTCCTGTCGGTCGGCTACTCGTCGTGTCACTGGTGCCACGTCATGGCGCACGAGTCCTTCGAGGACCCTGACGTCGCCGCGGTGATGAACGCCCGCTTCGTCAGCGTGAAGGTCGACCGCGAGGAGCGACCCGACGTCGACGCGGTGTACATGCAGGCCGTGCAGGCCCTCACGGGGGGCGGCGGCTGGCCGATGACCGTGTTCCTCGACCCCGAGGGCGTCCCGTTCTTCGGCGGCACCTACTTCCCGCGCGAGGACCGCCACGGGCTCATCGGGTTCCCCCGACTGCTCGAGCGCATCGACGAGGCCTGGCGGGCGCACCGGGGCGACCTCGTCGAGCAGGGCGGCCGGCTGCGCTCCGTCATCGCGCGCGCCGCTACACCTTCGCTCCCGGGCGGCGCTGCGCCGACGTCGGCGACGCTCGACCGGGCGCGCGCCGGGCTCGCCGCCGGCTTCGACCCCCGGTTCGGCGGGTTCGGGCGCGCGCCGAAGTTCCCGCCGTCGAGCACGATCGAGGTGCTGCTGCGCGCCGCGGTGCGCGACGGCGACGAAGACGCCCGGACGATGGCGACCGTCACCCTCGACGCCATGGCCGCCGGCGGGATGCACGACCAGGTCGGAGGCGGGTTCCACCGGTACTCGACCGACCCCTACTGGCTGGTGCCGCACTTCGAGAAGATGCTCTACGACCAGGCGCTGCTGCTCGGCGCCTACACCCGCGGGTGGCTCGTGACGCCCGCGGCCCGCTACCAGCGGGTCGCCGACGGGATCGTCGACTACGTCACGCGCGACCTCGCCCACCCCGACGGGGGCTGGTACGGCGCGGAGGACGCCGACAGCGACGGCGTCGAGGGCCTCTTCTACCTGTGGTCCGAGGAGGAGCTGCGCGCCGTCTGCGGCGACGACGCCGACGACGTGATCCGGTACTTCGGCGTGACCGCTACCGGCAACTTCGAGGATCCCCACACCGGGGTGCGGGGCAACATCCTGCACGTGGTCGACCGCGACGAGGAGCCGCCCGAGACGGTCGTCCGGGCGCGGCCCCGCCTGCTCGAGGCGCGCGCCCGTCGCACCCGACCCGGCCTCGACGACCAGGTGATCGTCGGGTGGAACGCGCTGTTCGTCCGCGCCCTCGCCGACGCGGCGGGGGCGTTCGACCGCCCCGACTGGCTCGAGGCGGCCCGGCGCGCTGCTCGGTTCCTGCTCGACGTGCTCCGCCGACCCGACGGACGGCTCCTGCACGCCTGGCAGGGCGGCGCAGCGAGCGGGCTCGGGTTCGCCGAGGACTACGCCGCGCTGCTGGAGGCGCTCGTCAGCCTGGCCGAGGTCGACGACGTCGCGTGGCTCGACGACGCCCGCGCGGTGGCCGACGACCTCGTTGCGCGCTTCGCCGACCCCGACGGCGGCTTCTTCACCACGGGCAGCGACACCGATGGGCTCATCGTCCGCCCGAAGGACCTGCAGGACGGCGCGACGCCGGCCGCGAGCTCCCTGGCCGCGTCGGGGCTGCTGCGCCTCGCCGCGCTCACCGGCGAGGACCACTACGCCGCGCCGGCCCGGCGCTGGGTCGAGACGCTCGGGCCGCTGCTCGACGAGCACCCGAGCGCGTTCTCCTACCTGCTCGGCGCGCTCGAGCGGATGCTCGCCCCACCCCTCGAGGTCGCGCTGGTGGGCGACGGCCCCGGGCTCGCCGCGCTGCGGCGGGAGGTGTGGGGCCGGCTGCTCCCGAACGCCGTGACCGTCAGCGCCCCGGCCGGGAAGGGTGGGGACCAATCACCGTTGCTCGCCGACCGCCCGCTCGTCGACGGGCGCGCGACGGCCTATGTGTGCGAGCGGTTCGCGTGCCAGGCGCCGGTCACCGACCCGGACGCCCTGCGTCGGGCGCTCGACACCGCGGTCGCGGCGCCGCCGTCCTAGCGGCGGCCGAGGTTCCCGGCGAGCGCCTCGGCCATCGCCCAGCCGTAGGCGATGAGCGCCTCGCCCTTCTCGGGACGGACGGTCCCGACGAGGTCCGTGGCGGCCTTCCCCCCGAGCTTCACGTGCCGCGAGTCCAGGACGGCCTGCGACGCGCCGGTCACCTTGACCCGGAACTTTCGGTCGTCGTACTTGCTGTCGCACCCGAAGCGCCGGGCGAGGCGACGGCCCCAAGCCCGCTCCTCCCCGTTCGGGGTGTAGCCGGGGCGGGGGCAAACGTCGGAGAGCTCGAGGAGCAGCGCGTAGGCGGCGGGCTGGGCGACCCGGCCGGCCACGAGGACGTCCTCGTCTGGGAACGAGATGGCGGCTCGCCGGTACAGCTCGCCGACGAGCGCCTCGAGGGTCGCCCGGGCGGTCCGGCCCCGCTTGGTGGCGCCCAGGCCCCAGAGGACGCAGGGGGTGCCGCCGATGCGCTCGAGGGACCCGAACATGAAGCCGTGGAGGTCGTCGTCCTCGGCGCACAGCGCCACGAGCGGGAACTGCTCGACGTGGTGGTCGAGGGCCTGGTCGGTCACCGGGAGGCCAATCGAGGCAACGAATTGGCCGAGCTCATCGAGCTCGGCCGGCTTCAGGGATACGGAGTCTCGGCTCTCGACGCCCATCAGGGGGCCCATTCTTGCCGACCGGCTCCAAGAACGGCCAGTCGACTCCCTCAGTAGCGCAGCTCGGCGTACACGGCGCAGTGGTCCGAGGGGTAGACGCCGTCCACCGAGTGGAGGCCCTCGAGGCGGGTGGTCACCACCTGGCCGCGGCCGTGGTCGCGGGGGTAGCCGACGAGGACGTAGTCGATGCGGCGGTCCGGCTCGCAGTCGGCCGCGGCGAACGGGTTGGCGTTGCGCCACGTGTGGCCTGGTCCGCCGTCGCCCCCGGCGACCCAGGCGTCGAGGAACACGAGCTTGGGCACGGGGACCGCGGCGAGCCCGGTGAGCATCCGGATCTCGTCCGAGCTCGGCTCGGCGTTGAAGTCGCCGCACAGCACCGGCGGGAACGAGCGAGAGGCGGTCGTCTCGGCGATGAACTCGCAGAGGGCGCGGACCTGGGCCTGGCGCACGTCGCTCTGGTCGAGCCGGAAGTTCAGGTGGGTGGTGAACACCTCGAGGGGACCTCGCGGCCCATCGATGTCGACCCGCAGCATCACCCGCAGCTCGTCGAGCCCGGCCGGCGCCGGGAGGCACCGCTCCTCGACGGCGAGGATGGGCCAGCGGCTCAGCACCGCGTTTCCCAGGCTGTGCTCGGCGAACTCGAACCCGACGCCGGCCGCCTCCGCGACGTGATAGCCGCCGAGCGCGGCGGCGAGCCGCTCGGCCTGCCGCTCCCCGTCCGGCGCGGCCCACACCTCCTGGAGGCACACGACGTCGGGCGCGACGCGGGCGAGCGTCGCCGCGATCGCCGGCTGCCGCTCGGCCCACGGGCCGAAGCGCCACCAGAGGTTCCAGGTCAGGACGCTCAGCCGGGTGTCGAGGCGCGCCGGCGCCTCCCAGGCGGCTGTCACGCGCCGGACGGTACCCTGCCGCCCGAGACGCCGACCCGCCGACGCCGGGAGGGCCATGGGCCTCGACGTGAACCTGCTCGACGGGCGCTTCTACGCCGACGACCCGCTGCCGAC
Source organism: Acidimicrobiia bacterium (assembly GCA_051986275.1). Lineage (GTDB taxonomy): Bacteria > Actinomycetota > Acidimicrobiia > IMCC26256 > PALSA-555 > PALSA-555. Next base: position 33,934 of record JBPYDT010000192.1, on the reverse strand, counting down.
GTACCGCCGCCTGCGCGACGAGGCGCCCGTCTATCGGGACGAGGTGAACGGCATCTGGGGGATCAGCCGCTACCAGGACGTCGTCGACGTGGAGAAGGACGCGGCCCGCTACACGTCGTCCCAGGGTTCGCGGCCCCGCATCGTCGGCGACGTGTCGTCGATCAACAACGACGACCCGCTCCACCAGAACAAGCGGCGCCTCGTTGCCCGCCGCTTCACGCCCCGCTCGGTGAAGACCCACGAGGAGCGCGTCCGCGAGGTGGTCACGACGTTGCTCGACCGCGTCGCGTCCCGCGGTGAGTGCGAGGTCATCCACGAACTCGCCGCGCCCCTGCCGGCCCGCGTCATCTGCGAGATGCTCGGCTTTTCGCCCGATCTCGCGCCGAGCTGTCAGCGCTGGTCGGAGGTCACGATGCTTTCTGGCGGCACCTACCCGGTCGACGGCCGCCCGCCCCAGCCGGGGGAGGCCACGATGACGGCGGTCCTCGAGTTCGCCGCCGCCGCGCTCGAGACGCTCGCGGCGCGCCGCGCCGAGCCTCGCGACGACCTGCTCTCGGTCTGGGCCCACGCCGACGTGACGTTCCCCGACGGCACGACCCGCCCGATGAACGACGACGAGATCGTCCACGAGGCGCTCCTGCTGCTCGACGGCGGCGCCGAGACGACCCGCACGGTGATCGGCACGATGTGCCTCGAGCTCGCCCGCCATCCGGAGCAACGCGCCAAGCTCGCCGCCGACCCCGGGATCCTCGCCGAGACCGGCGTCGACGAGTTCATCCGCTGGGTGACGCCCATCCTCAACATGCGCCGCACGGCAACCGAGGACCACGAGCTGCGGGGCCAGTCGATCGAGGCGGGCGGCGAGCTGCTCCTCATGTACTCGTCAGCCAACCGCGACGAGCGCGCCTTCGAGGACCCCGACACCCTCGACGTGACGCGCCGGCACAACAACCACGTCGCGTTCGGGTTCGGTACCCACTTCTGCCTGGGCGCGTCGCTCGCGCGCCTCGAGATCCGGGTGATGTTCGAGGAGTTGCTCCGTCGGATCCCCGAATGGCGCCTCGCCGACGGGGTCGAGCCGCGCAAGATCCCGAGCGCGTTCGCGTGCGCCTATGACGCGATCCCCGTGGAGTTCGCCGCCAGCTAGCGTGGGCCAAAGCGGAGGGAGGGGCGACGTGACTGGCGACTCAACCGGACCTGTCGGAACCCGTGTCCTGTTCGAGAACGAGCACGTTCGCGTCTGGGAGAACGTGTTGGAGCCCGGCGACGAATCGCCGGTTCACCGCCACGACCACGACTACTTGGCTATCGACATCGATGGTGACCGTGTGATTCACAACCCGGTCAAGGACGGCGACTTTCCGCGGATGGAGTACGAAGTGACGCCGGGGTCCGTCGCGCACCTTCGGGGCGGTTGTACGGAGACGGCGATCAACACGGGCGCCACCCGGTTCCGCGCCATCCTCGTGGAGCTCCTGGACGAACCTCGGTAGGCGAGGCGAATCGTTTCCACGGCCATATCGCTTCGGCCATTCGAGGGCGTCAGAGGCCAGCGATGACTCGTTCGACTTCGTCGTCGTTGAAGGCACGCAGCGTCTCGGTCGTCACATGTCCGCGCATCCCGGCTTGGAGCACAAAGGTCGCGAGGGCCTCGCTGCTGGGTGCGTCCACCACCATGACGACGTCGTAGCTGCCCATCGTCAAGAAGCTCTCGCGAATCGTGATACCCAGCGCTTCGGCACCGCGCACCCGTGCCTCCTCACGCTTGAGCATCCCCTTCACGTCTTGGAGTCCTTGCTGGGTCAACTTGCCAAGCACCACGTAAGTCGACATTGCCTACCTCCGATTCCCGGCTTCGGCCCGGCGTTTCGGGATTGAGAAACCGGCTCTGGCCCCTCACCGCCCGAGGAGCATCAAGAGCGAGGCTAGGCGGGCGAGTGCGCGTGCGACATTCCGCATCGGGACGAGTGGAAGTCGTCGTCTGGCCGCTCTCGGCAGCGCCAAACGCCGGCCGGACAGCGAGTCGTCGGCGCGACGCAGATCCGGAGCGGCGAGATCGCGATCGGCTTCGACACCGCCGACAGCTGCCCGATCGCGGTCATCCCGACCACTGCACGCGGCTTGCTCCTCGGACTTCGCTATCTACGTGTAGCTGACCAAGAGACCGGCATCCGCTTGATCCCGTGAATGAAGTTCGAGCGCAGCATCTCCGGCTCGCCGGTCACCTCGATGTCGGGCAGGCGGGCGAGGAGCTCCTCGAACATCACCTTGATCTCACGACGGGCGAGGTGGGCGCCGAGGCAGAAGTGCGGTCCCCCGCCACCGAAGCCGACGTGCTCGTTCGGCTCGCGGGTCACATCGAAGCGGTACGGGTCCTCGAAGTAGCGCTCATCGCGGTTCGCCGAGTTGTACCAGAGCACGACCTTCTGACCTTCCTCGACGTGCTGCCCGCCGATCTCGACGTCCTGACCCGCGCAGGTCCGACGGAAGTGGATCACCGGAGTCGACCAGCGAATGATCTCCTCGACGGCGGTCGGCGCGACGCCGGGAAAGTCGTCAAGCCAGCGCTTCTTCTCCCCCGGGTTGTCGGTCAGGGCAAGCATCCCGTGGCTGATCGCGTTCCGGGTCGTCTCGTTGCCGGCGACGACGAGCAGGACGAAGAACGAGCCGAACTCCTCGGCGGTGAGGCTGTGACCCTCGACCTCGGCCTGGGAGATCGCCGTCGTGATGTCGTCGTGGGGGTGCTCGAGGCGGTCAGCGCGGAGCTGCTGCGCGTACTGCCAGAGCTCCTGCGCCGCGAGGAACGCGGCCGTGATCTCCTCGCCGTACTCGGGGTCGCCCGCGCCGAGCACCACGTTCGTCTTCTCGAAGACCCACTGGTAGTCGGATTCGGGGATGCCCATCATGTCGCAGATGATCTGGAGCGGCAGCGCTGCGGCGATCGCGCTCACGAAGTCGCAGCTGCCCTTCTCGGCGACGGCGTCGACGATGGCGCGTGCCCGGTCGTGGACGCTCTGCTCGATGAGGCCCACCTGACGGGGTGTGAACCCGCGGTTCACGATGAGCCGGAACTGCGTATGACGCGGCGGATCCATGTTGATCATGGAGCCGAGGAACTCGTACACCTCGGGCGGGAAGTCGGGGATGTTCGTGCCCTTGCCCGACAGGAACAGCTCAGGGTGCCGGCTCGCGTAGACGACGTCGTCGTAGCGGACGAGCGACCAGAACCCAGGTCCCGCTCCCATGGTCATGCCAGGGATCTCGGGCTCGGTGTGCCATGACACCGGGCGCTCCTTGCGCAGCGCCGCGAACATGCCGGGCCAGTCGCTGCGCTCCCACAGCGACATATCGCCGAAGTCGATCGCGTCGACCGCCAGGTCGGTCGTCGGGTTCAGCACCATGCCGCAACTCTATTGGCGTCTGCCGCCCGCCGCGCCGACGAGCACCACGGGCACGCTCCCGTCAGCGACGCTGGGCGGCCTGCTCGGCCTTGTGCAGCGCGGCGGCAGCCGCGTCCGCGGCGGCTTGGGCCTCGTCGGCGCGGGCACGGGCCACGCGGGCTTGCTCCTCGGTCTGTGCGGCGCTCGCCCGAGCCCGTTCGAGGGCTCGCTCGACCTCCTCGAGATGCGCCGTCGCGGCGTCCGCCCGCAGCGTGGCGCTGGTGAGCTCGGCCGCCGCGGTCTTCGCCGCGTTGGCTGCGGCTGTCGCGTCCCGCCGAGCGGCCGCGACCGCCTCGCGCGCCGTGGCGGCGCGGGCGCGCGCGTCGGCACCCGCGCCCGTGGCTCCGGCGTCGAGCGGCCCGAAGCCGGCGGGCGTGGCGAGGGCGCGGGTCAAGCGGCCGGTGCGCAGCTCGTCGGCGTGCTCGGGCTCGAGGGACCCTGCGTCCAGCGTGGCCGCGATGGCGCCTCGGTATCCCTCGGGTTGCGGCACGCGGCCGCGCAACCCCGCGACGGCGGCGTCGGTCAGGCGATCGACGAGGGCGTTGCGCTCCTTCGCCGCCTCGCGCAGCGCGGCGGCCGACGCGCCCGGGCCGGCGCGCGCCTGCGCGTCGACCACCCGGCGGGTGGCGTCGAGGAGCGCGGCGACACCGGTGGGGTCGGTCCGCGCCAGCTGGTTGCACGCCCAGGCGGCAAGGTTCGGGCGCCGCCGCCCGCGGACGTCCGCCGCGGCCGCGGTCTCACCGGCGTCGCGCAGCTCACGCTCGAGCCGGGCCCGCACCAGCACGAACTCCTCGGGTGTCGCCGCATACAGCTCGTCGAGTGCGCGGTCGAGCGCAGTTGGCGACGAGCGGGCCATGAGTCGTCTCGGTGGCGCGGGGACGGCGGCGTGCCGTCAGGCGTCGGCGATCCAGGACCCGTGGAAGCCGAACAGCACGCGCTGCGGGAGCGGCGCACTCGCCACGGGCGGACCCTCGAAGGCGGCCGCGTCGAGCACGACGAAATCGCCGGTGTCACGCGCCTCGTCGTGCACGCGGGTCATGATCCCCCCTCGTCTCGGTCACCGGAGCGATGTTGCCGGGCAAGAAGAACGGGGTCGTTGTCATGCCCGAGCACCGTAGACCCGGAGGCCTCGGCGGCGATCACTCCCCGGCGTGCGCGGCGATCGACGAGCCGCCCCGTTAGGGTCCTCCTGTGGGCGTCACGTACGAGCCCTACGACGCGTCACACCTCGACGCCGTCGTCGCCCTCTGCGCCGGCGAGGGCTGGCCCTCCTTCCCCGCCGATCCAGCGCGCGCGGCGCGCGCGCTCATCGCACCGGGCGTCACGTCTGTCGTGGCGTGCGACGACGGCGAGGTCCTCGGGTTCGCCACCCTGCTGAGCGACGGCCAGATCCAGGCCTACCTCTCCCTCCTGGTCGTCAGCTCGTCGCGCCGCCGGGAGGGGATCGGCCGAAGTCTCATCCGCGAGGCCTTCCGGCGCGCCGGCGGGCAGCGCGTCGACCTGCTCGCCGAAGAGGATGCCCAGGGCTTCTACGCGTCGATGCCGCACCGCCGGCTGCCCGGCTTCCGGCTCTACCCGAAGCAGTAGCCGTGCCGTCGACGCCGGTCGGTGCTGCGATTGGCGCGCCCGCCCTCGTCGCGCGCGTTGAGCGTCGCTGTCGCGAGCGCCGCCGCGGCGCCCGCGGCCCACGCCGCCGAGGGGCCCATCCAGGGGCCGTAGGCCGACGCACGCAGAAAGGGACGAGGCGAGGCCACGCGTGCTCGGTACCGTCGCGCCGTGGGGCTCGCCGAGGACCGTGAGCAGGTGCGCGCCGCGCAGGAGCGCTTCGACGCGGCGGTCGCCGATCTCACGGAGGCGGAGGCACGCCAGGGGAGCCGGCTCCCCGACTGGACGGTCGGCCACGTGCTGACCCACGTGGCTCGCAACGCCGACAGCCACCGACGACGCGCCGACGCCGCGATCGAGGGCCGCGTCGTCGACCAGTACCGCGGCGGCTTCGCCGGCCGGGCCGCCGAGATCGACGCGGGCGCGCGCCGACCCGCCGCCGTGCTCGTCGAGGATGTCCTCGAGTCCGCCGACGCGTTGGAGTCGGCCTGGGACCGTGTACCCGCGAGCGCATGGGAGCAGATCAGCCGCGACGTTGGCGGGACGGAGCGCGCGCTGCGCGAGCTGCCGGCGCGCCGCTGGCAGGAGCTCGAGGTGCACGTGGTCGACCTGGGTCTCGCGGTTGGCTACGACGACTGGGACGACGAGTTCGTCGCGTGGGGGCTCGAGCGCGTGCGGCCGACGATGCCGGCGCGGCTGCCGGCGGGCGCGTCCGCGCCCTCGCCGGGCCGGCTGGACCCGCGCGCCGAGCTGGCGTGGCTCTACGGACGCCTGCAGCGGCCCGACCTGCCGGTCCTCGGTCCCTGGGCGTGAGCCGGTCGGCTCGGGCGGCCCCTGCTTTGGGCCGACACAACCAATATGCGCCCGCCGGCTGGCGGGGTCGGTCATGATGTCGCGGACCGCGGACGGGAAGGGGTCCTCATGGGGGACAAGTCACCGCACCGAGCCAACGACAAGAAGCAGGGCAAGTCGCTCGTCGAGAAGCGGATGGCGAAGCGCCAGAAGCGCGCGCAGCGCCGCGACGAGGCGCAGGCCCGCACGCAGCTCGAAGGCCACTAGGCGCGCGCGAGGGCGCGCCGCCCTCGCCGACGCCGCCGCCGCCTGGCCGCACGCCACGGCGCTCCGGCACACTGGATGGGTGGACGCGGCGGACGACACCCTCGCCTTCATCTGCGCGATGCCGATGGAGGTGAAGCCCCTCGTGCGTCGCCTCTCGCTGCGCAAGACGGACCTGGGCGGGACGCCCGGCTACCGAGGCACCCTCGACGGTCGCCCCGTGGTAGCGATCGTGACCGGGATGGGGACAAAGCTCGCGCGGGAGGGCACGGCGCGGCTCCTCGACGCCGTCGGGGTCGCGCACGTGCTCGTCGTCGGGATCACGGGCGCGGTCGACGACGAGACCCCGATCGGCACCCTGATGCTGCCCGAGCTCGTCGTCAACGCGGCCACGAAGACCGAGCATCGCCCTGCCCCCCTCGGTGACGGGTCACCGCACGGGAAGATGTGGACCGGCGACGAGCTGACAACGGCCCTGCATGTCGTCACCGACCTCCGCGCATCCGGCGTGGTGTGCCTCGACATGGAGACCGGGGCGATCGCCCACCTCGCGGAGCAGCGCGGCATCCCGTGGTCGGTCTTCCGGGTCATCAGCGACCGGGCGACCGACGGCACCGTCACCGACGAGGTGTTCCACCTCTCGAATCAGGACGGCACGCCGAACGCCCAGGCGGTGCTCCGATTCTTCCTCCGCCACCCCGGCCGCCTGCCCGCGATGGCCCGCATGGCCCAGGGCGCCAAGCTCGCGACCGAGAAGGCGGCGGACGCCGCGATCCGCGCCTGCGCGCACGCCTGATGGCGGTCACCGCCGAACCACGAACGCTGCGTTTCGCCGTCATCGGCGCGGGCATGGCCGGGCTCCTCAGCGCCATCAAGCTCAGCGAGGCCGGCTACACCGACTTCACCGTCTACGAGAAGGCCGACCGGCCCGGCGGCACGTGGCGCGAGAACACCTACCCCGGCCTGGCATGCGACGTCCCCTCCCACCTCTACTCGTACTCGTTCGCGCTCACCCCCGAATGGAGCCACCGCTACTCGCCGGGGCCCGAGATCCAGGATTACTTCGAGCGCATCGCGCGTGAGCACGACCTCGACGCGCGGACCCGCTACGGGGACGAGGTGACGCGCTGCGAGTTCGTGGACGGCCGGTGGCGGCTCACGACGGCGAGCGGCCACCGCCACGACGTCGACGTCGTCATCGCGGCCACGGGCGTGCTCCACCACCCGAACATCCCGGCCTTCGAGGGGCTCGACACCTTCGAGGGCGCCGCGTTCCACAGCTCGCGCTGGGACCACCGCGTGCCCCTCGAGGGCGCTCGCCTGGGCGTCATCGGCACCGGCTCGACCGCGACCCAGATCGTCGGCGCCGTCGTCGATGACGTCGCCCACCTGACGCTGTTCCAGCGGACGGCGCAGTGGATCATGCCCCAGGAGAACCCGCCGTACTCCGACGACGAGCGCCGCGCGTTCCGCGACGACCCCGCGTCGCTCCGCGGCCTGCACGACCACCTCTGTGAGCAGTTCGACGTGTTCGCCAACGCGATCGTCAACGCCGAGTCACCCGAGATGCGCCTCGTCGAGCGACTCTGCAAAGAGCACCTCGACGAGGCCGTGCGCGACCCCGTCCTGCGGGCGCGGCTGCGCCCCGACTACCGAGCGGCGTGCAAGCGCCTGGTCGTGTCGGGGCGCTTCTACGAGGCGATCCAGCGGCCCAACGCCGAGCTCGTCACGGCGCCGATCGAGCGCATCGAGCCGGGCGGCGTGCGCACCCGCGACGGCGTGCTGCACGAGCTCGACGTGCTGGTCCTCGCGACCGGGTTCCAGGCCCACGCGTTCATGCGCCCGATGGAGGTCGTCGGCCGGGACGGGCACACGCTGACGGACGAGTGGAAGCGCCGGCCGACGGCGTACCTGTCGATCTCGATCCCCCACTTCCCGAACTTCTTCATGCTGAACGGGCCGAACGGTCCCGTCGGCAACTTCTCGCTCATCGACGTCGCCGAGCTGCAGTTCGGCTACGTGGCGCAGCTCGTCGACCGGCTCCGCGCCGGCGAGTACCGCGAGATCAGCCCGACGGAGGAGGCGACCGCCGCCCTCGAGGCGGAGCGGACCGAGGCGGCGAAGGGCACGATCTGGATGACCGGCTGTCGCAGCTGGTACCTCGACGACCGGGGCGTGCCGGCGGTGTGGCCGTTCTCGTTCGACCGCTTCCGCGCCGAGATGCGCGAGCCCGACCTGGCGGCCTACGACCTGCGCTAATCAGCCGGCGAGGGGCCCGACCGGGGCAGGCGGGAGCTTCTCGCCGCGCTTCGGCAGGTACATGAGGTGCGACGCCTTCGGCGGGGCGAGGAAGTAGCCCTGGAGGAGGTCGCAGCCCAGCTCGCGCAGGCGCTTGAGTTGGTCCTCGGTCTCGATCCCCTCGGCGATCGTGTGGAGGTGCAGCGACTGCGCCAGGTTCACGATCGCGGCGACGATGGCCTGCGACTCGGGGTCCGAGCCGAGCTCCTGCACGAACGACTGGTCGATCTTGAGCGCCTCGACCGGGAACCGCTTCAGGTAGGCGAGCGAGGAGTAGCCGGTCCCGAAGTCGTCGATCGCCAGGTGGACGCCGACCGCCCGCAGCTCCTTCAGGGCGGTCGCGATGTGGTCGGCCTCCTCCATGAGCACCGTCTCGGTCACCTCGAGCCAGAGCCGGTCGGCGTCGAGGCCCGTGTCGGCGAGGGTGCCCGAGATGATGGTCACCAGGCCCGGGTCGGTGAGCTGGCGGGGCGAGATGTTCACGTTCAACGCCAGATCGGGCGGGCAGCGCTGCTCGCGGGTCCAGCGGGCGAGGTCGCTGCAGGCGTGCTGCATGATGCGGCCACCGAGCTCGCTCATGAGCCCGGTGTCCTCGGCCACGGGGATGAACTCGGCCGGTGAGACGGGGCCGAGGCCGTGGTGCTGCCAGCGGGCGAGGGCCTCGACGCCGACGACGGCGCGGTCGTAACCCCGGACGATCGGCTGATAGTGGATCGTGAGCTCGTCGGTGTCCACGGCCCGGCGGAGCCCCTCGTGGATGAGCAGGCGCCGGGACATCGCGGCCTGCATGAGGTCGTCGAACACCTCGATGCGGTCGCGGCCCCGCTCCTTCGCCCGGTACATGGCGACGTCGGCGTGGGCGAGCAGCACCTCGGGCGCCTGCACGCCGACCGCGTCGCAGGCGATGCCGATGCTCGCCGTGACGACGAGCTCGCGTCCCGAGGGGAGGCGCACCGGCCGCTGGATCGTGTCACCGACGTCGACCGCGAGCTCGCGGGCGGTCTCAGGGTCGTGGATGCCGGGGCACACGACGACGAACTCGTCCCCGGCGAGGCGGCCGAGCTCGCCCCGCTTGCCGACGACGTCCGCGATGCGCCCGGCGACGGTCTCGAGGACCCGATCGCCGACGGCGTGGCCGAAGGTGTCGTTCACCATCTTGAAGCGGTCGAAGTCGATGAGCAGCAGCGCGGCGCGGACGCCCTCGCTCTCGTCGGCGGCCGCCTGGTTCAGCGACTCGAGGATCTGGTCGCGGTTCGGGAGGCGGGTCAGCGGGTCGTGCGTCGCCTGGAAGCTGAGCGCCTCCTCGGTCCGCTTGCGGTCCGTGATCTCGGTGAACGAGCAGGCGACCGCGTCACCCTGGGGCCGGGTGTCGTCGGTGAGGGGGTGGGCGCTCAGCGCGAACCAGCGGGTGGTCTCGCCGACCGTCCCGATCACCACGCCGCTCTGGGCGGTCCCCGTGCGCACGGCGACGGTGAGGGGATGGTCGTCGAGGTCGTAGGCGATGCCCTGCTCCGACATGGTCGGCCACCGCTCGAGCAGCGACGCCGTGGTGAGCCCGACCCGCAGCCAGTCGCCGATCATGGTCCGGGCGGACGCGTTGACCGACACGATCATGTCGTCGCGGTCGACGACGATCACGCCCTCCTCGAGGGCCTCGACGACGACCCGGTACCGGGCCTCGGCGGCCTGGCGCTCCATGCGGGCCGTGAGGTCGGTGCAGACGGCGACGCTCCCGGTGAGGTTGCCCAGGTCGTCGCGCAGCGGCGCGACGGCGACGCTCACCGTGAGCGTCGTGCCGTCGGCGCGGCGGTGCTCGACCTCACCGGATCGCGTCGTGCCGTCCTCCTCGACCGCGTCGGGGCCCAGGACCCGGCCGACGGTGTGCCCGACGGCCTCGACCGCCGAGCGGCCGTACAGCGCCTCGGCTGCCGGGTTCCACCCGCGGATCGTGCCGTTGAGGTCAGCGGCGACGACCGCGTCCGACACGTGGGTGATGAGGCTGGCCTGGTAGCGGAGCGCGGCCTCAGCGCGGCGACGCTCGGCCATGCTGCGCAGGATCACCTGGTGCGCGATGTCGCCGTCCCACTCGATGCACACGCTGATCGACTCGTAGGGACGCGGCTTGCCGTCGGGTCCGAGCAGCAGCACCTCGCTCGGCTCGGACACCATCCCGGGCTCGGTCAGGCCGGCGATGCGCTCGAGCGTGTCCTCCAGCGAGGACGGGTGGATGAAGTCGAGGATGCCGCGGCCGACCCACTCGCTCGGGTCCTTCACGCCCGCGACCTTCAGCGTCGCGGGGCTCACGTAGCGCACCACCCCGGCCTGGTGCACGACGACCGGGTCGGGGTTCAGCTCGACGAGGCGCTGGTAACGGTCGAGGACGCCGCGCAGCTCGCGCTCGCCGCGGCGCTGCTCGGAGACGTCCGTGACGATCCCGACGACGCCGGCCAGGGACTCGTCGCGCGCGTAGAGGAGGCGGGCCTGCACGCGCAGGTCCACGGCGTCACCCGCGCGGTCCTCGACCGTGCGGTGCAGGTCGTAGTGGTCCCACGGGGCGCCCTGGCGCGCCGCGACGAGCACCGGTTCGAGCAGGTCGGCGGCGTCGGTCTCGTAGAGGTTCAGCGCCCCGCCCGGGTCGTCAAACCAGTAGACGACGTCGGTGGCGAGGTCGTACTCGAAGCTCGCGACGCGCCACAGGCGCGCCATCGGGTCGGCGTGCTCGAGGTCCAGCGTGTCAGGTTGCACCGGCGCCCCCTCGACGCACCCGCTTCACAGCCATTTGCGTCGGCCAGAACCTCGCGCCGGTTTATCCCCAAGCACGGAGAAGGCCCCACAAATCCAGCCACAGGAGCCCCATCGGCCCCAGCCGCAACAGGCTAGCACTGAGGGTGGGCGCGAGCGCGCGGTCCGTGTCCATCTGGGGATCCACGCGTCGCCGGGCCGGCGTACGCGTGGGCTCTGGAGAAGGCAGCGCCGGTCCGGCCGGCCGGGGGCGGGGTCAGCCGTGGGGCTCGTCGAGCACGAGCGCCGTGTTGTAGCCGCCCATCCCGATCGAGGACTTGAAGGTCGCGCCGGGCTGGCGCTCGACCAGTCCCGACAGGAGCCGCGGGTGCCCGGGCGCCACCTGCGGGGGCGCGGGGATCGTGCCCTCCTCGTAGGCCAGGCACTGGATCGCGACCTCGACCGCGGCGGCCGCGCCCTGGCAGTGCCCGACGAGGGGCTTGAACGAATAGATCCCGGCGGCGTCGGGGAAGAGCTCGTCGAAGAGCTGCGCCTCCGCGTTGTCGCACTGGCGGGTCCCGGGTCCGTGGGCGTTGAAGTACACGACCTCGTCGGGGTCGACCCCCGCGTTGTGGAGCGCCGACTGGTAGCAGGACCGGATCTGCTCGGGCTTGGCCGCGAGGGAGATCGCGTGGTGCGCGTCGTGGCTCATCGCGCCGCCGCGCACGTCGGCGTACGCGCCGTCGGGACGGCCGGAGACGATGAGCCCGACCGAGGCCTCGCCGCCGACGAAGCCGCGGCTGCCCTCCTGGAACGGCCGGCACGCGTCGAGCGGCGGGCGGTCCACGATCACGACCCCGAGGTCAACGAAGGACCGGGCGTTCTCGGGCGTCCCGGACACGTCGGTGGCGACGACCAGCACGTCGTCGACCATCCCGGCGTCGATCCACATCTTCGCGGTGAGCAGCGCGGCGTTCCCCGACGCGCACATCGCGACCACGCTCATGCACGGCCCGTGGAACCCGTGCTCGATCATGAGGCCGGTGATGGCGGTGGAGGGCATGAGCCGCACGTACTCCCGCCGGCTGGCCCGCCCGCCTTTCGGGCCGTAGAAGTCCCGCCACAGCTCGACCTCGGAGAGCACGACGGCGTGGACGAGCCCGACCGTGCCCCCGGGGCGCCAGCCCCGCTCGCGGGCGTCCTCGACGGCTTCGCGCGCCGCGGAGCGCAGCGACCGCGTGAACTTGCTCTCCCCGCTCACGCCGCCCTCGTCGGGGATGATCGACACCCAGATGGCGTCGCTCTCGAACAGCGACCCGTAGCCCGGGGTCAGGCGCACCGCGGGCTGGCTGCGCATCAGCCCGTCCCAGAGATGCTTCTTGCCCCACCCGTAGCCGGTGACCAGCCCGATGCCGCAAATCGACGGGGCAGGTCCACCCGGCCGCCGACTCTTCATCCCTTCGTCCCCTTTGTGCCGCGACCCGCACCTTGATCGCGGCGCCCAACGCCGAGGGTGTGCGCGCTAACACGCTACGTCCTCGGCCCCAGGGTGTGCCAGAACCCTTCGCGCCCCTACCCTCCTGCGGGCCGGGCCGTCGACGACGCGGTCAGCAGCGCGACGGGCCGCCCGTTGGGGTTGGTCACCGTCGCCGCGCTGAGCGCGGCCGCGCGACCGCGGTACGTGACCGTGCCGCGTGCCGAGACCGCCCCCTCGCTCGGCGGCACGGGGCGGAGCAGGTTGACCTTGAGGTCGACGGCCGTGAGGTCGCCGGCGTCGATGGTCGTCTCGGCCGCGAGCGAGGCGGCGTGATGGGCGATCACCGCGAGCACGCCCCCTTGGAGGCCGCCGCCTGGCCCACACAGCCACCGCGCGCACGGCGCGGACACGGTCGCGGTGGCGTCGCCCACGTCATCGAGGGAGAGACCGAGGAGCCGCGCGAACGGAGAACGTGGGGTCTCCCCGCGTCGAAGGGCGTCGAGGCGCGCCCGACCTTTTCTGTGCCGGTCGACCGACGGCACGGCAGCGTCGAGCGGTCGCTCGTAGGGGTCCGGCGCGTGCGGCGGGTCCGCCGCCTCGGGCGGGTCCGCCGGGGGCGGGACCTCCGGCAGGGGCGGAAAGACCGCGCAGCGCGACGTCGCGGACGCCAGGAGGTTTCCGTCGTCGTCGGTGACGCGCGCGGTGGAGAGCGCCTGCGTCGGGCTCGTGTGCACGCACTCACCCGTCGCGGTGACGTACCCGCCAGGTGGGACGGGCCGGACCCAGGTCATCGAGAGCTCTGCCGTCGTGTAGAGCGTCTTCGGGGGCAGGGTCGTGTGGATCGCCGAGCCGAGCGCGCTGTCGGTCGGGATGATCAGCGCGGCCGGGCTGACCTCCCCGGGCGCGGCGCAGAGCCAGTCCGACAGAGGCATCACGGAGGTGGCGTGCCCGAGCTCGACGCTCGTCAGGTGCATTCCGGTGAGGTGGGCGATCGGCGCCCACCGATCGCGTCCCTCCAGGTAGGTGCGCAGCAGCTCGAGGCCGGAGAGGCGCAGCAGCGACGGGTCGAGGAACGCCCCCCTGGCGGGCTCGGCCGCGATGTCGAACATGCGCGGACGCTACCGGGGACGGCCCCGGCGAAGCGCTCGGCCGCGTCAGTCCGAGAGAAGGAGGATGTAGGTGGCTTCGTCCGTGACGACGGGGTCCCCGTCCTCCGTCCAGCAGGTCTGGACGCGGGTCACGACCATCGTGCCCCGGCTGCTCTGCTTCTGGACGGGCTCCCCGACCCGCATGCGACCCTCGAGGACGGAGCCGACCTCCACCGCGCGGTGGAACGTGAAGCTCTGCTCGCCGTGAAGGAACACGCCGTTCGGCGCCGCGCCGCGCCGGAAGAGGTCAGCGCCCGGCGGCATGAGCGACGGCACGGTCCCCGACGGCGACGGAATCGCGCAGCTGTGCAGCCACGCGACGCTGAACGTCGGCGGGACGACGCCTGCGCCGGTCGCGTACCGGGGGTCGTCGTCGCCGACCGCGCGGGCGAACGCCCACACGGCCGACCGCTCGATCCGAACCGACACGGACGGTCCCCACTCGCCAAACGCCCCGGCGGGTGCGTCCGACGCGTCGTCGCTCAAGTGCGCTCCTCTCCACGCCCCCGGCGTCGGCGACGAGGATCCGGCCTCACACGACAGCGAGCCCCGGGACGCGGCGAACCGGTCAGCCGGTCGGGCTCTCCTTGCTGTACAGGTTGTTGGGGTCGTCGACCACGATCGTGTTGGCCATCTTGTCCCAGAGCTGCTGACGGTCCTTGTCCCACACCAGCATGAAGTCGAGGACGATCGCGCCGATCCCGAAGCAGATGGAGCCGAGCACGACGTCCACCAGCAGGTACTTGCCGACGAACTCTCGCAGCACCATCGACCCGTAGTTGGCGCGCAGGCCAGTGTCCTTCTTGACGCACTTCATGCCGAGCAGCTGCTTGCCTGGCGACGTCGAGCGGCCCCACACGACGAGCGACCAGATGAGCCAGCCGATCACGAGTGTGACGATCACGAGGACGAGGTCGAGGAGGTAGCCGCCGAGGCGCCTCCCGACGCTGCTGACGACGACGCCCGGGGGCAGCGGCGTGGCGGCGGCAGGACCGGTGCCCTCGCCCGGCGGCGGCGGCATGTTGCCCAGCGGGGGCGGCGGGGGCGGCGGGGGCGGCGGTGGCACCTGGCTCACGGAAACTCCTTCGGTCGGTTGGTCGGCCACGGACCGCAGGTTCCTGGCGTTGGCGACACGGCGCCACGAACCCGTCGGACGGTGCTCAGCCCCGCACCGGGCGCCGCTCACGCAGCGCCTCGACCTCTTCTCGTCTCGAGCGAGCGGACGCTACCCGGCATGCCGAAGCGCGGCAAGGGTTACGGCACGTCGTGAGGGACCTTCACCGACTCGTCTCGCGACGTCGCTCGCCGACCGCGGGCCGGGCGGTTGCGCACCCACGTGCCGAGCAACACGCGGGCGTAGCTCGTGCCGTAACGGAGCGCGTGGCCTTTCTTGCTCCGCCCGTGGGCTCGCACACGCTGCGTCATCGGCACCTCGATCACGCGGTAGCCGTGCGCGATCGCGGCTATCAACAGCTCGGAGGACTGGTACTGAGGTTGGCGCAGGGTGAGCGACGCCGGGACCTCGGCCCTCATCGCGCGGAAGCCGAACGAGGTGTCGGTGATGGGCTGGCCCGTCAGCCGGCGCGCCACCCAGGCGAAGAAGCGGGACCCCGACCGGCGGACGTGGTCCGTCGTCTCCTGGCCGCCGAGCCACCGTGAGCCGGTGACGAAGTCCGCGGTGTCGACGAGCAGCGGCTCGAGGAGCGCCGGCAGCCCCGCGCCGTCGTACTGGCCGTCGGCGTCCGTGGTGACGATGTAGCGGGCGCCGCCCCGTCGAGCGAGGAGGTAGCCGACGCGCAGCGCGACGCCCTGCCCACGATTCTCCGGCAGCTCGAGCACGGTGGCGCCGTGCTCCGCGGCGGCGTGCGCCGTCGCGTCGGTCGCGCCGTCGACGACGACCAGCCGGTCCACGTGCAGGCCATGACACTCGGTGGGGAGTTCGTCGAGGACGCCACCGACGCTGGCCGCCTCGTTGTATGCGGCGATCACGACGACGACAGGAGCGAACGCCGCCGGGCCGTGCGTCGCCTCGAAGGCGCCCAGGACCGCCTCGTCCGGGTCGGGCGCCTCCGCGGGGACCGCAGCGCCGGTGCCGAGCAGCGCGCTCAGGCCAAGGACGCCGGCGAGGGGGCCGAAGATCACCCCGGGGAGCTGGTAGCGCCAGGAGAACTCGAAGAGGTCGGCGGCGAGCAGCACGCCGAGCCCGGACAGCGAGGTCAGGACGCACGCGGCGCGAAGCGGCGAGCGGCGGGCCCGGCCGA
Source organism: Acidimicrobiia bacterium (assembly GCA_051986275.1). Lineage (GTDB taxonomy): Bacteria > Actinomycetota > Acidimicrobiia > IMCC26256 > PALSA-555 > PALSA-555. The sequence goes on along the minus strand of JBPYDT010000192.1, from coordinate 17,928 downwards.
CGCCCGCCGCGCCGAGCAGGCCGAGGAGGAAGCCGAGGGCCACGAACGGACCCGGGAGGTACCCGCCGTCCAGCTGGTAGCTCCGCAGCGCGCCGGCCAGTGTCCGGTTCACCGCCGGCCCGCCGCCGCCGTGCAGCGCGATCTCCTCGGTGGGGTACAGGGGCGGGAACACCGGATAGTGGAGCTGGAACTGCCATCGGCTCACGGGGACGTCGGTGGTCCGCGAGCTGCGTGACCAGTTGAACCCGTACGCGAAGTCGCTCGCGACGGCGTGGACGAGGTCGAGCGGCTGCTGGCGGAACACCCGGAGCGCGAAGTCGCGCTCGACCTCGGATCGCGTCATCCCCGCCGGGGGTTGGATGCGGGCGAGCAGGCCGAGGTCGTGCGCGTACTGGTCGTCCACCGGGTAGTTGCGCGGCCCCGTGGGGCAGAGGAGCTGCTCGTACGGCGGCACGCGGAGCGTGGCGCAGTCGGCGATGGCGGCCGCCCGCCCGTACATGACGCCGTCCTGGCCTCCGACGAGGCCCGCGCTGCCGCTGACCGCGGAGAAGTACGACGCGTAGATGACGACGGGCACGGCGAACGCCGCGACCAGTCCGAGCGTGCGGCGCCGCCGCAGGCCCTGCGGCGTCGTCATGACGACGTAGAGCGCCGCCGGGATCACGAGCACGATGCCGACCGTGCGCACCTCGACCGCGATCCCGAGCAGAAGACCGCCGGCGATCAGCGCCGGGCGCGACGGCGGTCGCTGCCACAGGAGGACGACGACGCCCGCGACGATCAGCGCCTCGAAGAGGGTGTCCGACATGATGTTCTGCTCGATCTGGATCTGGTAGGCGTCGAGCAGGACGGGGATGACGGCCAGCGCGGCGAGCCACGGGCGGATCCCGTTGCGCAGCAGCACGACGTAGATCGCCACGGCGATGCCGAGCCCGAGCAGGTGCTGCAGCCCGGCGACCGTCGCCAGGTTCCCGACCCAGAGCACCGGCTTGAGCAGCGTCGCGGGGTACCCGATCGGGTCGAGCTTCCGCGGGTCGAGGCTCCGGACGTTGGTGAGGTAGTTCCAGGAATCGACGAACAGGAGTGCCGGCCGGTACGCGAGCTGGGCCATGACCCGAAGCGCGGTGCCGGCGAGGAAGGCCGCGATGAAGAGCGCGTGCCGACGAAGCCCGTCCGCCCGACGGGGCCGCGTACGCGGGGCTTCCGGTGCGTCGTCGGCGTCGGGCCGCACGAGCTCGTCGAGGGTCACGCCGCGCCATCCCACGTCTCGCGGACCTCCGTCCAGAGCGCCGCGAGGCCGTCGTCGAGCGAAACGTGAGGCTCGAAGCCGAGCGCGCGCGCCAGGCTGATGTCGACCTCGACGGCGCGCATCTCGCCCGCACGCGCCGCCACGTGCTCCACCGGGAGGTCTTTCCCGGTGGCACGGCGAGCGGCATCGACCACGTCCAGGACCGAGCTCGAGTGTCCCGACCCGATCACCACCGTGCCGGTCCATGCGCCTTCGAGCGCGAGCTGGACGGCGGCCACGACGTCAGCGACGTCGACGAAGTCGCGCCGTTGCTCGCCGTCCCCGTAGATCTGGAGCGTCGCCCCGGAGAGCGCGGCGCGCATGAGGCGGGCCACCAGGCTGTCTTTCTGATGCATCCCGACGCCGTAGACGTTGGTGAGTCGCAGCGCGCACGTTGTGACGTCGTACGAGCCCGCGTACGCCGACAGCAGCATCTCGCACGCCGCCTTGGTGCCGCCGTAGGGCGTCAAGGGCGCGAGCGGCGACGTCTCGGACATGATGCCGTCCCCGGCGCTTCCCACCACTGCGTTCGTCGACGCCAGCACGAACTGTCGCACCCCACGCACGCGTGCCAGCTCCAGCAAGGCGCCGGTCACCGCGACGTTGTCGTCGAAGACTCGGGCGGGCGCGCTGATCGACCCGATCACCGACGTGGCCGCGGCCAGGTGGACGATCGCCGACGTTCCCTCCGCGACTGCTTCGCAGCGGACGTCGGAATCCCCGAGATCGCCGACGATGGCGGTGACGTCCGCGTCGCGGGGTGCCACCCGGTCGACCGACGTGACCCGGTACCCCGCGGCGCGCAGTGCGCGCACCACGGCGCTGCCGATGAAGCCGGCGCCCCCCGTGACGAGCACGGTGCCGGGCACGGGCCCCACGCCGGGGGCGCGTGCCATCACCGCGACGCGACCGGCCCGACGCCTACCTGCTCGCCGGGTTCGCCGGCGCGTTGCGCAGTCGGCGGCCGCACCGGGTTCGACGCCCGCCGCCAGTTGACGAGCGGCACCAGCGCGTCGCGGTCGACGCGGTCCTGGTACCGCTCCACGATCCCGAACATGGACTCGATGAGCGTCTCAGAGAGGTAGTGCGGCTCGAGCCCGAGGTCGACGAGCGCCTGGTGGGTGACCTGGTAGTAGTGGCTCTCGGCCTCGACGCGCGGGTTGTCGACGAACTCGACGTCCGTCGCGCCCGGGTAGGCCTCGGCCACCACCTTGGCGAGCTCAGCGACGCTCATCGTCTCGGTCAGCTGGTTGAAGACGCGGTACTCGCCTCGCCCCGCGGGATGCTCGACGGTCAAGCGGAGGCACTCCACGGTGTCCCGGATGTCGATGATCCCTCTCGACTGGCTGCCCGAGCCGTACACGGTGAGCGGCTCACCGAGCACTGCCTGGATGATGAAGCGGTTGAGCACGGTCCCGAAGATCGCGTCGTAGTCGAGGCGCGTCGCGAGCCGCGGGTCGAGTGCCGTCTGCGCGGTGCGCTGCCCGTACACGATCCCCTGGTTGAGATCGGTGGCGCGGAGGTCCCACGCGCGGCAGGCGAACTCGATGTTGTGGCTGTCGTGCACCTTCGACAGGTGGTAGAAGCTCCCAGGTCGCTTGGGGTACAGCACACGGTCCGTGCGGCCCTTGTGCGTGATCTCGAGCCACCCCTCCTCGATGTCGATGTTGGGTGTGCCGTACTCCCCCATCGTCCCGAGCTTCACGAGGTGGATGGAGGGGTCGAGCTCCTTGATCGCGTAGAGGACGTTCAGCGTCCCGACGACGTTGTTGACCTGGGTCGCGACGGCGTGAGCTCGGTCGATCATCGAGTAGGGCGCGGCGCGCTGCTCCGCGAAGTGGATGATCGTGTCGGGTCGGAAGTCGGCGATCGCTGTGTAGACCTCGTCGGCCCGCTGCAGGTCGATCACGTACACGGCCAGGTCGCGGCCCGAGTACTCGGTCCAGGTCTGCACCCGCGTGCGGAGCGTCTCGATCGGCACGAGGCTCTCCACACCCATCTCGTGGTCGTACTGGCGGCGCACGAAGTTGTCGCCGATGGCCACGTCGTGGCCGAGGTCCGACAGGTGCAGAGCAGTCGGCCACCCGAGGTAGCCGTCGCCGCCCAAGACGAGTGTTCGCATCGGTCAGTCTCCGCTCATCGCAACAGTTGGGGACACCTCGGGCGGTTCCAGAGACCTTCTACAGCCAAGACGACGCGTGCGAAGGCGGCATAGAGCCGGTGTGAAGGTCGTGTGGAGATCGGAATATAAGGATCGTGTAAAGAAGCGCGCGGTTAGCGGCTCGGGATCCTGACCGTGACGCGCGTCCCGTGCCCGGGCTCGCTCTCGACGCGCACGTCGCCACCGTGGGCGTGCGCGAGCTCGTTCACGACGGTGAGTCCGATCCCGCTCCCCGCGACGCCCCGCGCGCCGGCACCACGCCAGAACCGCTCGAAGACGCGGCCCTGCTCGTTCTCAGGGATGCCGATGCCGGTGTCGCTCACCACGAGCCGTGCGGTGCGGTGGTCACGGTCGACGCTCACGGCAACGGCGCCGCCCGCGGGCGTGAACTTCAACGCGTTGACGAGCAGGTTCGAGGTGACCTGGTGGAGGCGTCGCGGGTCGCCGCCGACGCGGGCCGGAGTCGTGTGGAGGGAGAGCTGCACCTCGGCCGACTCGAACTGGGGTGCGAAGCGGGCGACGGCGTCCTCGGCGATGTCGGCGAGATCAACCTCGTCGAGCTTGAGTCGCGGACCGGTCGCGGCGTCGGCGGCGGCGAGCGTCTCGAGGTCCTCGACGAGCTTCGTCAGTCGCAGGATGTCGTCGTGGGCCGCCGAGAGCCGAGCCGGCGTCGTCGTCGTGACACCGTCGATCATGCTCTCGAGCGTGGCGCGCACCACCGTGAGCGGGGTCCGCAGCTCGTGGGCCACGTCGGCGACGAGGGTGCGCCGCATCTCATCCTGGAGCGCGACCGAATCGGCCATCCGGTTGAACGCGACGGACAGCTCCGCCAGCTCACCGCCTTTCCCCGTCTCCGCGACCCGGGCCGACCAGTCGCCGGCCTCGACCTTCCGCGCGGTGTGGATGAGGTCACGAAGGGGTCGAGTGATCCGCCGGGCCACGGGGATCGATACGACCACCGCGAGGAGCGCGGCGAGCCCTGCCCCGGCGACGATGGTGGCGAACAGCGCGTTGCGCAGGTCGGTCACGGCGGCCGAGCGAGCCGAGAACGCCACCCGGACCGTGCCCACCCGGGTGCCGGCGTGCACCACCGGCGCGAGGCGGACCATCCGACCATGCGACCGGGCCGGCCCGGCGACGATCCGGCCGTGGCTGTCCAAGACGTTCGCCCGCGCCCCAGCGTCGGTGGCGAGCGTGAGGGTGGCGTCCATGTCGGCGTTCTTCCAGCCGCCGGCGTCGGTGTACGCCACGCCGGCCGCGTGCGCGACTGCGGTCAGTGTCGTGGCCTGCTGCTGGGTCGTGAGATCGGTCACGTCGCGTGATGACTCGACGAGCACCAGCACGCCGAAGAGGAGCAGCGCCCCGAGGGCCACGGTGAGGAACGCGCCCAGCAGCCGCGCCCCCAGCGACGTCGGGAGGCGCAGGGGCCTAGCCATCGGGCGTCAGCCGGAGGCGGTACCCGGCGCCGAGCACTGTCTCCACGATCTCGGGCTGGCGTGAGTCCCGCTCGACCTTGCGCCGCAGGTTCTTGACGTGCGAGTCGATCGTGCGCTCGTAGCCCTCGAACTCGAAGCCGCGGACCTTGTTGATGAGCTCGTAGCGGGAGTACACGCGCCCGGGGACCCGCGCGAGGGAGACGAGGATCCCCCACTCCGTCGGTGTGAGCTCGACGGTCTCGCCGCGGACCTGCACGCCCCGGCGGTCAGCGTCGATGACCAGCTCGCCCGCGCCGTACGAGACCGGGCCGGGTCGGACGACGTCGTACGCCGATCGCCGCAGGATGGCCTCCACGCGGAGTACCAGCTCGCGCGGGCTGAACGGCTTCGTCACGTAGTCGTCCGCGCCGAGTTCGAGGCCGCGGATCCGGTCTTGCTCACTCGATTTGGCCGTGAGCATGAGCGTCGGGACCGGGAGGAACTGGCGGATCTCGCTCGCCACCACCTCCCCCGGGACGTCGGGCAGGCGCAGGTCCAGCACCAGCAGGTCGGGGTTCGTCGAGCGGGCGAGCTCGATGGCGTGGGCGCCCGACCCGGTCGAGAGCACCTCGAGCCCGGCGCGCTCCAGGTAGGAGCGGAGCAGGTCGCGGATGCGCTCCTCGTCCTCGACGACGAGCACCGTCGCCATCACGGGCCTTCCGGGTCGACGGCGACGGGCGCGGTTGCCGCCCGCTGGGTGAAGACCAGCCGATCGAAGAGCACGAACTTGACCACGAACATGAGCCCGGTCGCGGCGATGTAGGCCCCGTCGACGGCGACCACGGAGACCCAGTGTGAGGCGTCCCGGGTCGCCGCGTCCACCGCGGCGCTCGCGCCGGCGGTGGCCGCGAGCGTGGCCAGCACGATCGCGACGTAAGGCACGACCTCCCGACCGAACCTCACACGGCCCGTCTGTTCCCATGCCCACTGCCGGTTCAGGATCCAGTTGGGAATCGCGCCGGCCAAGAACGCGAGCACGGCCGCCGGGCCGGCCGACATCCGGGCCACACCGACCAGCAGCGTCAGCGTCAGCTCACTGACGGCTACGGCCACGAGCGAGCCCGCCGAGTACCGGACGACGCGCGTCTTGAGCGACAGATGGCCGGTCCTGACCCCGGCGATCCATTCGCGGACGCCGCCGCCCGTCGCGCGGCCGGTCGGCTCCCTACCGACGACCTCGGGGTCCGGGACCTCAAACACGCGCATTCCTGATACCACGCCGCACGAGCCGATCGACGACGGGCCCTACTCCCCGCGGTCCGTCAGCTCGAAGATCGGATGGTCCGGCGCGATCCGGCGCAGCTCGTCGTCGGGCGACGTGTCGCTCACGCCGTCGAAGAAGACACCGACCTCCATCTTCCACCGTCGCAGATAGGCGCGCAGGATCTCCGGCTTCTCAGGATCGGGAATCTCGGCGGCCTGGAACGGCTCCGTCCGCCGGCCCACGCGCAGCGTGCCCTCCTTCGAGACGCGGAGGTTCCGAACCCACTCCGTCACGCCCCGCGGCGCCACGAGGTACCGACGGCCGTCGAGCGTGAGCGGGTTCACGGGCGTCTCGCGGAGCTGACCTGAGGAGCGGCCGCGAACCTGGAGGATGCGAGACCCCCACACGCTGACGCCCGCGCGGGTGGCCAGCGCGACCCCGCGATTGAAGACGTGCCGCGTGAACCATCCCGGGCGCTGGTAGTGGTCACCGGCCACACCACGATCCTCGCACGTCACCTCGGCTGCGTCGGCGTCCGGGCCGGCGCGCCGTCAGCCGTCGGACGGCCGGCTGCGGGCCGCGAACATCGGGTTATGGGCGTTGTTGGTGACGATGACCTGACGGCAGAACTTCCACCGTCGGTCCTCTCGACGGAACTCGAAGACGTACGAGCCCTCGTGGCTGCCGCGCCGGTAACCGCCCGGGCCGTCGGCCGTGGCCACGAGCGTGTACTGAACGGCGGCCGTCGCCGTCCGACGATCCGGCGCGACGCGCACGACGTCGCCCCACATGAGGTGACGCAGGCCGAGCTGCTCGAGCTGGTCTTGCGTCGCGGCCGTCCGCCGCGAGACCGCCTCCATGACAGGGTTCACCAGCCGGGCCCGCAGCGCGGGCTTGCCCTCCACGGTCTCGACGAGCGAGCCCGCCAGCACGCGGACGATGTCTTCGGTGTAGAGGGAGAGCATCTCGTCCCAGCGACGTGCGTCCTCGAGGTAGCCGTACGTCATGATGAGGTCCCGGATCGCCTGCCGGTCCTCGGCGAGCGCCACCCGCGCCGCGTCGCCGCGGAGTGGGGGCTCGGGCGTTTCGACGACGCGCACCAGCGCCTCGATCTCGGCGCGGCTCACAGCTGCGCGAACCGGAGCGTGCCGCCGTCGACCACGACAGTCGAACCCGACAGGTACGACGCGTCGTCGGACGCCAGGAACGCGATTGTGGCCGCAAACTCGTCGAGCCGGCCGGTACGGCCGAGGTGCGTCCACTGATCGAGCAGCGCCTGCCGCTCGGGCGCCCGAGAGGGGTGCGGCGCGTTCCCGATCAAGACGGCGTTCACGTTCACGCCGTGGGCGCCCACCTCCTTCGCCACGGAGGCGACGAACCCCGACAGGCCGGCCTTGGCCGACGCGTAGCCGATACCCCCACGCTGTCCGAAGACCGCCGAGATCGAGTTGACGCAGACGACCTTGCCGTAGCCCTGATCCAGCATCCCGCCGATGACCGCGCGCGTGCAGATGAACGCCGAACCGAGGTTCAGTGTGACGAAGGAGTTGAACTCCTCGGGGCTCGTCTCGCGCAGCTCCCGCCACGCCACGCCAGGCGGGGCGCCGCCGACGTTGTTGATCAGGACGTTGACGGGGCCCATCTCGTCAGCGACGCGCCGCGCGATCCCGGCGATCTCCTCCCAGCGGGTGACGTCGGCGGGGACGGCGAGCGCCGTGCCGCCGTCACCTTTGATCTGATCAGCGGTCGCGCGAGCGAGCTCGGGCCGCACGTCGTTCACCGCCACGAGCGCCCCGTCGCGTGCGAGGCGCCGCGCGGTTGCCTGCCCGATGCCGGCACCAGCACCGGTGACGAGGGCGATGCGGCCTGGCGTCAACACCTCCGACACGGGATCAGGATCGCGACTGCTGGAACATCGGGTTGTGGGCGTTGTCGCTCACGATGTACTGCCGACAGAACCGCCATCGGCCGTCGGCCTTCCGGAACTCGAACACGTAGGAACCTTCGTGCGCTCCCCGCTGGAAGCCCCCGCCGTCCTCGAGGGTCGCCACCATCTGGTACTGCACGGCGGCCGTGGCCGTCGCTCCGTCGTCGCCGAGCCGGATCACGTCGCTCGCCATGAGGTGCCGGAGGTCCAGTTGCTCGAGCTGACGCGGCGGTGGAGCGCTTCCGCTCCCCGACCGGTGTTCCAGCGTCGGCGCGACGAGCTTTTCCCGCAGCGAACCCTTGCCCTTGACCTGCTCGACGAGGCTGCCAGCGAGCACCCGCTCGATGTCGTCGGTGTAGAGATCAAGCAGCTCGTCCCATTGGCGAGCGTCGCACAGGTAGCCGTAACTCATGATCAACGCGCGGATGGCTTCCCGATCCTCCAATGCTTGGACCCGGTCCGCGATCGTCACGCGTTCGCGCTCCGGTCGGCGCACCACGTCGAGCAGCGCATCGATTTCGTCGGCGTTCATGACGCAATCCTGTCAGTCGGGCTGCCGACGTGTGCGAGCGCGGAGGTCTCGGACATTGCGGCGCGACCGCGGGGGGCGCGCTGTAGCCAGCGCTCGGTCCTCAAGACGGTCCAGTCCCGCCCGTCGGCGTCCGGCACGCCATGCTGGCGTGCGGTGAGCCGGTCGAAACCCGCCGCGCCACTACACCGCGGCCAACGCCGCTACCGACGGGTTGACTGGGCCGTGGTCGGTCGACCGGGAGCCAGGAAACCGCGGCGGCGGGCTTCTCTCGCCCAGCCATGAACGGTGGTGACCGGAACGGCGTTGGCCTGTGCGATCGTCTTGGCCGGCGCCGCGGTGCCCGAGTCGACCAAGTTCGTGTAGACGGCAGCGAAGCGCTCGTAAAAGGAATCCGGATGCCTCGACCGAGAGTCGCTTGGAACCCGAAGCTTCGCCGTTGGCCGGCGCGTCGACCGCGTCCTGACCTGGACCGCCGGCGTGGAGGGCTCCGACGCGACCGGCTCGGTGATCGCTCCAACGCCGCCGCCGGCGGGGCTGGCCTCGAGCGGGACGCGCCCAAGGACCTCGATCGCAGCGAGGAGCACCAAGACGACGATCGCCACGAAGAGGACCGTCGTCGGGCCCGGCGCGTTGAGCGCGATGAGGATGAGGAGGGCAGCGCCGATGACGGTGACGCGTAGTGGCGTGCGAAGGCGGTGGACCACGACCGCGACGTCACGTGGCACCACGGCCGATCCGGGCGCTCGCCGGATCGCCTCGAGGCTCAAGCTACGGATCCGTGTGGCGAGGCGTCCCGGTCCGGCTAGCCACGCTGCGAGCGCCACGACCACCGCGAACGCGAACAAGGCCCGGACCGACGTCCGCAGGAACGAGAGCAGTTGGTTGTAGACGGCCTTGGCCGCGGCCTGGTTCGCGGTCGCGGGGAGAGCATTGAGATAGAGGGTGCGCAACAAGTTGAAGACGATCAGCAGCAGTGCCATCGCCAGCGCGAGCCCGATGGCGCTGCGCAGGATCGTGCGTCGACGTGATGCCGAAATCGCGATTGCACCAAGGAAGAGCCCGGCCGTGAGCAGTGGGAGCACGATCGCCAAGTCATCGAGCAGACGTGAACCGATCTGGGCCGTCTTGAGCGTGTTCGAGCTGATGAGCACCAGCTGACGGTTCGTCCCTGAGAGCTTCTCGTTCAGACCGGAAATGCCGATCTTGTTCAACGCGCTCGACACGTTCTTGACGATCGGACCGAGATCGAGAATGACGGACCCTCGCACGAGCCTGATCCGGCTGCCTTGACCGCGCAGGAGGGCGATGATCTGACCGTGAGCCCGGCGGTTAATCAACCTCCACAGCTCCGCGAACTTCGGCGACTGGACGATCCGTAACGCGACTTGATGGATGACCTGCGACACCTGGGCCGAAATGAACGGCACAGCAAATGCGGCCCGGGGCGGGAGCGCGTTCGAGAGGCGTTCCTGGAGGTTCACACCCTGGGTCAGCTCGTTGGTCGCGCGGGTAGCGATCGCGTTCTGAACGTCGGGGTTCTCGGCGAGCGGTCCGACAGTCGCGACGTATTGGTCGGTGTTGAGCAGCGTGTTGTGGATCCACACGCCCATCACCGAGATCGGCGCAACGACGCACCCGAGGACGACGAGCAACGCCACGAGGCCCCGACGCCACCGCGGCACCTTGCGAGCCGCCGGTGTCTCGCTGGTTGGCGCGGCCGCTTCCGACGGTTGAGCCACGACGCCAGCCTCGCAGGTCTGTGCAAGCCGCGACTTCTCACCCGTACGGGCGGGACACCTCCAAACCCGCCGAATCGGTTACGCCGACTCGGTTGACTGGCTTAGGCAGCCGATCGCCGCGAGGGTCGCCGCATCCAAGGTCAACCGTGCCGCGTCGTGGTCGGTCCACTCGGTTGCCGTCTCGTTCGCGGCTTGGCGGAGCACCTCGACACGGTCATCAGCCGAGCCGGCGAGCAGCACGACCGCGCCCCGCGTTCCTCGCGCCACAGCTCTCGGCCTCGGTGCCGGGTGGCTCCCGGCCCAGCTCGTCGGCCGCCTGACGAGCGCGGGCTCGAAGCTCGGCGGCATCCACGGACGCGTTGCTACCGCCGCTCTACGACGACTCGGTTCAGCGCGGGATGTTTAGCCCGCGACCGCCACAGTGCCGTCGACGGACCGCACACATTCGTGGACCAGCGCCTGCGCAACCGTGATCGTCGCACGCTCTTGCCCAGCCGCGACTGCCTCACGCGCCAAGCGAAGGGCGACCCCCGGCGCCAGGTGAACCGCTACCACGGTGCCGCATTCGGGGCACCTCACGAACTCGACCCTCCCTGACTGAAGCATCGCTGGCAGACATACCCGCCGAAGCGCGTAGACATCCACAGACTGTGACAATTCGAACATGAGGCTCCGGCGCGGCGGACCCAACGGCCGATTCGTCAGCCGGGACCGTGACCGCCTCAGGAAAATCCCGCGAGCGCCGCCGGCCGAGCAGCCAGGCCTTGGGGACCGGCGCTAGCGGGCCGCGCCCGCGGGGCACCCTCCCCCTCTACCCCGAAGGGGCGGCCCCTACCCGGACGCTCCCAGAGAAGGTTGTGGGCGCTACTGGTTTCGAACCAGTGACCTCTGCCGTGTGAAGGCAGCGCTCTCCCGCTGAGCTAAGCGCCCGGGCGTCTCACCGTGGACCGCGCATTGTAGGGGTCGGGCTCCCGAGTGGCGCCTGCCACGCGCGCGGGCGCGCCCGCTGGTGGCGAGATCTCGAGCCTTCCACCGGCACGCGGGAGGCCCGCGGCGTGGGAGAATGGGCCGTTGGGACCCCGGCGCCGGCGCCGCCGCGCACGAGCCGCTGGAGGGACGGGCCGAGGTCTCGTGAGAGGCAGGTGACCAGGTGCCCAGGAAGGGACGTGCTCGCCGGTTCCGCGAGGCCCGCGAGCTGAAGCAGGGCTTCGACGACGGCCTGTTCTCCGAGTCGGACCGCTCGCTCGCGGACGTGGACGAGAACGGCGACGACGATTCAGCGTGGTCGGACGAGGCCGAGGACCACGGGGACGACTGGGACGCGGACGACCCGCTCCGCATCGACGAGCGGCGCGTCGGGGGCGGCTGAGCTAGGTCGTCCTGGGGTCCGGCCGGTCCGGGTCGAGGTCGTACCGGCTGATCGCCTCCGCGACCCGCTCGCGCTTGACGTCGCCCTGACGCGCCAGGGTGTCGAGCACCGCGACGACGAGATGGGCCGCGTCGACCTCGAAGTGACGGCGGAGCGCCGTCCGGGTGTCGGAGTAGCCGAACCCGTCGGTGCCCAGTGACACGAAGGGCGTCGGCACGAACCGGGCGATCTGGTCGGGCACGGCCTTGACGAAGTCGGTCACGGCGACGATCGGGCCCTCGACGTCACCGAGGCGTTGCGTCACGTACGGGACCTGCGGCGCGTCCGTCGGGTGGAGCCGGTTGTGACGCTCGACGGTCAGCGCCTCGTCACGCAGCACCTTGTAGCTCGTGGCGCTCCACACGTCGGCCGCCACGTCGAACTCGTCGGCGAGCATCACCTGCGCGTCGAGGGCGGCGAGCATCGCCGTGCCGCTGGCGAGGATCTGCGCCCGGTGCGTCGCCGCGCTCGGCGCCGGGCGGAAGCGGTAGAGGCCGCGCGGGATGTCGTCGGCGACGCCCTCGGGCATCGCCGGCATCGGGTAGGTCTCGTTGTAGAGGGTGAGGTAGTAGAAGCAGTCCTCGGGCTCCGACCCGTACATCCGCTCGATGCCCTCCCGGATGATGACCGCCATCTCGTAGGCGAACGCCGGGTCGTAGGCGCGGCAGTTCGGGTACGCGCCGGCGTAGAGGTGGCTCTGGCCGTCGCAGTGCTGCAGCCCCTCCCCGGCGAGCGTCGTCCGGCCGGCCGTCGCGCCGAGCAGGAACCCCCGGCCGCGCTGGTCCCCGAAGCTCCAGATCAGGTCGCCGACGCGCTGGAACCCGAACATCGAATAGAAGATGAAGAACGGGATCATCGGCTCGCCCCATGTCGCGTACGCGGTGCCCGCCGCGGTGCAGCTCGCCATCGACCCCGCCTCGGTGATGCCCTCCTCGAGCAGCCGCCCGCGGCGCGCCTCCTGATAGGAGAGGAGGAGCGCGGCGTCGACCGGCTCGTAGGCCTGCCCGAACGGCGCGTAGATCTGGACCTCGCGGAAGAGCGCGTCGAGCCCGAACGTGCGGGCCTCGTCAGGGATGATCGGCACGACTCGCCGTCCGAGGCCGGGGTCGCGCAGCAGGTTGCGCAGCAGCCGGGCGAACGCGGTCGTCGTCGACGCGTGGATCTTCTCGCCGGTTCCGGCGAGGAGGTCGGCGTACGTGTCGGGCGTCGGCAGCGTGAGCGCCCGACGGCGCACGACGCGCTCGGGCAGGGAGCCGTGCAGCGCCCGACGGCGCGCGAGCAGGTACTCGTGCTCGGGTGACCCGACGCCCGGGTGGTAGTACGGCGGGTCGCCCTCCTCGAGGTCGCTGTCGGGGATCGGCAGCAGCAGGCGGTCCCGGAAGCGCTTCAGGGACGCGACGTCGAGCTTCTTGATCTGGTGCGTGGCGTTGAGCGCCTCGAGGCCTTCGCCGAGAGTCCAGCCCTTGATGGTCTTCGCCAGGATGACGGTGGGGCTGCCGCGGTGCTCGACCGCGAGCTTGTAGGCCGAGTACAGCTTGCGGTAGTCGTGCCCGCCGCGCGGCAGGCGCTGGAGGTCCTCGTCGGTGAGGTGGCTGGCGAGGCGGCGAAGGCGCGGGTCCGGGCCGAAGAAGTGCTCCCGGATGTACGCGCCGCTCTCGACCGCGTACTTCTGGAACTCGCCGTCGACGGTGCTGTTCATCTTGTTCAGGAGCACACCGTCGACGTCGCGGGCGAGCAGCTCGTCCCAGGCGCGGCCCCAGATCACCTTGATGACGTTCCAGCCCGCGCCGTGGAAGGTCGCCTCGAGCTCCTGGATGACCTTCCCGTTGCCGCGCACGGGCCCGTCCAGGCGCTGCAGGTTGCAGTTCACGACGAAGATGAGGTTGTCGAGCTGCTCGCGGGCGGCGAGGGACAAGCCGGCCATCGCCTCGGGCTCGTCCATCTCGCCGTCGCCGACGAAGCACCACACCTTGGCCTGGCTCGTGTCCACGATCTCTTGGTGGAGCAGGTAGCGGTTGAAGCGCGCCTGGTACACCGCGTTCAGCGGGCCGAGGCCCATCGACACGGTCGGGTACTCCCAGAACGCGGGCAGGCGGCGGGGGTGCGGATAGCTCGGCAGACCGCCGCCGAACACCTCGCGGCGGAAGCGGTCGAGCTGCTCCTCGTCGAGGCGCCCCTCCAGGAACGCCCGCGCGTAGACGCCCGGCGCGGCGTGCCCCTGCACGTAGACCTGGTCGCCGAAACCGCCGTCGCTCTTGCCGTGGAAGAAGTGGTTGAAGCCCACGTCGTAGAGGGCGGCCGCCGACGCGAACGTCGAGAGGTGCCCGCCGAGCCCGTCGAAGCGGCGGTTCGACCGGTCGACCATCGCCATCGCGTTCCAGCGGATCGCGGCGCGGATGCGCTTCTCGAGCGCCTCGTCGCCGGGGAACCACGGCTCCTCCTCCGGCGGGATGGTGTTGATGTAGTCGGTGGTCACCATCGCGGGGACGCCGACGCCCTGCTCGCGGGCGCGCTCCATCAGACGGGCCAGCAGGTATCGAGCGCGGGCGCGGCCCCGCACGTCGATGACCGAATCCAGGGAGTCGAGCCACTCGGTCGTCTCGCTCGGATCGATGTCCGGGAGCTGGTGCACGAACCCGTCGATCAGCATGCGGTCCTCGTCGCGTCGGCTGCGCCCACGATACGGCGCGGACCCCGCCGCGCCGACGCCATCCGCGCCTGGCCGTCGCGCCGGCGCGCCGCCGCGGGCTGGCGCCCGCTAGTGGGCGGCGAAGAGGGCGAAGAAGTCCCGCTCGCCCGGCGTGAGGTAGTGGTCCTCGGGGCGCACCATGCTCGGCAGCAGCTTGACGCCGGAGACGTTCGTCGGGTCCAGGCCGTTCTGCGCGAACGTGAACGCCGAGACCCAGTCGGTGTTGATGTCGAGCTCCATCGCCCGGACCGCGCCCGCCCGCTGGAGCAGGATCGCGAGCGACTCGACGCTCAGTCCGGGGCCGCCGACGTACACGAGCGCACCGTTCGCGTCGGTGCCGACGCCGGAGCGCCAGACGTAGAGGCTGTTGCCGAGCGTGGCGCCCCAGTTGTTGTTCGAGTCGCTCGCGAGGCCGGGCACGAGCTGGCCGTTGTCCACGAGCAGCGCCAGGTTCTGGCGCACCGTGGCGATCGTCGGCCCCATCGCGAAGTCACGGCCCCACAGCCCGACGGTCGCACGGCCCGACGTGTCGATGACGAGCGACGCCACCCCGTTCACCAGGGGGTGGACCATCTGGCCGTAGTTGTAGTAGCCGCCCTTCGAGTCGCTGATCTTGAACCCCGAGTTGAACGCCGCCACGAGGCTGGCGCGCTGCGCGGGCGGGACCTCGGCGCCCCACGGGTTCGGGCCGCCGGGCTCGAGCGTGCCCGGGACGAGCGTCGTCTTCAACAGGTTGGTGTCCATCCACATGGCCGCGGCGACGAGGCTCGTGTGGAGCGCGTCCGGTCGGAAGTAGGTCGTGTATACGGCGGGGAGGCCGTCGACGGCCCGTCCCGTCGGCGTCCAGACGCCCTCGCCCGCCAGGGGCGTCGTCACGACCGGCTGCATGTTCACCGGCGGTGGGAGGTGCGGTGGCGCGACCGGCCCAGTGGTGTGCGCGCGCGCTGCGCCCCTCACGGCTGCGGCGTGCGGGAGACCGTGCGAGGGCTTGCCGCCGACCGGCGGCGGGTTGTTCGCGTAGTACCAGTGCTCGACGGTGTTCACGACACCGTTCATCCCGTTGCCCTTCAGCCACTCGATGCTGCGCAGGGACACCGGGTCGGACCCGGTCGCGGTCACCGCCCGGTAGTACGACCACACGGCCGGGATGAGGGCGACGACGAACGCGGCCGCGACGATCCGACGGACGAGCCGATGCCGTCGCCGGTGGTCACGCAGGCGCGCTGCGGCGGCCGCCTCGCGGCGCGGGCGGCGCGGCGGCGGGACCGCCGGGCCGGCTTGGCTCCGCACCTGCACATGCGGGTCAGTCGGCGCGTCTGCGCCTAAAGCGTCCTGACGGGTCGTACTCATCGAGAGCGCGTGGTTCCCACCAGCGGGACCGTTTCTGCCCAGATCCGGGGTCGGGCCCCGGGGACTACCCGCGCGGCAAGCCTACTGGCCGAGGTTCAGGGCCCCCAGGCCGCGCCGATGAACGTCAGCCGCTCACGCCGATCGCGAACGTGATGAGCCACAGCACGCCGAGGATCTGCAGGACACGGTCCTCGAAGACGACCTCCTCCGGCGCGCCGCCTCCGCCCTGCTCGGCGATGAAGGCGTAGCGCAGCATCGCCAGCACGAAGGGCACGATCGAGGCCCGGAACCACAAGACGTCGCCGACGCGGGACGCCACCTCGAAGCTCCAGAGGCAATACGCGGTGATTGTCACACTCGCGCCCACAGAGCGGACGAAGCCGAGGAACGCCGGCGTGTACTCGTCGAGCGTCGCCCGGTGCCCGCCCCCGTCGGAGCCGAGCTCGACCTGCTCGGCGTGACGCTTCCCGGTCACGATGAAGAGGGAGCCGGCGCCGGCGACGATGAGGAACCAGTTCGAGATCGGGACGTTGGTGGCGATCCCGCCGGCCACGGCCCGCAGCACGAACCCCGCCGCGACGGCCCCGAGGTCGATCACGGGCTCGTGCTTGAGCCAGATGCTGTACGACACGGTCAGGAGGGCGTAGCCGGCGACGACCGCGGCGAGCTGGCCGTGGTTGATCGGGGCGGCAACCGCGATGCCGAGCCCGATCAGGATCCCGGCGGTCCACTTCGCGGTCGTGACGCTCAGGACCCCGCTCGCGACTGGGCGGAGACGCTTCACCGGGTGCTGGCGGTCGGCCTCGGCGTCGAGCGCGTCGTTCAGGAAGTAGGTGCCGCTGGCCGCCAGGCAGAGGGCGATGAAGGCGACCGCGGTCCGGCCGAGCTGTACGGGGTCGGTGAGCACACCGGCGGCGCCGGGCGCGGCCACGACCAGCAGGTTCTTGACCCACTGCTTGGGCCGGGCGGTAACGATGAACGCGCTGATCGGTGAGCGGTCCGGGGGCTCGACCGCACGCGGTCGCTTCGAGGCCACGGCCACGGCCCGTAAATGTACTAACGGCGGGCGCGCCCGTCGGGCCGCGGACCGGCGCGCCGGCCGGTCACGCGATCCGGGCGAGGTGCACGATGTACCACTCCCCTCGCCACGAGATCATCGAGGCGATCGTGAACGACCCGGCCTGGCCGCCGTCGGTGTAGTGGATCTGCGCGCTGTACACCCGCCAGTAGGGCAGCTTGTTGTATTCGCTGCCGGGGAGCACCCACTGCGCCGCGTTCGGCACGTCGACGCCGGTGAGCTGGGCCGTCGCCGCACCCGCGCCGAGGTTGCCGTGCAGGGTGTGGATGTCGGTCTGGTACGCCGCGACGAGGCGCCCCATCCAGTCGCCAGCGGGATTGCTAATCGCCTTGACCTGCAGGTAGGCGGACAAAGGGAAGAAGAACGGCATCGCCGGCGCCGGGTTGTCGGTCACGATCGCCTGCCAGAACCCCGCGAGGCCCGCCTGGAACTGCGCGCTCGTCGTCGTCGGCATGTCCATCGTCTGGGGCAGGGTCCCGGGGTCGACCGTCGTCGTCGTGGTCGGCGGGAGCGTGGTCGTGGTGGTGGTGGTCGTTGTCGCGGCCGCGCGGACGGTCCGCGGCGAGGCGGCGGGCGGCCGGGTCAGCAGGTAGGCGCCCGCGCCCGCCGCGAGGGCGGCGAGCAGCACGCCGACCCCGATGCGGCGACGGACGATGCGGCGGTGCCGGCGGCGGGCAGCCCGGCTCGTCACGCGGTGACGGTACCCGCGCGGTCCTGGCGCGGCCGGGCAGCGGTCACCCTCAGCTGAGGAGCGACGTCGGACGGCGCGCCACCCCCCGCCGGGAGTGGCACGTCAGGGTGCGCCGACGAAACGCAGCGAGGCGACATGCCGGCGTCGGCCGAGGCGGGCAGGCGGGCGCCCGGCTGGAGCTCGTACTCGCAGTTCTCGTTCGGGATGACGACGAGCACGGTCCGGGCAGCTGCGGCGTCGCTCGCGCGACCGCGCCGCTGACGAGGGGCGTCGCGACAGCTCCCGGTGCGAAGAAGGCGTGGTCGGACGGGTCGCCCGGGACGTAGACGGACAGGGTGAGGCCCGTCGTGCCGCTCGGGAGCTGCCACCGCACGTCGAACTGACCG
>JBPYDT010000191.1:0-3874 GCA_051986275.1 Acidimicrobiia bacterium | reverse complement strand
TCTTCGGCGCGCTGGCGGACGTCGTCGAACGCGTCGTCTTGCTCGCTGACGACGTCCGCGAACGTGCCGGCACCGGTCGCGTCCATCGTGCGGGCCTCGGGACCGGCGGGCGGCGTGCGCGAGGGGTCGTGGACGAGCAACGACGGTTGGGCGTCCGCCACGACGTGAGCGACCTCCTCGTCCGTCGACGCCGGGTTGATCGGAAGCAGTGCCGCGCCCACCCGCAGGCACCCGAGGTAGGCGAGGAGGAACGACGGGCTCTTCTCCACTTGGACGGCCACCCGGTCGCCCGGTGTCACCCCGAGCGTGTCCAGCGCGTGCGCGACGCGGGCCGACACCCGGTCCGCGTCGGCGTACGTCAGACGGGCTCCGCCCGGCACCTCGAGCAGGACGGCGTCGGCGTCGCGAGGTCGACGGTCGGCGAAGAGCGCGCCGAGCGTCCCCGCGTCACTTTTCATCCGCGGCGAGGAAGTCGAGCACGTCGGGCATCGCGGCGCGGTCCTGGACGAAGAAGAGGTGGCCGCCCTCGTAGACGTTGAATACGGCACCCGGGATCTGCGCGGCGATCGCCTCGCCGTTGCTCGCCGGCGCGATCCCGTCGTAGCGGCCGCTCGCCACGAGGGTCGGGCACGTGATCGCGGGCAGCCGGTCCCAGACGTCGTGGTCGCTCCGGGCGAGGAGCTGCTCCCGCTCGCCGTGGCGCACGTCCTCCCCCGCGGGCCGGGCGGACCGCTGCGCGAGCGCCTCGACGAAGGCGCGGGCCTCGGGGTGCGCCTCGAGCCAGGCCGGGGTGAACCGCGTGTCGAGCAGCGGCGGGAAGGCGGCCGCGTACCCCGCGCCGTCGAGCTCGGCGAGATCGTGCAGCGGGTACGACGCCCGGTCGGGGCCCCCGGGCGACGTGCAACAGAGGGCGAGCCGCTCGACGCGCCCGGGCCACGTGACCGCCAGCTCTTGGGCGACCATCCCGCCGAAGCTCACGCCGACGACGCGGCAGCGTTCCCAGCCCAGGTGGTCGAGCAGCGCGGCGGCGTCCGCCGCGTAGTCCGCCATGCGGTACGGGCCAGGCGGGATCTCCGTCTGACCGAGGCCCCGCTGGTCGTGCGCGACCGTGTCGAAGCGCTCGGCGAACGGGTCGAGCATCGGGCGGGTCCTCGCCAGCGTCGTCCCGGACCCGTTGAGGAACAGCAGGCGCGGCCCGCGGCCGCGTCGCTCGAAGTAGACGTCGAGGCCGTTCACGCGGGCCGTCGGCACGCACGCAGGGTAAAGGCTCCTGCCCGCCCGGGGTGCGGCCGATACCCCCCCGGTGCGACCGGACTCCGTAGCGGACGGCGTAGGTTCCGTATGCTTCCAAGGCCCAGCCGAGCGGCCGGCGTCCCGACGTGCCTTGACCATGACCCAACGCGGACAACGACTTCTCGAAGCGGCTCAAAAGCCGCTCCCCGAGGGCACCTTTGCGGTCGGGGCGGGCCTGATGGTCGCGGGTGTCACGACCTACGGGTTCCAGATCCTCGGCTTCCGGGCGCTCTCGAAGACGGACTACGCCGCGCTGAACGCCCTTTGGGTGTTCGTGTTCGTCCTGGCCCCGGGGATCTTCCTGCCCCTCGAGCAGGAGGTCGGGCGCGCCATCGCCGCCCGCCGCGTCCGGGGGATCGGCGGCGGCCCGGTCGTCAAGCGCGCCGCCGCGCTCGGCTTGGCGTTCGCCGTGGCGCTCGCGATCCTCGCGATCGCGGTCGCGGCGTTCACGCCGATCGTCAGCAGCCTCTTCGCGGGCAACGCCGGGCTCGTCGTCTGCCTCGTCATCTCGCTGTTCACGTACGGCTTCGAGTTACTCGCGCGCGGCGTGTTCGCGGGCAACGGTCGCTTCGGTGCGTACGGCGTCAGCATGGCGGCCGAAGGCACGATCCGGCTGATTCCCGTGGCGTTCCTCGCCGCGGCCGGCGTGCCCAACCCTCTGTGGTACGGGCTGTGCCTCGCCTTCCCGCCCCTGCTCGCGACGTTCGTCGCGATGCGCGGCCAGCGGAACCTCATGCCGCCGGGCCCGGACGCGCCGTGGTCCGAGCTGTCGACGAACATGAGCTACCTCCTGTTCGGGTCGCTCTTCGCACAGGTCCTCAGCTACGCGCCGTTCCTCGGCGCGCAGGTCCTCGCGACGTCGAGCCAGCGCGCCGCCGTCGCCGACTTCATCGTCGGCCTGTTCCTCTCGCGCATCCCGATCCTGCTCTTCCAGGCGGTGCAGGCCGCGCTCCTGCCGAAGCTGTCGAGCCTCGTGAGCGCCGGGCGCAACGAGGAGTTCCGCGCCGGTGTGCGCAACCTCGTCCTCGTCGTCGTGGCGATCGGCGCGCTCGGCGTCATCGCCGGGGGGACGCTCGGCCCGCCTGTCGGCAAGATCCTCTTCGGGTCGAAGTTCCACCTCAACGGCCGGGACCTCGCGCTGCTCGCCGCCGGCAGCGGCCTGTTCATCCTCGCCCTGACGCTGGCCCAAGCGCTCATCGCGCTGATGGGGCACGCCCGCGCCATGCTCGGCTGGATGGCCGGCATCATCGTGTTCACGGTCGTCACGGCCGTCGCCGGCCACAGCCTGTTCCTCCGCGTCGAGATCGGGTCGATCGCCGGCGCGGGCGCGGCGGCCGGGCTCATGGCCGTGTGGCTGATGCTGCAGCTGCGGGCGGGCATCCCCCAGGAGAGCCTCGCCGCGCTCGTCGAGCAGATCGAGCACGAGCCGCTCGAGATCTGACCCCCGATATCTGCGGCGGAGGGTCACACCGGCAGGCCATGCTGACGCCCCCCGCCCCAGGAGGCAGCGGTGCGCGAGGCCGCGGCGACGCCGTTCCAGAGCCAGCTCGTCGTCGACGCTGACCCCGACGCGCCCGGTCGCTACCGGACGGACATCGGCGCCGAGTGGAACTGCCCGCTGGTCCCCCACGGGGGTCTCGTCACCTCGGTCGCGGCCAGCGCCATGCGCACCGAGCTCGACGCCCCGACGCAGCGCCTGCGGTCGATCACCGTCGTGTTCGCCGGGCAAGTCGAGCCGGGCCCGGTCGACATCGACGTGACGGTGCTGCGCCGGGGCCGAACGATGTCGCAGGCCGGGGCCACGCTCCACTCGCGCGGCGCGCCCGCCGGTCACACGTCGCTGGCGGTCTTCGGCGCGTCGCGCGACGGCTTCGAGTTCACCGACCTCGTGCCGCCGTCCCCGCCCGAGCCCGACACCTGCCCGTCGTTTCGCGACCGGCCCGACGACGTCCCCGAGGACCTCCACTTCAACTTCTGGGACCTCGTCGAGGGCCGCGCCGTCGACGGTCACGCGTGGTGGGAGGAGTACACGCCGACGACCTCCGAGCACTCGTCGTGGTACCGCTTCGACGCGCCGCCGTACACAGCGGAGGGGGTCCTCGACCCGCTCGCGCTCGTCACGCTCTGCGACACCATGCCGGGTGGCGTGAACGAGCGCATGGGCAGCGGACTCCCGCGATGGCTGCCCCCGAGCGCTGACCTGACGGTGCACCTCCTCAACGACGCGCGCTCCGACTGGGTGCTCGCCCGCAAGCGGGCGCGGCACGCGGGCGACGGCTACGCGTCGGTCGAGATCGAGCTGTGGGACCCGCCCACGCTCCTGGCGTACGGCACCCAAACGATGTTCTTCACCTTCCCCGACGGGCCGCCGCCCCCGGACCGGCGTCGACCGCCTCCCGTGCCACCGGAGGCCAGGTCGTGATGAGGCGCGCACCGGAGGGGCGGACGGCGCAGCGTGTCGTCGCGTTCGCGCTGAGCACGCCGCTCCTCGTCCTCCCGAGGCCGGCGTTCACCGGCTGACGCGCGTTACGCGCCCGGCTCCCGCGGGTCGCGCCACATCAGCCACAGCCGCGGCCCGTCG
>JBPYDT010000190.1:0-7050 GCA_051986275.1 Acidimicrobiia bacterium | reverse complement strand
GCTCGCGGACTCGACGAGTCACGTCGGCCAACGGGTCGATGTCGAAGTCGCCACGACGCTGTTCGGACGCGCCGCGCTCCTCGGGGGCCAGCGGGCCGGCACCACGTCCGTCGGCGGGTCGTGCCAGCTGCTGCGCGCCGCGCGCGGGTGGGTAGCCGTGAACCTCGCGCGCATCGCCGACGTGGAGGTCGTGCCCGCGCTCGTCGGGGTTTCTGTGGGCGACCCCTGGGCCGCGCTGGCCGAGCACGTGAGCACCCGGGCGGCGGGCGTCGTCGCCGCCCACGCGCAGGAGCTCGCGCTCCCGTGCGCGGAGGTCGGCGCGGTGCGCGCGGACGACCTCGCGCCGGGTCGGACGCGCCGGCTGGGCGGGCGGCAGCAGCCCCCGTCGCGGCCGCTCGTGGTGGACCTGTCAGCGATGTGGGCCGGCCCCTTGGCCGCGTCGGTGCTCGCGCGCGCGGGCGCACGGGTCGTGAAGGTCGAGTCGACGACCCGCCCTGATGGCGCGCGTCGCGGGCCGACCGCCTTCTTCGACGACCTGCACGGGGGGCACGACAGCATCACGCTCGACTTCGCGACCTCCGGCGGCCGGGCAAGCCTGCAGGCCCTGCTCGCCCAAGCGGACGTGGTCATCGAGGCGTCCCGCCCGCGGGCGCTGGCCCAGCTCGGGATCGACGCGGATGCGATGGTCCGCTCCCGGCCCGGGCTGACCTGGGTGTCGATCACCGCTTACGGCCGCACCGGTCCGTGGTCGAACCGCGTCGGGTTCGGCGACGACGTCGCGGCGGCAGCCGGGCTCCTCGCCCGCGACAGCGCGGGTGACCCCGTGTTCTGCGGCGACGCGATCGCGGACCCGGTCGCAGGGCTCGTCGCGGCGCTGGGTGCGACCAGCGCGCTCGCCCGTGGCGGTGGCGTCATGGTCGATGTCTCGCTCGCGGGTGTTGCGGCGTGGCTCGCCCGGCCGGCCAGCGCACCCGCGTCGCGCCACCGCGTCACCGAGGTCGACCCGGGACGCTGGGTCGTGCACCACGGTGCGCGGCACGCGCCCGTGGCGCCGCCGCGCGTGCCGGGTCCGCCGCGCGTCGCGCAGCCGGCGGGCGCGGCGACGGCCTCCGTCCTCGCCGAGCTGGACGAGGCCCCCGCTACGCGGACGCGCCCGCGGCGTCTTCGGCCATCGCCGCGGCCGCTCGCTCGACGGCCCGGATGATGCCCTGATATCCGGTGCAGCGGCACAGGTTGCCGGACAGCGCGTCGCGGATCTCGTCGTGCGTCGGACGCGGGTGGTCCGCCAGGAAGGCGTGGACCGAGACGACGAACCCCGGGGTGCAGAACCCGCACTGCAGGCCGTGCTCCTCGCGGAACGCCTCCTGGACGGCGGTCAGCGTGCCGGGTGACCCGAGCCCCTCGACGGTCGTGACCGCCGCGCCCTCCGCTTGCACCGCGAAGAGCAGGCACGACCGCACCGCGGCGCCGTCGAGGAGGACCGTGCACGCGCCGCAGACGCCGTGCTCGCACCCGAGGTGCGTGCCCGTGAGCTCGCAGTCCTCACGCAGGAAGTCGGCGAGGGTCTTGCGCGCCTCGACGAGCGCACGCCGCGGCTCGCCGTTCACGGTGACGTGCACCACGACCTCGCTCACCGCCGGGCCTCCTCGAGCGCTCGCGTCAGCCCACGCCGCACCACGTGCGCGCCCACGGACCGTCGATAGCGGGCGGACGCATGGACGTCGTCGGGCGGGTCGAGGTCTTGCACTGCGAGCTGCGCTGCCTCCGACAGCTCGGCGTCGTCGCCCGCCCGGCCGACGAGGGCCCCCTCGGCGGCCGGCGCGCGCACCGGCGTGCTGCCCATCCCGAAGAGCGCGATCGCGCACCGCTCGATGCTGTCGCCGGCGTCGAGGCCGACCGCGCACGCCGTGCCCGTCAGCGCGAAGTCGCCGTGGCGGCGCGCCACCTCCTCCACCGCCGAGCCGCCGCGTCCCTCCCACACGGGGAAGGAGATCGCGGTCAGCAGCTCCTCGGGCTCGAGCGCGGTCGTCCAGTTCCCGACGAAGAACTCGGCGGCGGGGACGGCCCGCGGACCGCTCGGCGTCGCGACGTGCAGCTCGGCGTCGAGGGCGAGGGTGACGGCGGGAAGCTCGCTCGCCGGGTCGGCGTGGGCCACGGAGCCACCGACCGTCCCCCGGTTCCGGATCTGGAAGTGGCCGATGAGTGGCGCCGCCTGACCGAGCAGCGGCACGTCGCGGGTCGGGCCCGGCCGCTCGAGCGCCGCCTGGCGGGTCATGGCACCCACGACGACCGCGCCGTCGCGTCGTTCCACCGTCGTGAGCTCGGTGACTCGGTTCAAGTCGATCAGGTGCTCGAACCGGGCGAGGCGCAGCGAGAGCATCGGCACGAGGCTCTGGCCGCCCGCGAGCGGCTTGGCGTCGTCGCCGTGCGCCGCGAGCAGACCGACGACGTCGGCGACCGACTCGGGCGCGTGGTATTCGAACGGTGCGGGCTTCATCGTGGGCGGCGGCAGCCTATGCCGACCGTCGTTCTGGCCGACACGTCGACTGGGTCCGGCCCGTCAGTCCGCGTGGAAGCGGTAACCCATGCCGGCCTCGGTGTGGAAGTAGCGGGGCTGGGACGGCTCGGGCTCGAGCTTGCGGCGCACATGGGCCATGAAGACGCGCAGGTAGTGCGTCTCCTTCTCGTACCCGGGGCCCCACACCTCGCGGAGCAGCTGCCGGTACGAGACGAGCTTGCCCGGGTTGCGCACGAGCAGCTCGACGACGTTCCACTCCGTCGGGGTGAGCCGGACCTCCTCGTCGCCCCGGGTGACGCGCTTCGTCGCGAGATCGATCGTGAAGTCCGGCGTCTCGATGACCGCGTCCTCCTCGGCGGGCGTCGCGCGCCGCAGCGCGGCACGCAGGCGCGCGAGCAGCTCGTCCATCCCGAAGGGCTTCGTCACGTAGTCGTCGGCCCCGGCGTCGAGGGCCGCGACCTTGTCGGGCTCCCCGTCACGCGCGGACAGGACGACGATCGGCACGCGGCTCCAGCCGCGGAGCCCGGCGATCACGTCGACGCCGTCGATGCCGGGCAGCCCGAGGTCGAGCACGACGGCATCCGGGTGGTGGCGGGCCGCCATGTCGAGCGCGGACTCGCCGTCGGCCGCGAGGTCGACGTCGTAGCCGCGAATGCGCAGGTTGATGCCGAGCGTGCGGCAGATCTCGGGCTCGTCGTCAACGACGAGGATGCGACTCACCCGTCCGCGCGCGGGAGCGACATGGTCACCGTGAGGCCGCCACCCGGCGTGTCGTCCACGGTGACGTGGCCCCCCATCGCCTCGACGAACCCGCGGGCGACGGCGAGCCCGAGCCCGACTCCGGCGCCGTTGGGGCTGTCTCCGAGTCGCTGGAACGGGCGGAAGATCGCCTCGCGCTGCTCCGAGGCGACGCCCGGGCCGCAGTCGACGACGCGCAGGTCGACCGTCGAGCCGAAGCAGCCGGCCGAGACGCGGACGCACTGGTCACTCGGCGACCACTGCAGCGCGTTCTCGATCACGTTGGCGACGGCGCGCTCGAGGAGGCTGGCGTCGGCGTGCACCCGCGGCAGGGTCTCGGGCAGGTCCAGGATGACGTTGCTCGCGCCGTCAGGCAGCTCGGTCATGACCGCCGGGACGACCTCCTCGAAGCCGACGTCGCGCAGGACGGGCTCGAGGGTGCCGGTCTGGAGCCGCCCCATGTCGAGGAGGTTGTTGATGAGTGACGTGAGCCGGTCCGACCCGCGGTCAATGGCCTCGAGGAGCTCACGTTGGGCCTCGGGGGGCCACTCGACGTCGCGCTGGAGCAAGCTCGTCACCGACGCCTTGATCGACGAGAGCGGGGTGCGCAGGTCGTGGGACACGGCGGCGAGGAGCGCCGTACGGAAGCGGTCCGCCTCGGCGAGCCCGGTGGCCAGGGCGGCCTCGGCACGCAGCTGTCGCGATTCGAGCGCCAGCGACAGCTGGCCCGTGAAGACCTCGAGGAGGGTGAGGTCTTCGGGGTCGAGGCCCGCCCCCCGGAGGACGAGCTGCTCGTCGTCGTCGAGGGGAACCGTGAGGTCGCCGTCCTCCGGTCGCAGCGGGACCGGCTCCCCCGCCGAGGTTTCGAGTCGCCACCCGTCACCCTCGCGGCGCAGGACCGCGGCGGCCTCGATCCCGAACGTGTCGCGCAGCCGGCCGATCAGCACGCCGAGCGGGTCGGCCGCACCGATGACGGAGCCACTGAGGCGCGCCATCGTCTGCGCCTCCGCCTTGGCGTGAGCTGCCTCGGCACTGCGCCGGACGCTCACGGTCACGAAGGAGCTGACGATCAGCCCGGTGACGAGGAGGACGACGAGCGCGACGACGTCCGCGGAATGGCTGATCGCGAGCTCGTGCAGGGGCGGGATGAAGTAGTAGTCGGCGAGAAGGAAGGACGCGACGCTCGCGGTGACGCCGGGCCGCAGGCCGCCGACGCCGGCGATGCCCATGACGAGCAGCACGTAGAGGAGGAGCGCGCTCGAAACGCCCACGCTGCTGCGCATCGCGGTGAGGATCAGGGTCAGGAGCGGGAGGCCCGCGACGGCGAGCGCCCAGCCGATGAGCTCGCGCCGTCGCGACGGGCCCCGCGGCGCCCGCGGGATGGGCCCGACGGCCCCGTCGACGCGCTCGTGCGAGGTGCTCGAGATGACGTGCACGTCGATCGCGCCCGACTGGCGGATGACTCGGCTGACGACCGATCCCCGCACGAGCTCGGTCCAGCGGCTCCGTCGGGACGCGCCGATCACGAGCTGGGTGGCACGCTCGGCCTTGGCGAACTCGACGAGCGCGCGGCCGATGTCGTCACCTGCGACCTCGTGGTAGGTGCCCCCGAGCGACTCGAGAAGCTGGCGGTGCTCCGCGAGGCGGACGTCGTCGCGAGTCTCCGCCAGGCCGCTGGTGTTGCGGATGTGCACGCCGAGCAGGTCGCCGCGCGTGCGCTGGGCCATGCGAGCCGCCCGGCGGATCAGGTCGTCGCCCGCCTGCGCCCCCGTCAGTGCGACCACGACGCGCTCGCGGGTCTCCCACGAGGTGTCGATCCCATGGTCCTCCATGTACTGCTGGAGGGACTCGTCGACGCGGTCCGCGACCCAGAGCAAGGCGAGCTCGCGAAGCGCGGCGAGGTTGCCCGGCCGGAAGTAGTTGGCGAGCGCCGAATCGACGCGCTCGGACGGGTAGATGTTGCCGTGCGCCATCCGCCGCCGGAGCGCCTCGGGTGTCATGTCGACGAGCTCGACCTGCTCGGCGGCGCGGACCTTGGCGTCGGGGATCGTCTCGTGCTGCTTCACCCCGGTGATGCGCTCGACGAGGTCGTTCACCGATTCGAGGTGCTGGATGTTCAGCGTCGAGATGACGTCGATCCCGGCGTCCAGGATCTCCGCGACGTCCTGCCAGCGCTTCTCGTTCCGCGAACCCGGGACGTTGGTGTGCGCGAGCTCGTCGACGAGGACCTGGGTGGGGTGCCGCTCGATGATGGCGTCGACGTCCATCTCCTCGAAGTTGCTGTCGCGGTAGTGGACGTGGCGGCGCGGCATGACCTCGAGGTCGCCGACCTGGGCGAGGGTGTTGGCGCGTCCGTGGGTCTCGACGAGCCCGACGACGACGTCGGTGCCGCGGGAGTGGCGACGTCGGCCCTCGTTCAGCATGGCGAAGGTCTTGCCGACGCCCGGTGCGGCACCGAGGTAGATGCGGAGTCGACCGCGTGCCACCGCCGCGCTAGCTCCGCAGGCTGTTCAACGCGAGGTTCAGCGACAGGACGTTCACCGTCGGCTCGCCGAGGAAGCCGAGCGTCCGACCGTTCTCGTGCGCGTCGATGAGCCCGAGCACGGTCGTGACCGGCAGTCGCCGGGCCCGCGCGACCCGGGGCGCCTGGAGCCGGGCGTTGGCGAGCGAGATGTCGGGGTCGAGTCCCGACCCGGACCCGGTCACCGCGTCGATCGGGACCGCCTCGTCGGGGGCGAGCCCGTTGAAGGCCCGGTAGGCCCGGACGAGCTGCGCAACGAGCTTCGCCAGCTTGGGGTTCGTCGGGCCGAGGTTCGAGGCGGAGCTGAGCGTCGGGTCGTAGCCGACCTTCGTCTTGCCGGTCACGCCGGTCGCTGCCGAGGGCCGGGACTGGAAGTACTGCGGCAACGGGCGGCCTCTCGCGTCGGTGAAGCTCTGGCCGATGAGGCGGGACCCGACGACCGTGCCGTGCTGGTGGACGAGCGAGCCGTTCGCCTTCCCCGGGAACGCGCTCTGGGCGATTCCCGTGACCACCAGAGGATACGCGAGGCCCAGGAGCACGGTGAACACGATCATCATCAGGAGCGCGGGGAGCAGCTGGCGTCGCATCACTTCACCCCGAGCGCGGTGATGAGCAGGTCGATGAGCTTGATCCCGATGAAGGGCGCGACCACGCCGCCGGCACCGTAGATCAGCAGGTTGCGCCGCAGCAGCTGGCTCGCGGCCTTCGGCACGAACTTCACGCCGCGCAGCGCGAGCGGGATCAGCGCCACGATGATGAGCGCGTTGAAGATGACCGCCGAGAGGATCGCCGAGCGCGGGCTGGCGAGCCCCATGATGTTCAGCTGGTTCAGCACCTTGACGGTCGCGAACCCGGCGAACATCGCCGGGATGATGGCGAAGTACTTCGCGACGTCGTTGGCGATCGAGAACGTGGTGAGCGACCCGCGGGTGATGAGCAGCTGCTTGCCGATCTCGACGATGTCGATGAGCTTCGTCGGGTCGGAGTCCAGGTCGACCATGTTCCCGGCCTCTTTGGCTGCCTGGGTGCCGGTGTTCATGGCCACCCCGACGTCGGCCTGGGCGAGCGCCGGCGCGTCGTTCGTGCCGTCCCCCGTCATCGCGACGAGGCGCCCGCCACGCTGCTCGCGCTTGATCAGCTCCATCTTGTCCTCGGGCGTGGCCTCGGCGAGGAAGTCGTCGACGCCCGCCTCCTCGGCGATGGCGGCGGCGGTGCGCGGGTTGTCGCCGGTGATCATCACCGTGCGGATCCCCATGGTGCGAAGGTCGGCGAA
>JBPYDT010000189.1:0-13771 GCA_051986275.1 Acidimicrobiia bacterium | reverse complement strand
AGTCGACCGGCACCCCGGACGGGGGCTGGATCGCGAGGTCAGATGGACGACAGGACACCGGTGCGGTTCGCGCTCGTCGGACCGGGACGGGCGGGCCGCGCCGTCGCCGCCCGCCTCGTCACCGTCGGTTCCTGCTGCACGGCGGTCGCCGGCCGCATCCCGGCCAGCGAGTCGGCCGCGGACGCGGGACGGCGGCTCGCCGCGCCGGTCACCGAGGTCGCCGACGCGGGACGTGACGCCGAGCTCGTCGTCGTGGCCACGCCCGACGGGGCCATCGAGTCGACGGCCGCGGCGCTCGCGCCCGGCCTTCGCCCGGGCGCGCTGGTGGTGCACCTCGCGGGCGCACTCGGCGCAGACGCGCTCGCGCCCCTCGCGGCGCGGCGTCCCGACGTGCTGCTCGGCGCGCTGCACCCGCTCCAGACGCTCACTGGCTTCGATGACGGCGACGCGCTCGTGGGGGCGTGGGCCGCGGTCGACGGCCCCCCGGCGGTCCACGTGCTCGCCCGGACGCTCGGCCTGCGGTCCGGTGCGGTGCCCGACGCGGCACGTCCCGCGTACCACGCGGCCGCGGTCGTGGCATCGAACCACCTCGTCGCGCTGCTCGGGCAGGTCGAGCGGCTCGCGGCTGCCGCCGGCGTGCCGTTCGACGCGTTCGCGCCGCTCGTACGCGCCAGCGTCGACCACGCGTTCGCCGCCGGCCCGGCCGCCGCGCTGACCGGGCCCGTCGCGCGCGGCGACGTGGTGACGGTCGCCCGCCACCTCGACACCATCGAGCCCGACGAGCAGCGCGCCTACCGTGCGCTCGCCGACGAGGCTCGGCGCCTCGCCGGCCGCGACGAGCCCGCGCTGAAGGCGGTGCTCGCGTGATCACCCTCGTCGACGTCGAGGCCGTGCGGCGCCGCTGCGACGACGCCCGGCGCGCCGGGCAGACCGTCGGGCTCGTACCCACGATGGGCAAGTTCCACGAGGGTCATCGCGCGCTGATGCGCGCCGCCCGCGCCGAGACCGACCTCGTCGTCGTCAGCCTGTTCGTCAACCCGACGCAGTTCGGTGCGGGTGAGGACCTCGCCGGCTACCCCCGCGACCCGGAGGGCGACGCGGCGGTGGCCGCCGCCGAGGGCGTCGACGTCCTGTTCACCCCGACGGTCGACGGGATGTACCCCGACGCGCCCCGCACGACCGTGCACGTCGAGGGCGTCACCGCCGGGCTGTGCGGCGCCAGCCGGCCGACGCACTTCGACGGCGTCGCGACCGTGGTCACGAAGCTCTTCTCCATCGTCGGGCCGTGCCGCGCGTACTTCGGCCGCAAGGACGCCCAGCAGGTCGCGGTGGTGCGCCGCCTCGTGGCCGACCTGAACCTGCCGGTCACGGTCGTGGGGGTGCCGCTCGTCCGCGACGCGGACGGTCTCGCCCGCTCGAGCCGCAACACCTACCTCGACGACGAGCACCGTCAAGCCGCCACCGTGCTGTCGCGTGCCTTGCGCGACGCCGCCGAGGCGCTCCACGACGGCGAGCGCGACGCCGCTGTACTGGTCGACGCGGTCGCCGCGGCGATTGACGCCGCGCCCGGCGTCCGCCTCGACTACGCCGAGCTCGTGGACGCCGCCACCATCGAGCCAGCGGCGCGGGTCGAGGGCGAGCAGATCTTGGCCGTGGCCGCGCACGTCGGGCCGGCCCGGCTCATCGACAACCTGGGGATCGTGACGCGCGGCTCCGAGGTCGAGACCGACCTCGGCGTCGTCGTGGAGGAGCAGCTCGCGTGATGCAGCGCACGATGATGAAGTCGAAGATCCACCGCGCGACGGTCACCGGCGCCGATCTGAACTACGTCGGATCGATCACCCTCGATCCCGCGCTGCTCTCCGCGGCCGACATCCTCGAGCACGAGCAGGTGCACGTCCTCGACCTCGACAACGGCGCGCGCTTCGAGACGTACGCCATCGCAGGCGGGCCGGGTGACGTCGTCCTCAACGGCGCCGCGGCGCGGCTTGTCCACACGGGCGATCGCGTCATCGTCATCAGCTACGCGGAGTACGACGAGGCCGAGCTGGCGCGCTACGAGCCGCGGGTCGTGCACGTCGACGAGCGGAACCGCATCGTCGCGCCCACGCTGTCGGCGCTCGGCGGGGGAGGTTCCGAGCGAGCGTCGTAGGCTCCCGCGGCATGTCCGCCGCGCCGGCCACCGACGTGCTCGTGCTGGGCAGCGGGGTCGCGGGCCTATCGGTCGCGATCCGCGGGGCGCGGGCCGGTCTGGCCGTCACCGTCCTCACGAAGGGCGAGCTCGCCTCGTCGGCCACGCGCTACGCGCAGGGCGGCGTCGCGGCCGCGCTCGAGGAGGACGTCGACTCCCCGGCCCTGCACCTCTCGGACACCATCTCGGCGGGCGCCGGGCTGTGCGACGTCGATGCGGCCCGGATCCTCGTCACCGAGGGCCCCGACCGGGTGCGCGACCTCATCGGGCTCGGCGCCGAGTTCGACCGGGGCGTCGACCAGGACCTCGCATACGGCCGAGAGGGCGGCCATTCCGTCGCGCGGATCGTCCACGCGGGCGGAGACGCGACCGGCGCCGAGATCGAGCGTGCCCTCGTCGACGCGGTGCGCCACACGGCGAGCACCGTCCACGAGCGGTGGTTTGCCCTCGAGCTGCGGATCGTCGACGGCGCGTGTGTCGGCGTGCGCGCCGTCGACCCCGGCGGCAAGACACACGACTTGACGGCGCGCCACACCGTGCTCGCCACCGGCGGCGCGGGGCAGTGCTTCGCCGTCACCACGAACCCTTCCCTGTCCACGGGAGACGGCGTCGCGATGGCCCGCCAGGCCGGCGTCGCGATCGCCGACGTGGAGTTCATGCAGTTCCACCCCACGGCGCTCGACCACCCGTCGATGCCTCGGCCCCTGCTGTCGGAGGCGCTCCGCGGCGAGGGCGCCGTGCTGCGCGACGAGCGCGGCGTCGCGTTCATGGCCGACGAGCACCCGAACGGCGACCTCGCGCCCCGTGACGTCGTCGCGCGCGCGATCACCCGCCGGCTGAACGAGCGCGACCTCGAGCACCTGTGGCTCGACGCCACGGAGATCCCCGACTTCCCAGCCCGGTTCCCCACGATCTGGCAGGCGTGCCAGAGCGTCGGGCTCGACCCGCGGCGCGATTGGCTCCCGGTCGCGCCGGCCGCGCACTACCTCAGCGGCGGCGTGTGCGCCGACCTCGACGGCGCGACGACGCTGCCCGCGCTGTGGGCGTGCGGCGAGGCGGCGTGCTCCGGGGTTCACGGCGCCAACCGGCTGGCCTCGAACTCGCTGCTCGACGGGCTCGTGTTCGGCAGCCGCTGCGTCGACGCCATCCTCGAGGGCAAGGACCACCCGGACCCGACCGGGGTGCTGCGTGGCCTCGACCTGACGGCGCCGACCCCGGCCGCGTCCACGCCAACCGCGGCGCCGCGGGCGGTGCGCCGCGAGGAACTGCAACGAAT
Source organism: Acidimicrobiia bacterium (assembly GCA_051986275.1). Taxonomy (GTDB): domain Bacteria; phylum Actinomycetota; class Acidimicrobiia; order IMCC26256; family PALSA-555; genus PALSA-555. The sequence continues at coordinate 10,304 of JBPYDT010000189.1, read as the reverse complement.
CATGACCCGTGACGCCGGTGTGCTGCGCGACGAGACGAGCCTGACCCGTGCCCGCGACGCGCTGGCGCGGCTGGCGCCGGCCGACCGCGAAGTGGCGAACCTCCACACCGTCTGCGTCGCCCTCGTCAAGGCGGCGCTCGCCCGCCACGAGTCGCGCGGCACGCACACCCGACTCGACTTTCCCGAGCCCGACCCGGCGTTCGTGGGGCGCCTCGTGTTCGGCGCGGCGGCTGAGCCGACGTTCGTGCGACTCCCCGAGCCGGCGGGCACCCGGTGAGCGCGGTCGACCCACCGAGGTACCTCGTCCGGGAGGCGGTCGCCCGCGCGCTCGCCGAGGACCTCGGCGTGCTCGGCGACCTCACCGCGGCGCTCGTCCCGGCCGACGCGCGCGGCAACGGCGTCCTCGTCGCACGCGCGCCGGGCGTGCTGGCGGGACGGGCCTGCGTCACAGAGACGTGGGCCCAGCTCGACCCGGCGGTGCAGCTCGGCTGGCGCTGCGCCGACGGCGCCAGCCTGCGCGCCGGCACGGTCGTCGCGGAGGTCAGCGGCCCGCTGCGCAGCGTGCTCACCGGGGAGCGCACAGCCCTGAACTTCCTCTGTCACCTCTCGGGCGTCGCGACGCTCACGCGCTGCTTCGCCGACGCCGCGGGTGAGCACGCCCGCGTGCTCGAGACCCGCAAGACGCTGCCCGGGCTACGGGCGCTCGAGAAGGCGGCGGTGCGCGCCGGCGGCGGCGTGAACCACCGCGGCTCGCTCTCCGACCTCGTGCTGGTGAAGGACAACCACCGGGTCGGCCTCACGGTCAGCGAGGCGGTCGCCGCGGCCCACGCCGCGTGGCCCGGCCGCGGCGTCGAGGTCGAGTGCGACGACGAGGACCAGGTCCGTGAGGCCGTGCAGGCCGGCGCGGACCTGGTCCTGCTCGACAACTTCACGCCCGACCGGGTCGCGGCGTGCGTGCCGCTCGTGCGAGGCGGGCCGCGGCCCGACACGCCGATCGAGGTGTCCGGCGGTGTCACGATCGACACGGTGGCCGCCTACGCCGACGCGGGTGCCGACCTCATCTCGGTCGGTGCCCTCACTCAGTCGGCGCCCGCGCTCGATCTCGCGCTCGACCTCGACGCGGAGGGGCGCTGATGCTGCTCGCCATCGACGCGGGAAACACGCAGACCGTGATCGGTCTCTTCGACGGCAAGATCCTGACCGACCACTGGCGCATCGCCACGGTCGCCGAGCGCACCGCCGACGAGCTGGCGCTCATGATCCAGCACTTCCTCGCGTTTCACGGCTTCCCGCTGCGGATCGAGCCGCCGGCCGACACCGGCGACCCGGCACCGCCGGCCGAGCAGCCGGCGATCGCGGGCGTGGTCGTCTCGTCGGGCGTCCCACGAGTCACGGTCGAGCTGCGCGCGATGACCGCCCGCTACTTCGGGTTCCCGGCGCTCGTCCTCGAGCCGGGGGTCCGCACCGGCATGCCGATCCTCTACGACAACCCGAAGGAGGTGGGCGCCGACCGCATCGCGAACGCCGTGGCGGCCTACGACCTCTACGGCGGACCCTCGATCGTCGTGGACTTCGGCACCGCCAACACGATCGAGGCGATCAGCGAGCGCGGGGAGTACCTCGGGGGCGCGATCTTCCCCGGCATCGAGATCTCGATGGACGCCCTGTTCGGGCGGGCCGCCGCCCTCTCGCGTGTCGAGCTCGTCGAGCCCCGTCGGGTCATCGGCAAGTCGACGGTCGAGTCGATCCAGTCGGGCTGCGTGTACGGCTACAGCGGCCAGGTCGACGCGCTCGTGGACCGGTTCCAGGCCGAGCTCGGGGAGTGCACCGTCGTCGCCACCGGCGGGCTCGCCGACCCGATCATCCATCTCTCCCGGACGATCCAGCACTACGAGCCGTGGCTCACCCTGCAGGGGCTCCGCACGATCTTCGAGCGCAACCGATGACGAGCGACGAGGGGTACCCCGCCGAGGAGCGTCGCCGACGGCTGGCGAAGCTCGACGCGCTGCGCGCCGACGGCACCGACCCGTACCCGGTGCGCTTCGACCGGACGCACACCGCGGCCGAGATGCACGAGCACTGGGACCGCCTCGAGGCCGGCGCCGAGACCGACGACCGCGTCCGCGTCGCGGGTCGTCTGCTGCTGATCCGCCGCCAGGGCAAGCTGACGTTCGCGACGCTGCGCGACGGGACCGCGACGATCCAGCTGTTCGTCTCCGACGCGGCGATCGGCGAGGGGGCGCACCAGCGCTTCGACGACCTCGACCGCGGGGACTGGGTCGGCGCGAGCGGCACCGTGCTGCGCACCAAGCGCGGCGAGCTCTCGGTGAAGGTCACGTCCTTCGAGCTCCTGGCGAAGGCGCTGCGCCCGCTCCCCGAGAAGTGGCACGGCCTGGCCGACGTCGACGCGCGCTTCCGGATGCGCTACGTCGACCTCATCGTCAACGACGACGCCCGGCGAGTCTTCGCGACCCGCTTCGCGGTCATCGCCGAGATCCGATCGTTCCTCAACGCCCGCGGCTTCGTCGAGGTGGAGACGCCGGTGCTCCATGTCCAGGCCGGCGGTGCCACCGCGCGGCCGTTCGAGACGTACCACAACGCCCTCGACATGCAGCTGTCGCTGCGGGTCGCGCTCGAACTGCACCTGAAGCGCCTCCTCGTCGGCGGCTACGAGCGCGTCTTCGAGATCGGGCGGGTGTTCCGCAACGAGGGGCTCGGGACTCGCTACAACCCCGAGTTCACGATGCTCGAGCTGTACGAGGCGTACGTCGACTACCACGACGTCGCGATGCTCACCGAGGAGCTCGTCGCGGCGTGCGCGCGGGCGGCGATCGGCGGCACGAAGGTGAGCGTCGGCGAGCAGACCCTCGACCTCGCGCCGCCGTGGCCCCGCCGCCCCATGCTCGACCTGATCGAGGAGCACGCTGGGGTGCGCGTGCACCCGTCGATGCCGGTCGGCGAGCTCGAAGCGATCTGCGACCGGCTCGGCGTGGCGCGCGACGAGGGCTGGGGGCCGGGGAAGCTGGTCCTCGAGCTGTACGAGAAGACGGTCGAGCCGAACCTCGTCGGCCCGGTGTTCGTCACCGACTACCCCCGCGAGGTCTCGCCGCTGGCCCGCACCCACCGCGACGACCCGAGCCTCGTCGAGCGCTTCGAGGTCGTCGTGCTCGGCCGCGAGCTCGCGAACGCCTTCAGCGAGCTGAACGACCCCCTCGACCAGCGGACCCGCTTCGAGGATCAGGCGCGGCTCGCCGCGGCGGGTGACGTGGAGGCGCACGGCGTCGACGAGGACTACGTGCGGGCCCTCGAGTACGGGCTGCCGCCCTGTGGGGGCCTGGGGATCGGGGTGGACCGCCTGGTCATGCTGATCGCCGGCGTCACCAGCATCCGGGAGGTCCTCCTGTTCCCTCATCTGCGCCCCGAGGCGGACGAGACTGGGGGCGAAGGGGGAATCAAGTGAAACGGGTCCTCGTCACCGGCATGGGCGGTGCGATGGGGACGCGCGTCGCCCAGCTCCTCGAGGACCACAGCCAGGTCGACGAGGTGGCCGGCTTCGACTTCATGCCGCCCCGCCGTCGGCTGCGCCGCGCCACGTTCAAGCGCATCGATCCCCGCGACCGGGACCGGGTCGTCGCGTTCGTCACTGAGTTCGCGCCCGACGCCGTCGCGCACATCGGCCTCTACGAGCCCGACGCCCGGATGGGCGCGCGGGAGGCCGCGGTCAGCACCGAGGCGTGCACGGTGAACGCGCTCGGCGCCGCGGCGCGGGCCGGGCAGCTCGAGCGGCTCGTCGTGCGCAGCGGCCTCGAGGTGTACGGCCGCGGCGGCGGGCACCCGCTCGTCCCCGACGAGTGGGCGCCGCTGCAGCCCACGACCCCGTACGGGCTCATGTGCCTCGAGGTCGAGACGGTCGCCGCTGGCGTCGGCCGGCGCCACGGTGTCCGCTTCGGCGCGGTGCGCTGCGCCGTCGTCGCGGGGTCGCACGCCCCGTCACCGCTGGCGCGCGTGCTGCGCCTCCCCGCGGTCCCGGTGCCCGCGCTCGCCGACCCGCCGTTCGCCCTGCTCGACACGGACGACGCCGCCCGGGCGCTCGTGGCCGCCCTCGTCGGCGACGTTGACGGCCCGTACAACGTCGTCGGGCCCGGCGCGGCGAGCCCGTGGCAGGCGGTGCGGCGGGGCGGTCGCGTGCCGGTCCCGGTGATGGGCTTCGGCTGGCAGGTCGCGGCTCAGGTCGCCGAGTTGGCCGGCGCGCCGGTCCCGGCCCACGTCATCGAGCTGCTCCGGTGGGGTCGCACGGCCGACGGGAGCCGAGCCGTCGCCGACCTCGGCCTCGACGGGCTCCGCCCGACCCAGGAGGTGCTCGACGACCTCTACGCCTGGGCCACCGTCGCCCGCCTCGACACCGGCCGCGCGGTGAAGGTGTCGTGAGCGCCGCCGCGAACTACGGGCTCGACACCGACCGGGCCCGCGCCGCGGACACGCTCGGGGCCGCGCTGCGCCGCCGCGCCGCGGGCCGCTACGCCGTCGACGAGTTCGGCGGTGACCCGCACCTCATGGACCTCGTCGCGCCGCTCTTCCCGCTGCCCGTGACGGTCGAGCGCGGCGAGCGGCTTCCCCAGGTCGGCCCGGCCCTCCTGATCGCCAACCGCGGCGCGGGTCCGCTCGCGCCGCTGGCGGTGGTCCGGGCCGTGCGCAGCGCAACCGGGCGCCGGACCCGGGTCGCGGGCGCCCCGGAGCTGCCGGTGCTCGGCGAGGGGATGCGCCAGCTCGGCGCGATCGGGTCGCGGCCCGACGATGTCGCGGCGATGCTGCGCGCCGGCCACCTCGCGGCCGCGCCGCTCGCGCCGTCGTGGCTCGGGCTCGGGTCGGCCGAGCCACCCCGCGCGCTCTTCGTGGCGACGCTCGGGTTCCCCGTCGTCCCGCTCGGGGTGCGCGCCGGGTTCCCGCTCGGCCTGCCGGGCCACCCGTGGCGGGTCCGCGTCGGCGACCCCCTCGGGCCACCACCCGGCACCCGGCCGGGCGACCAGCTGGCCGCCGCCGAGCTCGCCGAGCTGGTCGCCGAGGCCGTCGCCGACCTGCTCGAAGAGATGCGATGAGGACGGTCACTGCGCCCGACGGCGCCACGATCGCCTACGAGGTGAGCGGGCGGGCCGACGGATCGCCCGTGCTGCTCCTCCAGGGGCTCGGCGTGGACTCACGCGGCTGGGCGCTGCAGCGGCTGGCGCTCGGCCGCCGCCACCGGCTCCTGGCGGTCGACAACCGGGGCGTCGGCGGGAGCGCGGCTGCGCCCCAACCCTTCTCCTTGGACCGGATGGCCGACGACGCGGTGCGGGTCCTCGACGCCGAGGGCGTCGGCGAGGCGCACGTGATCGGCGCGTCGATGGGCGGCGTGCTGGCCCAGCTCGTCGCGGTGCTCGAGCCGGATCGGGTGCGCTCGCTCGTCCTCGCGTGCACCGCCTGTCGTCATCACGAGTGGCGCCGCGAGCTGCTCGCGTCGTGGGCCGCGAACGTGCGCGCCGGCGGGATGGGCGCGCTCGCGGGGGACGGGCTGCGCTGGCTCGTCGGCCCGCGCCTGCACCGCCGCTTCGGCGTGTGGCTCAACCTCATGGCCCGGCTGCTCGCGCAGGCCCCGCCGCAGAGCTTCGCCGCGCAGGTGCAGGCGATCCTCGACGCGCCCGACGAGCTGCGCTTCGAGCTCGTGAAGGTCGAGGCGCCTGCGCTCGTGATCACCGGCTCCCAGGACCTGCTCACCCCGATGGGCGACGCCGAGGAGCTCGCGGAGCTGCTGCCCAACGCGCGCCTCGAGGAGCTGCGCGGCGTCGGGCACGCCCTCATGGTCGAGGCGCCGAACACCTTCAACCACGCGGTGCTGGACTTCCTCGAGGAGGTCGAGGCGCGGCCCGCCGACCGCGTGATCAGCGCTGGCGGGTGACGAGCCCGTCGACGAGGCGGCGCAGCGAGTCGCACACCCCGGGGTCGAGCGTGTCCGCGCCGCCGAGCGCCTCCCCGGCCTTGGTGGCGTGGTCGCGGGCCTTGGCGAGCGCCGCGTCGACCGCGCCGTTCGCCGTGGCGCGGCGGCGCACCTCGGCGAGCGCGGTCGGGTCGAGCGGGCCCCCGAGCCGGTCGCCCAGCCCGGGGTCGTCGGCGAGCGCGTAGATGACGGGGAGCGTATAGATGCCCTCGACGAGGTCCTGGCCGACGGGCTTGCCCAGCTCGGCGTCGGTCGCGGTGAGGTCGAGGCAGTCGTCGACGATCTGGTAGCAGAGCCCGAGGTGGGTGCCGAAGCGGGTCAGCGCGTCGAGTGTCGGCTCGTCGACTTCGCTCACCATCCCGCCGATGCGACACGACGTGGCGAACAGCGTCGCCGTCTTGCCCTCGATCGCGGTGGCGTAGTCCTCCTCGCTCCGCCCGACGTCGAAGAGGTGCTGGAGCTCGAGCACCTGGCCGCGGCACAGCTCCCCGATCGTGGCCGCGAGCAGCGCCGCGACCGGCGCGCCGAGCGAGGCGGCGAGCGACGACGCGCGGGCGAGCAGGAAGTCGCCGGCGAGGATGGCGACGATGTTCGACCAGCGGGCGTTTACCGAGGGGACATTGCGGCGTGTCTCCGCCTCGTCGATGACGTCGTCGTGGTACAGCGACCCGAGGTGGACGAGCTCGACCGCGACCGCCCCCGTGACCGCGTCCGGCGAGGCCGGCCGGTCGCTGCTCGTCGACGCGTACGACGCGCCGAGCGTCAGGGTGGGCCGGATGCGCTTCCCGCCCGCCTTCACGAGGTGCGACGCGACGTCGCCCAGGAACCGGTCGGGGTGACGCACCGCGGCGGCGAGCTCCGCCTCGACCCGCCCGAGATCATCAGGCAACGGCGGGAGCGCGAGCGTCTCCGCCAGGCCCATGGGCCCACGCTATGCAGGCATCCTCGGAAGGACCAAGCCCGGGAACAAAAACCCATCCCGGGACGCTTCATCTGTCTCACGCGCGGCCTCGAATCGGCCGAGAATTCACCGTGCGGGCTGCGTTTCAGCGCAGAAGCCGTGCGGACCCTGACAGGTAGACTGGTCTCGGAGGCGGCTTCCGGCCCCACCGCCTTCGGGCAGCGGCGCACGGGGACCTGATCCATCGAGGGACACGGCAGGCACAGTGTTCGAACGATTCACCGACCGGGCTCGACGGGTGGTGGTGCTGGCGCAGGAAGAGGCGCGCCTGCTCAACCACAACTACATCGGGACGGAGCACATCCTCCTCGGACTCATCCACGAGGGTGAGGGCGTCGCGGCGAAGGCGCTCGAATCGCTCGGGATCTCGCTCGAGGCGGTGCGCGCCCAGGTCGAGGAGATCATCGGGCACGGCGGCCAGGCCCCCTCGGGCCACATCCCCTTCACGCCCCGGGCCAAGAAGGTCCTCGAGCTGTCGCTCCGCGAGGCGCTGCAGCTCGGCCACAACTACATCGGCACCGAGCACATCCTCCTCGGGCTGATCCGCGAGGGAGAGGGCGTCGCCGCCCAGGTCCTCGTGAAGCTCGGCGCGGACCTCTCCCGCGTCCGCCAGCAGGTCATCCAGCTCCTCTCCGGCTACGCCGGCGCGAAGGAGGGGCAGGGCCAGGGCAGCGGCTCCGGCGAGTCGCAGCCGTCCGGCTCGCTCGTGCTCGACCAGTTCGGCCGCAACCTCACCCAGCTCGCCCGCGAGAAGAAGCTCGACCCGGTCATCGGGCGCGAGAAGGAGATCGAGCGGGTGATGCAGGTGCTGTCGCGCCGTACGAAGAACAACCCGGTGCTCATCGGCGAGCCCGGGGTCGGCAAGACCGCGATCGTCGAGGGCCTGGCCAGCGACATCGTCGGCGGTGACGTCCCCGAGACCCTGAAGGGCAAGCAGCTCTACACCCTCGACCTCGGCGCGCTCGTCGCCGGGTCCCGCTATCGCGGCGACTTCGAGGAGCGGCTGAAGAAGGTCCTGAAGGAGATCCGCACCCGCGGCGACATCATCCTCTTCATCGACGAGCTCCACACCCTCGTCGGGGCCGGCGCGGCCGAGGGCGCGATCGACGCCGCCTCGATCCTGAAGCCGATGCTTGCCCGCGGCGAGCTGCAGACGATCGGCGCGACCACCCTCGACGAGTACCGCAAGCACCTCGAGAAGGACGCGGCGCTCGAGCGGCGCTTCCAGCCGATCAAGGTCGAGGAGCCGACCGTCGCGCACACGATCGAGATCCTGAAGGGCCTGCGCGACCGCTACGAGGCGCACCACCGGGTCACGATCACCGACCAGGCGATCGTCGCCGCGGCGAACCTCGCCGACCGCTACATCTCCGACCGGCACCTGCCCGACAAGGCCATCGACCTCATCGACGAGGCGGGCTCGCGCCTGCGCATCCGGCGCATGCAGGCCCCGCCCGACTTCCGCGAGCTCGAGGACCAGATCGCCACCGTCCGCACGGACAAGGAGGAGGCGATCGAGGGCCAGCAGTTCGAGCGGGCCGCGTCGCTGCGCGACCGCGAGAAGGAGCTGCTCGAGCAGCGCCGCAGCAAGGAGGCCGAGGCCCAGCGGGAGGGCGTCGACCTGTTCAACGAGGTGAGCGAGGAGTCCATCGCCGAGGTGCTGGCCCTTTGGACCGGCATCCCGGTCTACAAGCTCACCGAGGAGGAGACGGCCAAGCTGCTGCGCATGGAGGACGAGCTGCACAAGCGGGTCGTCGGCCAGAACAACGCGGTGAAGGCCGTGTCCCAGGCCATCCGGCGCACCCGGGCCGGCCTGAAGGACCCGAAGCGGCCGTCCGGGTCGTTCATCTTCCTCGGGCCCTCCGGGGTCGGGAAGACCGAGACCGCCAAGACGCTCGCCGAGTTCCTCTTCGGCGACGAGGGCGCGCTCATCCAGCTCGACATGAGCGAGTACATGGAGAAGCACACCGTGTCGCGCCTCGTCGGCTCCCCGCCCGGCTACGTCGGCTACGACGAGGGCGGCCAGCTGACCGAGGCCGTGCGGCGCAAGCCGTTCTCGGTCGTGCTCTTCGACGAGATCGAGAAGGCCCACCCGGACGTCTTCAACACGCTCCTCCAGATCCTGGAGGACGGGCGCCTCACCGACGCGCAGGGCCGCACGGTCGACTTCAAGAACACCGTGATCATCATGACCTCGAACCTCGGCACCGCTGACCTGCGCAAGGCGTCGATCGGGTTCGGCCCGGCCGACGAGGCGGTCAGCTACGAGAAGATGAAGGACAAGGTCATGGAGGAGCTCAAGCGGAACTTCCGGCCCGAGTTCCTCAACCGCATCGACGAGGTCATCGTGTTCGCCGAGCTCTCCATGGCGGAGGTCGGCGAGATCGTCAACCTGATGATCAAGCGCGTGCAGGACCAGCTGGAGGGCCAGGGGCTCGGCCTGGAGCTCACGCCCGAGGCGAAGCTGCTGCTCGCCAAGAAGGGCTACGACCCCCAGCTCGGGGCCCGGCCGCTGCGCCGCGCCATCCAGCGCCTCGTCGAGGACCCGCTCTCGGAGAAGATCCTCTGGAAGGAGTTCCACGCCGGCGAGACGATCGTGGTCGACGCGGACGGCGAGGAAGTGTCCTTCCGGGCGGTCGAGGGCGTCGAGCCGCCGCCCGTCGAGCTCGCCGGCTCGGGGTCCGAGGGCTAACACACCGCTCCCAGGCACACCCGGGTGCGCATCGTCCCGGCGCGCCACCGCCGGTGGGCGCTGCTCGCCGCCGGGCTCGTCCTGCTCCTTGCGGGGTGCAGCACCCGCGCCACGCTCACCGTGACCGTCCACCCCGACGGCTCCGGCACGGTGGCGCTGCGCGTCGCGCTCGACGCGACGGCCGTGCAGGCCGCGGAGGCGGGCGGCACCCCCCTCGCCGACGAGGTGCGCCTGAGCGACCTGTCGGCCGCGGGCTGGCACGTCGGCCACTGGGTCCAGGCGAAAGACGGGTCGGCGTCGGTCGTGATCACCAAGTCGTTCCAGAACACCGGGCAGGTCGCGGCGATCGCCCGCGAGCTGAGCGGCCCCCAAGGCCCGCTCCACGACCTCCGCGCCTCGCACCAGGCGAAGTGGCTCGGGCTCGCCCACACGAGCACGCTCGACGGGACCGTCGACCTGCGCGACGCCCGCAGCGGCATCACCGCCGACCCGGCGCTCCTCGCCGTCCTCGCGGCGCAGCACGTCGACGTCGCCGCCCTCGACCAGCAGCTGTCGGCCCAGGTGCGGGGCGGGCTCTCGATCAAGGTCGTCGCCGACCTGCCGGGCGGCACCCACACGGTCACGGTCGCCGCCGGCCACTCGGGTGCCGTCGCCGCGTCCTCGACCGCCCCCGACACGCG
>JBPYDT010000188.1:0-8577 GCA_051986275.1 Acidimicrobiia bacterium | reverse complement strand
GGCGAGGCGGCGCGCCACGTAGTTCGCGTTCAGGATCGCGACGAGCGTCGCGACGCGCAGCCCGTCGGGCCCCATGAGCCGCAGGTACGTCCACGAGATCGGCAGGATCCCGGCCGACCCCCACGGTGCTTCGCTGATCGGCCCGACGCCGGTCGCCGGGCCGGCCTCGGGGACGAGCGGGTGGTTCGGCAGGTAGGGGGCGAGATGCGAGCGGACGGCGATCGGCCCGACGCCGGGTCCCCCTCCGCCGTGGGGGATGCAGAACGTCTTGTGCAGGTTCAGGTGCGAGACGTCGGCCCCGAACGCGCCCGGCTTCGCCAGTCCGACGAGCGCGTTCAGGTTCGCGCCGTCGAGGTACACCTGGCCGCCGGCGTCGTGGACGACCGCGCACACGTCGCGGATCGTCTCTTCGAACACGCCGTGCGTCGACGGGTACGTGACCATGAGCGCGCTGAGCCGCGCCGCGTGCTCGTGGGCGAGGCGCTTCAGGTCGTCGACGTCGACGTTGCCGTCGTCGTCGCACGCCACGACGACGACGCGCAGGCCGGCCATCGTGGCGCTCGCCGCGTTCGTGCCGTGGGCCGACGCCGGGATGAGGCACACGTCTCGGTCGGGCTCTCCCCGGTCGCGGTGGTAGGCCCGGATGGCCAGCAGCCCGGCGAACTCGCCCTGCGACCCCGCGTTGGGCTGCAGCGACACCGCGTCGTAGCCGGTGAGCTCGGCCAGCCAGCGCTCGAGGTCGGCGAAGAGCCGCCGATAGCCCGCCGCCTGGTCGAGGGGCGCGAACGGGTGGAGCCGGGCGAACTCCGGCCAGGTGATCGGCACCATCTCCGTGGTCCCGTTCAGCTTCATGGTGCACGAGCCGAGCGGGATCATCGTCCGGTCCAGCGCCAGGTCGCGGTCCGCCAGGCGGCGCAGGTAGCGGAGCAGCTCGGTTTCCGAGTGGTACCGCTGGAACACCGGGTGCGTCAGGTAGGCGGACGTCCGCGCCAGCGGCGCGGGGAACGCGTCGTCCACGCGCCGATCGACGTCGGGAACCGACGCCGAGCAGCCGAACGCCCGCCACACCCGCTCGACGACCGAGGCGGTCGTGGTCTCGTCGAGCGCGGCGACGACCGTGTCCCGGTCGAGGACCCGCACGTTGATCCCGTCCGCACGGGCCGCCGCGGCGACGGCCTCGGCGCGTCCTGGGACGCGCGCCGCGACGGTGTCGAAGCACCCCTCGTCGGGGACCTCCACTCCCCCGGCCCGGAGCCCGGCCGCGAGGACGACGGCGAGCCGATGGACGCGCCGGGCGATCCGCGCGAGGCCCTCAGGGCCGTGGTAGACCGCGTAGAGGCCGGCGATCACCGCCAGGAGCACCTGCGCCGTGCAGATGTTGCTCGTGGCGCGCTCGCGGCGGATGTGCTGCTCGCGGGTCTGCAGCGCGAGGCGCAGCGCCCGGCGTCCCGCAGCGTCGACCGACACCCCGACGAGGCGGCCGGGCAGGCTGCGCTGGTACTGGTCACGCGTCGCGAGGAAGCCGGCGTGGGGGCCGCCGAAGCCGAGCGGGACGCCGAAGCGCTGCGCCGACCCGACGACGACGTCCGCGCCCTGCTCCCCCGGCGGGACGAGCAGCGTGCACGCGAGCAGGTCGGTGGCGACGGCGACGAGCGCGCCGCGATCGTGGAGCGCGTCGATGGTGGCGCGGCGGTCGCGGACCTTCCCGGTCGTGTCGGGCTCTTGGAGGAGCGCGCCGAACACGTCACCGGGCAGCGCCGCGTCGGGGTCGGCGACCAGCACCTCGAGGCCGAGCGCGGCGGCGCGTGTGTGTACGACGGCGATCGTCTGGGGATGGCACCCCGGATCGACGAGGAAGGTCGTGCCGTGCTTCCCGTTCACGCGGTGGCACAGCGCCATGGCCTCGGCGGCCGCGGTCGACTCGTCGAGCAGTGACGCGTTCGCCAGGTCCATGGCGGTGAGGTCCGCGACCATCGTCTGGAAGTTGAGGAGCGCCTCCAGCCGCCCCTGGGAAATCTCGGGCTGGTACGGCGTGTACGCCGTGTACCAGGCCGGGTTCTCGAGCACGTTGCGCTGGATTACGGGCGGCGTGATCGTGTCCGCGTAGCCCGTGCCGAGGAGCGAGACGAACACCTCGTTGTCGTCGGCGAGGCTCCGCAGCTCGGCCGCGACCGCGGTCTCGTCGGCCGCCTCGGGCACGGCGAGGGGCTCGTCGCTTCGGATGCTTGCCGGGACCACGGCGCGGGCGAGCTCGTCGAGCGAGCCGAGACCGAGCGTCGCCAGCATCACGGCTTGCTCGTCGGCGTCGGGACCGACGTGGCGGTCGACGAACCGGGTCGGCTCGAGGTCTCGCAGGGTCATGGTCGCTCCGACGGTCGCGTGCCGTGGGCCACGGGTGTGACCCGTCGCTCCCGCGCTGTCGGTGGACCTGAGAGATTCGCCGGCGAACCGGCTTTCCCCTTCGGTGAGGCGGCTGGCCGCCTGCTCTCCAGCGTGGCCTCGCCCGGCGGTTCGGTGGCCTGAGAGGTTCCGGGAGGGGTTGCTCCTTCGGCGCCTCGCCGCAGCGAGGACTCTCCCGACCGGGGTCAACGGCTGTGCGCGCAGCGTACCCGGCGCCGGCGACCGACCGGCGCAGGCTCGTCAGCCTCGACGCCGTCGGCTTACGCCGGGCGGCCGCACCTGCGACCGCCCGGCGACGAGGCGTCCCGGGGACACGCCCGGCAGGACACCTCGGACCGCGGCGACGGCGTCCCTACAGCTCGTCGACGATCCCGCCCCCGCGCCGCCCGAGCCAGGCCGGGACGAAGGCGCTGGCCAGCGCGAACAGCCCGCCGATCGCCGCCATGTAGAAGCCCGTGGACAGGACGTCGCCCACGTCGCTGCCCTTGAACAGGAAGGTGACGACCACGCTCAGCTGGTAGGCGAAGAGGCCAGCCACCGCGAGCACCGCGAGCGCGCCGAGCAGCCGGAGACCCGCGCCCAGCGGGCTGAGCGCGCCGACGATCAGCACGACGGCGATCGGGATGAGCACGACGAGCAGCGACGGGTCGGTCGCCTTCGTCGATTTGTCCCAAAGAAACGCGACCGGGACCGCGTCCGCGTGCACGGACGGGTCACGCCACGGGAGGAACAGCGACAGCACGACGCCGACCGCACCGAGGCCACCCAGGATCAACCCCGGGCTGAAGGCCAGCGGGGCCCACCAGGTGCGCCGCGGCACGGCCTCGCGCCGCATCGGCGCGTCTCGAATGACAGTCATGGCGGTACCTCCTTCATTGAGCCCCGCACGCGCCGAACTACTGGAAAACGCGCGGGGCTGATAAAGGGTCTTCCCGATCGCCGTGACGAGCAACCATCGCCGCAACGCATGGCTGAGCGTCGCCCGGGCGTTCGATCGCGCGGGCTGCGCGCGCCGCGATCAGAGGTGTGACACGAACGGTGTGCGCACCACGTGCGCGCCGACCGCGCGACCACGCACGTCAATCGTCACCGCGGTTTCGTCCGCCACGTCCGGGGGCAGGAAAGCCAGCGCGATGCCGCGCTCGAGCGTCGGCGAGTAGTTCCCGCTCGTGACCTCGCCGACGGCCGGCCCGCCGATCGCCACGGCGCAACCCGCGCGTGGCACGCGACGGTCGTCCCCCAGCAGCCCACGGAGACGCCGCGTCACGCCGCGCTCCTTCTCGGCCAACAGCGGCGCGCGACCTCGGAACTCCCCCTTGTCGAAGCGCGCGACCCAGCCGAGCCCGGCCTGCAGCGGCGTCACCCCCGGCCCGAGCTCGTGGCCGTGCAGCGGATAACCCGCCTCGAGGCGCAGCGTGTCGCGCGCCCCGAGACCCGCCGGCCGGAGCCCGGCCGCCAGGAGGAGCTCCCACACGCGGGGCGCGTCCGCCGCGGGCACGTGCAGCTCCACGCCGTCCTCGCCGGTGTACCCCGTTCCCGCGGCGTACCCGTCGAAGGGGTCGTGCACCTCCTGCACGGCCAGGCGCGGGACAGCGGCCGCGTCCCCGACGACGTCCCGGAGCCGTTCGCGGGCGTGTGGGCCCTGCACGGCGAGCACGGCCCGCGTCCCCGTGATGTCGCCGTGCTCCACCGTCCCGTCGGCGTGCCCGGCGGCGGCCTCGGCGATGGCCGTGGTCACGCCGTCCGTGTTCGAGGCGTTCGGCATGACGAGGAACCGGTCGGGCGCGATCCACCAGACGATGATGTCGTCGACGACGTGGGCGTCGTGCGGGTCGAGCAGGTGCGTGTACTGCGTCCGCCCCGGCTCGACTCGGCGCAGGTCGTTGCTCAGGGCCCACTGCAGCGCGGCGAAGGCGCCCGGGCCCTCGACGAGCACCGAGCCGAGGTGCGACACGTCGAAGACGACCGCGTCGGACCGGCAGGCGCGATGCTCCTCGAGCACGCTCGAGAACTGGATCGGCATCTCCCAGCCGCCGAACGGCGCCATCCGCGCCCCGGCCGCGCGGTGGGCGGCGTCGAGCGGGCTGTGCCGGAGGGTCTCGGCCACGGCCGGAGCCTCGCGCGGCTCAGGCCGTCTCGGCCTCCTCGGGGTCGCGGTCGGGCCGCAGGTCGAGGCGCGCCGCGCGGTCGACCGGCACGCCATCGAGCTGGGAGGGCGGCTCGAGCCCGTACTTCACGAGCAGCGCCAGGTAATCCCGCTGGTACAGCACCTTGATGTTCGTCCCGGGGTACCGCTCCCGGAGCCGGCGCGCCTTGCGGTTCTTCTTCGTGACGAGCTTCTGGTTCAGGGTCGTGATCTCGATGTAGAGGTCGTAGACCGGCAGGAAGAAGTCCGGCGTGAATGCCTGCATCGGGTGGCCCTCGCGGTCCTCCTCGAGGGTGAACGTGCGCGGCTCGTACTCCCAGACGATGCCGTAGAAGTCGAGGAGCTTGGCGAACTGGCGCTCCGAGTTGTGCGCGAACCGGGTGTGCTCGTGCGGGAGCGCCTTGGCGATGGTCAGCCCCCGTGCGCGGCCCGGGCGGCACGCGCCGGCGGCGCGGCCTGATCGTCCGGGGCGACCTCGACGATGCGGGCGTCGAGCTCCTCGACGACGTGCCCGAGCGGGACGATGTTCAGCACGCCCTGACCCTGCCGGACGAGGTCGACGAGCGCGTCGCCGTCGCGGGCGAGCACCGAGTCGGTGCCGTCGAGCACGAGGCTCGCCGTCTCCCAGTCGGCGGTGTCCTCGCGCAGGTACTCGATGGCCCGCCGCGCCGTCGTGAGCTTCACCCCCGCGTCGAGGAGGCTCTTGATGACCTTCAGGCGCACGAGGTCCCGGTAGGAGTACTTGCGCTGCGTGCCGCTCCCCCGCGCGTCGGCGAGGGACGGGCGCACGAGGTCCGTGCGCGCCCAGTAGTCGAGCTGGCGGTAGGAGATCCCGACGATCGCGCACACCTGCGGACCGCCGAAGCTCATCGCCGCGCCGCCCTGCCCTGCGGCCCTCGCTCCCACGCTGCCCTCCCGGAGTCACACGGGCGTAGTTACGCCGCTGTGACGGTAGCGCCGGGCCTGCGGGCCGTCAACGAGGCGCCCGGGATCCCTTGCCAGCGCCGGGTCCAGCGGTCTGCCCGGTCCGTCCCGCCGGGCTTCCGGGCGCCCGGCAGGGCGTCGACGCGGAGCGCTCGGGGCGGGCGGGATGGGTGGCCGGCGAGGAGACCGTCGAGGGCGTCGACCGGGAGGATCGGCCCGTCGGGGCGATGGTCGGCGGCGCCGAGCGCGAGCGCCGTGCCACGATCGCAGGGCCAATTGGCGAACGACGGGTTGCGGCGCGCGCCACGTCCGCTCGCCTTCGCCGGCGTGGCGCGTTCCGCCGTCGTCGTGCTGACGCTGCCCTGACGCTGCTCCGCCCGACCTCCGAAAGCGTTTCGCGCCGAGGTCCGACGGGTAGCAACCGCGCGACTCGATTTTTGCCGGTTGGTGACGCGCGCCATCCCGGCGGTCGACGCGGTCGGCTATGAGGGGAGCTGACGATGAGCGAGAAGATCGAGCAGATGAAGGCCCGAGTGGTCCAGGCGGCCGGCGAACTGGCGGACGACGACGCGCGACGCCGCCAAGGACGGACCGACGAGCAAACCGCCAGCGTCAAGGGACGTGTGCGTGACCTCGCCGACGAGGCGCGTGACGGCATCGAGACGGTGCGGAAGAAGGCGACCGACGCGATCGACAAGCGGCGGAAGCGCCGCCGTCCGTAAGCGGTGGCGAAGGCCGACGCCCTGAAACCAGGAGGACGCGATGTCTCCGAGAGCGTGGAGCGCCAAGCGGGAGCGTGAGTACTCGCACATCAAGGCGTCACTTCGCCGGCGTGGCGAGAGCGAAGCCACCGCGGAGGAGATCGCCGCTCGAACCGTCAACAAGGACCGCGCGCGGTCCGGTGAGGCGCGACAACGGAGTGCGACGTCGACCAACGACATCTCGTCCGAGCGACGGGGCGGGCTGCGGTCTCACCGTGGGCCGGCGGGCCGGACGTATGCCCAGCTGTACGCCGACGCGCGACGGCGCAAGGTGCCGGGCCGATCGAAGATGACCAAGGGAGAGCTCGAGCGCGTCCTCCGGCGGCGCTAGGGCACCTGGAGCGCGTTGCCCGACTAGGACCGGTTCACGAGGCTCCCGGCAGCGACGACGGCCGACGCGACGACCGTGGCGCCGGCCGCCAGCATCAGCCCGCCACGCGCAGCGCCAGGGATCGTGTCGGCCCGCACCTCCTTGCTGTCCGCGGGTGGCGAGGGACGTACCAGTGCCTCGACCTACGTCGGGGACGGGCGCGCCGGTTACTCGGGCGCGAAGTCCTCGGGGGTGACCTGGTTCAGGAACTCCCGGAACTCCTCGATCTCGGCCTCCTCCTCGTCCTGGTCGAAGAGGACGCCGGCCTCCTCGAGGACAGCCTCGTCGGCGAAGATCGGGACCGGCTCGGGGTAGCGGGCGGCGAGCGCGAGGGCGTCGGACGGGCGGGACGAGATCCGGCGGGTGTCGCCGTTCTGGCCGAGCTCGATCTCGGCGTAGAAGGTGCCGTCGTGCAGCTCGGTGATCACGACCTGCTGGAGCCGGACGGCCATCTCGTCGAGGACGGTCTTGAACAGGTCGTGGGTCATCGGCCGCGGCGTGTCCATGCCCTGGAGGGCGTACACGATGGCCGTCGCCTCAGGGGGGCCGATGAAGATCGGGAGGTAACGCTGCCCGTCCGCCTCGCGCAGCAGCACGATGGGCTGGTTCGTGGGGACCTCGACTCGGACCCCCACCAGCGACATCGGGATCACTGGCGGCGCCTTTCGACCAACACCCGGGGAACCGCAAGCCACCCTATCAGCGAGGGTCGCGAACGCCTTCCCCGGAAGTCGCGGGCGACGGCCCGGCACCGTCGCCCGCCGGCGCCGACGACGCGCGGTGGTAGACGCCCAGGTAGGCGTCCGGATTGTCCAGCACCGTCGCCTGGTCGACGGCCACGACGACGGGCAGGTTGCGGTACCGCTCCGCGAAGTGCAGGCCGTAGCCGAGCAGGAACGCGTCGCCCGGGACCTCGATGCCGACGTAGCGCACCTCCAGGGGCACGATGCGGCGCTCGGCGCGGTCCAGGAGCGCGCACACCTCCACTCGGCGCGGGCCGCGCTCGCGCACATGGCCGAGCAGGTAGGCGAGCGTGAGGCCGGTGTCGATGAGGTCCTCGACGAGCACCACGTCGCGGCCCGCGACGTCGAGCGCCAGGTCCTGGAGGATCCGCACCCGGCCGCTGTCCGGCGCGTACCGCGAGATGGCGAGGAAGTCGAGCTGCACGTCCACGTCGCGGATGGCCCGTGCCAGGTCGGCCAGGAACACGAGCGCGCCCTTCAGCACCCCGACGAGCACCACCCCGTCCGGGTGATCGGCGGTGATCCGCGCCGCGAGGGCGGCGACCCGCTCACGGAGCGCCCCCTCGTCGAGCAGCACCCGCGGCGGCGGGACCGGCGTGGTCACTCCCGCCAGGCGTCGCGGAGGGCCCGGCGCAGCATGAGGGCGCGCAGCCGTGCGCCGGCCCGGCCGAGGTCCGCCAGGTCGCCCTCGAGGCGGGCGCGGGCCGCCGGGTTGCGCTGTCGGCGGTAGAGGATCAGCGCCTGGATGAACAGCTCGGCCTCGTTTTCGGCGAAGTGCTGGTACATCCGGAGGTGTCGGGCGCGCACGGCGTGGCGGTAGAAGGTGGACGCCACGCGGGCGATCTCGACCGCGTCGTCGTCGTAGAGCGCGTGCTGCCCGGCGCCGCTCGTCGGCTCCACGAGCCCGAACGACTCGAGCTCCTCGAGCGTCCCGGGCCCGAGCCCGGCCGCCTTGCACAGCTCCTCGCGCGTGTGGCCGTGCTCGTCGACCGGCGTGGGCGGTGCCACGAGGTCGGTCTCCTCGCGCTCGGCCACAGCCTCGAGTGGCAGCCTGAGCGCCGACGTCGAGACGCGGCGCGTCGGGCGGGCCGGCTTCGGCGCGGGGACCGGGGCGCGCGTCGCCGGGGTGGCCGCCTTGGTGGGCTGATCGCCGTTGGAGAGCGGCGGCGCGCCTTGTGGGCCGTAGTGGTCGAGGCGCTCCTTGATCACGCGGAGCGGGAGGAAGTGGTCGCG
>JBPYDT010000187.1:0-5235 GCA_051986275.1 Acidimicrobiia bacterium | reverse complement strand
GCGGGCTCGCCCTTGACACCCGTCGCCTGATGCCGCATATTACCTATGATCCTAGATGAATAGAGGAATGAGTGATTGAGTTCCACCTGGATTCGCGATCGGGCGTCTCGCCGTACCAGCAGATCGTCCAGCAGGTCCGCCACGCGCTGCGGCTGGGTCTGCTTCGCGAAGGTGACCAGCTCCCGACGGTGAAGGACGTCGTGGCCCAGCTGGCGATCAATCCCAACACGGTCCTGAAGGCGTACAAGGAGCTCGAGCACAGCGGCCTGGTCAGCGCGCGGCCCGGCGTCGGCACGTTCGTGACCAGCACGCTCGGCGACGGGTCGTTCGCGGCGCAGGGGCCGCTGCGCCGCGACCTGCAGCGATGGGTGACAAAGGCGCGCCGCGCGGGCCTCGATGACGAGAGCATCGAGGCGCTCTTTCGCGACTGCGTTCGGTCCTCGGGCGAAGAGGACGTAGCGTGACCGCCGTCATCGAGGCGCAGGGCCTCGGCAAGCGCTACCGCCGGCGCTGGGCGCTCACCGACTGCACCGTGGAGATCCCCGCCGGTCGGGTGGTCGGCCTGGTGGGACCCAACGGGGCCGGGAAGACCACGCTGCTGCACCTGGCCGTCGGGCTCCTGCGACCGAGCGCCGGGTCGATCGCCGTCTTGGGAGACCGTCCTGGGGCCGGGACCGGACAGCTGCGCCGGATCGGGTTCGTGGCCCAGGACGCTCCGACCTACGCCGGCCTGTCCGTCGCCGACCATCTCCGGCTCGGGGACTGGACGAACCCCGCGTGGGACCAAGCGCTCGCGCAACAGCGCATCACGCGCCTCGGGCTCGACCCCAAGCAGAAGGCCGGCCGGCTCTCGGGCGGCCAACGAGCCCAGCTGGCGCTCACGCTGGCGGTCGCGAAGCGACCCGACCTGTTGATCCTGGACGAGCCCGTCGCGAGCCTCGATCCGCTCGCTCGGCGAGAGTTCCTGCAAGGCCTCATGGAGGTGGTCGCCGAGCACGGCGTCAGCGTCGTCCTCTCATCGCACCTCGTCGCCGACCTGGAACGCGTCTGCGACTTCCTCGTCGTCCTCGTCGGCTCCCGCCTCCAAGTCGCCGGTGACATCGAGACGCTCCTCGCCACCCATCGCCGGCTGATCGGACCGCGCCACGATCCCGACGCGCTCCCGTCGAGCCAGCACGTCATCGACGAGCGGCACACCGACCGCCAGAGCACGATCCTCGTGCAGACCGACGAGCCGATCCTCGACCCGACGTGGACCGTCGAGGAGCTCGACCTCGAGGACCTCGTGCTCGCGTACATGGGGCGGGCCGTCGGCAACCGGAACGGGTCGTCCATCGTGGGGGTCCCGGCGTGATCCGCCTCACGTGGCGCCAGTTCCGCCCGCAAGCGCTGATCGGTGCGGGCGCCCTGCTCCTCGCCGCCATCGTCCTGCTGGTCACCGGTCCCCACCTGGCGCACGTCTACAACACGTACGTCGCGTCGTGTCGGGCGACGGGGAGCTGCTCCGCCAACCCGGTGCTGCACACGTATCAGTTCCTCCGCACCGGGCTCCCCCTCTTCGTCGTCGCCGTCCCCGCGCTGATCGGCGTCTTCTGGGGAGCGCCCCTGGTCGCACACGAGCTCGAGACGGGCACCTACCGCCTGGTCTGGACCCAGAGCGTGAGCCGCGGCCGGTGGCTCGCCATCAAGCTCGCGGTCGTCGGGATGACCAGCGTCGCCGTCGGCGGCGTGCTCGCGCTGATGGCCAGCTGGTGGGCCGACCCCGTCTACAAGGTCAACCAGGACCTGTTCACCCCCGGGACGTTCTCGACCCGCGGGCTGGTGCCCTTCGGCTACGCAGCGTTCGCCTTTGCCCTCGGCATCTGCGCCGGTGTCATCGTCCGCAAGACCCTGCCGGCGATGGCGATCACGCTCGTGGGCTTCGTGGGCGCCCGCCTGGCCGTCACCGAATGGATCCGACCCCACTTCTCGGCCCCGGCGCACCTCAACCTGGCCCTCGGCACCGCGGGCCGGTCCGTCGCGTTCCTGCAAGGCTCCTCGGGTCTGACGGTGGTCCCGCCGTCCGTGACGCTCCCGAACGCGTGGATCTACTCGACCGCGCTTCGTGACGGCGCCGCCCACGGCCCCACGCTGCAGTACCTCAAAGCGACGTGCCCGACCGTGGTCGCCACCCTCGCCCCCCACCCCGGCAACAGCCCCCAGAACCAGCCGTCGCCGCAGCCTTTTCTGCACTGCATGGCGGCGATCACCGCCCGGTTCCACGAGGTCGTCACCTACCAGCCTGCGAGTCGGTACTGGCCCTTCCAGTGGTACGAGACGGCAGTCTTCGCCATCGCGTCGCTCGTGCTCATCGGCGTTTCGTTCTGGTGGATCCATCGCCGCGTGGCGTGAGACGCGAACCGGTCGCGGCGGGCCGACTCCCTGCCGCACGAGTCACCCGTGCTTGCGGGACGGTCAGGCCGAGGAGAGGCGCCCCGCCGCCTCGGCGGCGGCTTCTGCCGCGGCGAGCTGCTCGTCGATGATCGCGAGCCCGCCGTCCCAGAAGCCTGGGTCGGCCAGGTCGACGCCGACGACGCGCCCGAGCGCCTCGGGCGTGTCCGACCCGCCGCGGCGGAGCAGCTCCAGGTACGCCGGCACGAACGCCGCACCCTGCCGCTCGTACTCGCGGTACACGGACAGCGCCAGGAGCTGGCCGTACGCGTACGCGTAGACGTAGCCGGGCGTCCCGATGAAGTGCGGGATGTAGGACCACCAGGTCCGGTACCCGTCGGTCAGCTCGACCGCGTGCCCGAGCATGGCGGCCTGCGTCTCGATCCAGCACTCCCCGAACCGATCGACCGACAGCTCGCCCTCGTCGCGGCGCGAGGTGTGCACGCGGTCCTCGAAGCGGTTCATCGCGATCTGGCGGAACACCGTCGCGATCTGGCCCTCGAGGCTCTCGGCGAGCAGCGCGAGGCGGACGTCTGGGTCGCTGGTGTCGGCGAGCAGGCGCCCGAAGGTGACGGTCTCGCCGAACACGGACGCCGTCTCGGCGAGGGTGAGCGGCGTCGACTGGTGGAACACCCCCTGCCCGCGCGCGAGGTACGCGTGGAGGGCGTGGCCGAGCTCGTGCGCGAGGGTGAGCGCGTCGCGGCGGCGCCCCGTCCAGTTCAACAGCACGTACGGGTGCAGCGACGGGACGGTGTACGCGCAGAACGCGCCCGGGCGTTTCCCGGGGCGAACCGGCGCGTCGATCCAGGGCTCGGCGAAGAACGCGCGCACCACGTCGGCCAGCTCAGAGGAGAACGACCCGTACGCGTCGAGGACCAGCCCCTGCGCGCCCGACCAGCCGATCTCCTCGTCCTCGGCGGCGATCGAGGCCATCCGGTCGTAGTCGGCGATGCGCGGCACGCCGAGCAGCCGCGCCTTGAGCGTGTACCAGCGCTGGGGGATGTCGTAGCGGCGCACGACTGCGTCGACGAGGGCCTGCACGGATTCGTCGCTCGCCTCGTTGTCGAGGTTGCGGCTCGCCAGCCAGTCCGGGTAGTCCCGGATCCGGTCGTCGCTCGCCTTGTCGGCCAGCAGCGTGTTGAAGATGAACGCGCGGGTCCGGAGGCCGGGCGCGAGCGCGACCGTCACGGCCTCGGCCGAGGCGCGCCGCACGTCGCGGTCCGGCGCCTGGAGCCGGGAGAGCGCCTCCTCGAGGCTGACGGGCCCGTCGCCGAGCTCCACGGTCAGCTCGGCGGTCTGCTCGCTGAACAGCCGCGCCCAGGCGCTCGAGCCGGTGACGGCCTTGTCGGCGAGGATGCGCTCCTCGGGCTCGGTGCGCAGGTGCGGGCGGTAGCGGCGCACCGACTCCAGGTGGTGACGGCAGAAGTCGAGGGCGGGGTCGTCGAGGATCGCCGCGACGTGTTCGTCGGACGCTGCGGCCCACTCGAGCTCGACGAAGATCAGCTCGTTCGAGATCGCGGTGGCCCGCTCTTCGACCTTGGCCAGCAGCGCACCCCGCGACGGGTCGGCCGTGTCGACCGCGAAGCGAAGCCCGGCATACGAGCCGGCCCGCCCGATCATCTCGGTGATGTCCGCGAGCTCGTGGAGGAGGGTCGCCGTGCCCGACGCGTCGAGTCCGGCGACGCGGCCCCGGTACTCGGCGAGCGCGTCGGCCCGCCGCGCCGCGTCGTCGAGGAGCGCGTCGACGCCGGCCTCGCCGCGGCCGTCGACGAGCGGTTCGAGATCCCAGGCGACGTCGCTGGCCGTGCGGTCGATGTCGGTGGTGGTCACGCGCCGGATCCTACGACGCGGCGATCGCGGCGCCCGGCAGCGCCGCCGCGCTGAGCGCCTCGGGAAGCGCGTCGGCGTACACGACGGTGAGCGTGCGCGTGGCGCGGGTCAGCGCGACGTAGAGCAGGCGAAGCCCCGCGGGGTCGGCGGGCACGAGGCTCGACGGGTCACCCACCACGACGTGGTCGAACTCGAGACCCTTGATCGCGGGTGCGTCGAGCACGGCGACCGGCGCGTCGAGCGCGTCCGCGGTCCCGGCACGGGCACCCACGTCGGCGAGCGCGTCGACGAGCGCCTCGTGGAGCGCAGGCCGCACGACGACGGCGACCGTGCCGCCCGACGCGGCCGAACGTCGGGCCGCGTCGGCGAGGCCGTCGACGAGGCCGTCGCGGCCGACCCGCACGAACCGAGGTTCCTGGCCGGACTGGCGCACCGAGCGGGTCGGCGTGGTGCCCGGCGACGCGGCGTTGAGCACGCGGTGCGCGACCGACATGATCTCGCTCGGCGTCCGGTAGTTGACGGTGAGCGTCACGATCTCCCCGCCGGCCCGGCCGGACACCGCGTCGAGCACCTGCTGCCAGTCCTTCAGCGCCCCGGGACGACTCGCCTGGCCGAAGTCGCCGACCACCGTCATGGAGCCGGACGGGCAGCGGCGGGCGAGCATCCGCCATTGCATGGCCGACACGTCCTGCGCCTCGTCGACCAGGACGTGCCCGAAGGTGCGGGGCTCGTCCGGCGCGTGGTCGCCCGACCCGTTGCCGTCGCCTGCGTAGCGGCGGGCCACCTCGCCCGGGGTGAGGAACCCGCGCAGCCCGAGGCCGGCGACGACCCGTGCCGCGGCGTCGTCGTCACGACCGCGTGCAAGGCGCCGTCGGGGGCGCGCCGCCTCGGGCGGCCCGAGCCGGGCATCGGCCTCGTCGATCAGCGGCAGATCCGCCTCGGTCCACGCGACGTCGCGCACCCGCGCCGAACGCT
>JBPYDT010000186.1:0-9779 GCA_051986275.1 Acidimicrobiia bacterium | reverse complement strand
GACGAGATCGCCGGCGAGGGCAACCGCATCGTCGGCGGTCGGGCCAAGGCGGTCGTCGAGTACATCGCGCGCTACCTCGCCGAGGAGCCGGACGCGGTCGAGGTCGACCTCGAGGAGCGGCGCGGCGAGGTCGTGCTGCTCGTGCACGCCAGCCCGTCGGACATGGGCCGGCTGATCGGCCGGCGCGGGCGTGTCGTGCAGGCCATGCGCCAGCTGACGCGCGCCGCGAGCGCGGCCGAGGGCGTGCGCGCGACCGTCGACGTCGCCGAGTAGAGCGCCGGGCGCGTGACCGCGCCGCAGCGCCTCGAGGTCGGCCGGGTCGGCCGCCCGCACGGGCTGACCGGCGAGGTCAGCGTCACCTTCAGCAGCAACCGGGAGGAGCGCCACGCCGTCGGCGCGGTCCTCTACGCCGACGACCGCCGTCTCGTGGTCACCTCAGCACGACCCCACCAGCACCGCTGGCTGCTGCGCTTCGAAGGCGTCACGGACCGCGACGCGGCCGTCCGCCTCCGCGGAGCCCGGCTGCACGCCGAGCCGCTCGACGCCGAGGACGACCCGGACGAGTGGTGGGTGCACGAGCTCATCGGCGCCGACGTCGTCGACCGCGCCGGCCGGCCGCACGGGCGCGTCGCCGCGGTCGAGGCGAACCCCGCCCACGACCTGCTTGTGCTCGACGACGGGGCGCTCGTGCCGGTCGTCTTCATCGTCGAGCACGGCGACGGGCGCGTCGTCGTCGATCCGCCGACCGGGCTGCTCGAGGAGTGACGCGTGCGCATCGACGTGTTCACGATCTTCCCCGACTACGTGCGCGGCGGGCTCGACGAGTCGCTGCTCGAGAAGGCGCGTACCGGGGGCCTCCTCGACGTGCGGCTCCACGACCCGCGGGCGTACACGACCGACCCGCACCACAGCGTCGACGACACGCCGTTCGGCGGCGGCGCCGGGATGGTGCTTCGCCCCGAGCCGCTCTTCGACGCGGTCGAGGCCGTCGACCCGCCCCGGCCCCTCTACCTCCTCGGCCCGGCCGGGCGCCGCTTCGACCAGGCGCTCGCGCGCGAGCTGGCCGGCACCGGCGGGTTCTCGCTGCTGTGCGGCCGCTACGAGGGCGTCGACGAGCGCGTCGCCGAGCACCTGTGCGACGAGGAGCTCTCGATCGGCGACTACGTCCTCGCCGGAGGGGAGGCCGCGGCGCTCGTCGTCATCGAAGCCGTCGCCCGGCTCGTCCCCGGCGTGCTCGGCAACGAGGCGTCCCCGGAGCACGAGTCCTTCACGGGCGGCCTCCTCGAGGAGCCCCAGTACACGCGGCCGGCCGAGTACCGGGGCTGGGAGGTCCCGGCCGTGCTGCGCTCGGGCAACCACGCCTGGATCGCGGCCTGGCGGGCCGCCGCCGCGCTGCGCCGGACCCGGGACCGCCGGCCGGACCTGCTGGCGGGGCGGGCCCTCACCCCCGAGGAGCAGGCGGCCCTAGACGGGGAGCCGCCGGAGCGCTGAGCGGCCAGTACGATGGCCCGTCCGCCCCCGGAGAGTGACCATGCAAACCACCGATCTCGTCGACCGCGCCCACCTGCGCGACGACCGCCCGGACTTCGCGCCCGGCGACACGGTGAAGGTCCACGTCCGGGTGGTGGAGGGCAACCGGGAGCGCATCCAGGTCTTCCAGGGGGTCGTGATCCGCCGCAAGGGCAGCGGGGTCCGCGAGACCTTCACGGTGCGCAAGGTGAGCTTCGGCGTCGGCGTCGAGCGCACCTTCCCCCTGCACTCGCCCATCGTCGCCAAGGTCGAGGTCGCCACTCGAGGGGACGTCCGGCGCGCCAAGCTCTACTTCCTGCGCGACCGGGTCGGGAAGGCGGCGAAGGTCAAGGAGAAGCGGGTCTAGGCGGCGATGAGCGCAGAGGACCTCGAGCGGTACGAGACCGAGATCGAGCTCCAGCTCTACCGGGAGTACCGCGACGTGCTCCCGATGTTCACCTACGTCATCGAGACCGAGCGTCGCTTCTACCTCGCGAACGGCGTGAACCTGCAGGTCCACGACGAGCGCGGCCAGCCGTACTTCGAGCTCGAGCTCACCGACGCGTGGGTGTGGGACATGTACCGCCCGGCGCGCTTCGTGAACACCGTGCGCGTCGTCACGTTCAAGGACGTGAACGTCGAGGAGCTCGGCGGCAAGGACCTCTAGGTCACCGGCGCTTCATCCGGCGGACGCGCTCCCAGCACGCGCGGTGCCAGTGGCGCCGGTCGTCGACGTTGGCGGGCACGACGACGAGGTGACCGGTGCCGGGCGGGATCGGATGGTCGCAGCCCGGGCAGCGGTACGTCTTGGTCGCCTGGTACGGCTGCACTCGCCGCACCTCGGGCTCGTCGTCGCGGTCCTCCTCGGGAAACTGGTGCTCGGGCACCTCAGCCGAACGCGGCCCAGAGCACGAGTGCGGCGATGACGAGCAGCGCGGCACCGACGAGCACGGCGTCGCTGCGTCGCTTCACGCGCTTCCGGAACGGGTTGTAGCCCACGGCGATACGGTACCTGCATGGAGACGCTGCTCTTGCGCCGCGACGACAACGTCGCGACGTTGACGTTCAACCGGCCGGAGAAGAAGAACGCGATCAACCAGGTGATGTGGCGCGAGCTCATCGACGCGCTCGACGAGCTCGAGGACGATCCGAGCGTGCGCGTCCTTATCCTCACCGGCGCGGGTGACGCGTTCACGTCCGGGGCCGACCTCTCACCCGGCGGCCTCGGCGGGATCCCCGACTCCGGACCCGGTGGGCTCGGCGGGTCCGTCCGCGCCATGCGCATCGTCGGGCGCGTCGCGCTGCGCCTCCACGAGCTCCACCTCCCGACGATCGCCGCGGTGAACGGCGTGACGACCGGCGCGGGCTGCAACCTCGCGCTCGGCTGCGACCTCATCGTCGCCGCCGACACGGCCCGGTTCTCGGAGATCTTCGCCCGGCGGGGCCTGTCCCTCGACGGCGGCGGCTCGTGGCTGCTGCCGCGCCTGATCGGGCTGCACCGGGCCAAGCAGCTCGCCTATCTGGCGGACATCATCTCGGCGGCCGAGGCGAAGGAGCTCGGGCTCGTCAACTGGGTCATCCCGGCCGGCGAGCTGATGGGCTTCGTCGCCGACCTGGCCCGGCGCATCGCCGCGCAAGCCCCCGTGCAGCTCCAGATCATGAAGCGGCAGCTGAACCAGTCGTTCTCGGTGTCCATGGCGGAGGCACTCGAGTTCGAGGATCTGGCCCAGGCGGCGAACTTCGGGTCGAAGGACACCGCCGAGGCGATGACGGCGTTCCTGGAGCGCCGCGACCCCCGGTTCACCGGGGAGTAGCGCGTCTCAGCCGGCGCGTCCCGCGTCGGTGAGCGGGATGCAGTCGGCGCCGCACGCCGTGTCGGTCGCGCCGGCGGCCGGGCGGTGGAGCACGGCGCGGGTCGGTCGCACCCGGATGACCTTGTCGCCGGCCCCCGTGCCCTCGGTCCCCACGACGGCGGCGTCCACGATCAGCGTGTAGCCGCCGCCGTCGTTCGCCGGCCAGAGCAGCGTGACGTCCCGGCGGGACTCGGCGTTCGAGACGCTGCGGTTGCCCGCGGGCACCTCGAGCTCGTCGCCGCGCCAGCGCCACGGCACGGCGACCACGTGGGGCCGGGCGTCGTCCCCCACCGTGACGAGGTAGGGCGCGCGCTCGAGCCCTTCCAGCGCGCCGCGCAGCTCCTCGAGCGCCACCGCGATGCTCACGCCGACCTCGTCATCGTCACTCCTTGCCGAGCATGACCTCGGTCGCCTTCACGAGCACGGTCACGGCGTCGCCCGGCGCGAGCCCGAGGTCGGCCACCGCCTCTCGTGTCACCGCGGCGGTCATCGTCTGGCCGTCGCCGAGCACGACCTTCACCGTCGCCATCACCGAGCCCTCCGTGACGTCCTCGACCGTGGCGCGCAGCTGGTTGCGGGTGCTCAGACGCATCGACAGCCTCCCGGGCGCGTCGCGGCGACGCCGCCAGGCTAGGGCTGGTGCACCGTGGCGAGGGACGAGGCGAGCCGTGCGCTCCGGCCGAGCCGCGCCGCGGTCGCCGCGGTCGCTGTTGCTCCTGTTGCTAGCGTTTCCGCATGGCCTGGGACGTGGAGGGCCTCGTCGCCTCACTCGCCGGCCGCAGCGAGCACACGCGCCGGGCCTACGAGCACGACGCGACCGAGTTCGTGGCGTGGGCGGAACGGGGCGGGTGTCCGGACCCCGCCGCCCTCGACCGCCGCACCCTGCGGCGCTACCTCGCGTACCTCGAGACGCGCGGCTTCGCCCGTCGGACCGTCGCCCGCAAGGCGGCCGCGGTCCGCGCGCTCGTCGCGCACCTGCGCCGGACGGGTCAGCTGGCGGGCGACCCGGGACGCGCGCTCCACGCGCCAAAACGGGAAGCGCGCCTCCCCCGGGTGCCGAGCGCGGCCGACGCGGTTGCCCTGCTCGACGACGCGGCGGCGACGCTGACCGCGGCCGACGAGCCGTTGCCCCGGGCGCTCGCCCTGCGGGACCTCGCGTTCCTCGAGCTGCTGTACGGGGCGGGGCTGCGGGTCAGCGAGGCGTGCGGCCTGCGCCTCGACGGGTGCGACCTCGGCACCGGGCTCGTGACCGTGCTCGGCAAGCGGGCGAAGACGCGGCGGGTGCCGATCGGCGCGCCGGCGCGCGCCGCGCTCGGCGCGTACCTGGACGAGGCGCGGCCCGTCCTGGCGGTCGCCGACTCACCGCCCGTCGTGTTCCTCACCCGCCGTGGCACGGCGCTGCCGCCCCGCGACGCGCACCGCGTCGTCGCGGCGCACCCGCTGCGCGACGGGCGTCGCACGCACCCCCACGCCCTGCGCCACGCCTACGCGACGCACCTGCTCGACGGCGGCGCCGACCTGCGCGCCGTGCAGGAGCTCCTCGGTCACGCCGACCTGACGACCACGCAGCTCTACACGCACCTGAGCCAGGACCGGCTCCGGGCCGTGTACGCCGCGACGCACCCCCGTGCCTGACGACGACGCCGGGGCGGTCGTGGCCCAGCTCTGGCAGGAGTACAAGCACGACGCGACGCACGAGGCGCGCGAGCGGCTGATCCTGCACTACTCGCCGCTCGTGAAGTTCGTCGCGGGGCGCGTCGCCTCGGGTCTGCCCCAGAGCATCGAGCAGTCCGACCTCGTCAGCTACGGGATCTTCGGGCTGATCGACGCGATCGACAAGTTCGATCCCGCTCGCGGGTTCAAGTTCGAGACGTACGCCATCAGCCGCATCAAGGGGGCGATCATCGACGAGCTGCGCTCGATCGACTGGGTGCCCCGGTCGATCCGGGCGAAGGCCCGCGCCGTCGAGCGCGCCTACTCGAAGCTCGAGAACGAGCTGAAGCGCAGCCCCGACGACAGGGAGGTCGCGGCCGAGCTCGACCTCGGCGAGGAGGAGCTCAACCACGTCCTGTCGCAGGTGTCCTTCACGGGCCTCGTCGCGCTCGACGAGCTGCTCGGGCGCCAGCAGGGCGCCGGCGGCGACGGCGGCGGCTCCGCGACGGTCGGGGACACGATCGCCGACCGCGCCCACGACCCCGTCGAAGCGTTCGAGACCGACGAGATGAAGCACCTGCTCGCCGACGCGATCAACCGCATGCCGGATCGCGAGCGTCTCGTCCTCACCCTCTACTACTACGAGGGGCTCACGCTCGCCGAGGTCGGCGGCGTCCTCGGCGTCACCGAGAGTCGGGTGTGCCAGATCCACACCAAGGCGATCCTGCAGCTGCGCGGGCGCCTGAGCGACCCCGGCTGAGCGCGGCGGCACTACTTCGTCTCCAGGATCGAGAATCCCGGCCGCTACACTCGGCGGCGACTCGGACCCTGTCCGGGATCACGCACGCCCGCCATTCCACGGTCACGCCGGCTCCGCCGGGTGCCGGCGGGCGGAGGACCAACCGTAAAGGAGACCCGTCGTGGCTGTCACCGTCACGATGAAGCAGCTGCTGGAGGCCGGCGTCCACTTCGGCCACCAGACGCGCCGCTGGAACCCCAAGATGCGGCGGTTCATCTTCGGCGAGCGCAACGGCATCTACATCATCGACCTGCAGCAGACCCTCGACCGCATCGACACCGCCTACCGGTTCGTGCGCAAGACGGTGGAGGGCGGCGGCATCGTCCTGTTCGTCGGGACGAAGAAGCAGGCCCAGGAGCCGATCCAGCGTCAGGCCGAGCGCTGCGGGATGCCCTACGTGAACTACCGCTGGCTCGGCGGGATGCTCACCAACTTCCAGACCGTGCACTCCCGCGTGGCCAAGCTCCACGACCTCGAGCGCATGGTCGCGTCGGGCGAGACCGAGCAGATGATCAAGAAGGAGGGCCTCAAGGTGGTGCGGGAGCGCGACAAGCTCCAGCGCAACCTGGGTGGGATCCGCCGCCTCGAGCGCCTCCCCGACGCCGTGTTCGTGGTCGACACCAAGAAGGAGCACATCGCGGTCACCGAGGCCAACCGCCTCGGCATCCCCGTCGTGGCCGTCGTCGACACGAACTGCGACCCCGACGTCATCGACTACGTGATCCCCGGGAACGACGATGCCATCCGGTCCGCGAACCTCATGAGCCGGATCATCGCCGACGCGGTCGAGGAGGGTCGGGTGCTCGCCGAGCGCTCGGGTGTCGTCGCGCCCGCGCCCGCGCCGAGCCCGGCGAAGCCGCCGCCGCCCCTCGACCTGGCGCAGCAGCAGGAGGCCCGCAACGCGGCGGCCGCCGCGCAGCTGGCGCGCGAGGTGCGCCTCGCCGCGTCGCCGCCGCCGGACCAGGGTGAGGACGACGAGGGCGGCGAGGGCGGCGTGCGCGTGCCCGCCGACGAGCCGCCGAGCGACCCTGGTGGCGCCGAGGCGGTCTCGGCCGATGCCTGACGTCAACGCCGCCGACGTCGCGCAGCTCCGCAAGCTCACCGGCGCCGGGATGATGGACTGCAAGACGGCGCTCGTCGAGAGCAACGGCGACCTCGAGGCCGCGAAGGACTGGCTCCGCGCGAAGGGCTTGGCGGGTGCGTCGAAGCGGGCGGGGCGCGCCGCGGAGCAGGGCGCGGTCGAGGTGCTCGTCGACGGTGGCGTCGGCGCCATCGTCGAGCTGACCGCCGAGACCGACTTCGTCGCCAAGAACGCCGACTTCACGTCGACGGTCGAGGCGCTCGCCCGCGTCGCGGTCGAGGCCGGCACCGAGGAGCTCGACGAGCTCGAGCACGAGGGCCAGACGGTCAACCAGCACGTGGCGGCGCTCGCGGCGCGCCTCCAGGAGAACATCGTGCTCGGGCGGGTGGTGCTCTTCGAGACGGCCGACGGGCTCCTCGACAGCTACAAGCACCCGCAGAACGAGCGCTACACGATCGGGGTGCTCGTCGAGCTCGGCGGCGTCGACCCGAGCGACGCCGCGGCGCAGACGGTCGCCCACGACGTGGCGCTGCACGTCGCGTCCGCCGCCCCCCGCTATCTCACCCGCGACGACGTGCCGGCCGAGGACGTCGCGCGGGAGCGGGCCATCTTCGAGGAGCGGACCCGCAACGAGGGTAAGCCCGAGGCGGCGCTGGCCAAGATCGTGGAGGGGCGCCTCAACGGGTTCTACAAGGAGAACGTCCTCCTCGAGCAGCCCTTCGTGCGCGAGCCGAAGCAGACGGTCGGGAAGCTCCTGGGCACGCTCGGCTCCGACGCCACGGTGCGGCGCTTCGCCCGCGTGAAGGTCGGCGAGGACTAGAACAGGACCAGCGCGTCCCCCTCGCACGGGTGGGCCGTGTCGGACCGAGGGAGAGGTCGTGACCGAGAGCCGCTACCGCCGGGCGGTGCTCAAACTCTCCGGGGAGGCGTTCGCCGAGCCGAGCGGCTTCGGGATCGACGCCTCCGTCGTCGGCCGCATCGCCGAGGAGGTGGCCGCCGCTCGCGTCGAGCTCGGCGTCGAGCTCGCGGTCGTCGTCGGCGGCGGCAACATGTGGCGCGGGGCCAAGGGCGCGATGCGCGGCATGGACCGGGCCCGCGCCGACTACATGGGCATGCTCGCCACGGTCATCAACGCGCTCGCCCTCCAGGAGGCGCTCGAGGCCGCCGGGCAGCCGACGCGCGTCCAGACGGCCATCGCCATGGCCCAGGTCGCGGAGCCGTTCATCCCGCTGCGCGCCATCCGCCACCTCGAGAAGGGCCGCGTCGTGGTCTTCGCCGCCGGGACCGGCAACCCGTACTTCACGACTGACACGACGGCCGCGCTCCGCGCCGCCGAGATCGGGGCCGAAGCGGTCCTCAAGGGGACGCACTCCGGGGTCGACGGCGTGTACTCCGCCGACCCGCTCGAGGACCCCGACGCGGTGAAGCTGCCCGAGGTCAGCCACTTCGAGGTGCTGAACCGGCGCCTGGCCGTCATGGACTCGACCGCGATCACGTTCTGCATGGACAACAGCCTCCCGATCATCGTGTTCGACGTCATGGAGCCGGGCAACATCCGCCGGGCGCTCGTCGGGGAACCGATCGGCACGCTCGTGAGCACGGCGGCGCCCGGGTGAGCGACCAAGGCGACGAGATGCGGGAGCTCGTCATCGACGAGTGCAAGGACAAGATGCACAAGGCGATCGAGCACCTGAAGACCGAGTTCGGCGGGGTGCGCACCGGCCGGGCCACGTCGAGCCTCGTCGACAAGCTCCGCGTCGACTACTACGGCAGCGAGGTGCCCATGCAGCAGCTCGCGTCGTTCAGCGTCCCCGAGCCGCGCGTGCTCGTCATCAGCCCGTACGACAAGGGGGCGATCAAGGGGATCGAGCGGGCCATCCAGACGAGCGACGTGGGCATCACCCCGAACAACGACGGCACGGTGATCCGCCTCGTCTTCCCCGAGCTGACCGGCGAGCGCCGGAAGGACCTCGTCAAGCTCGTGAAGCACCGTGCCGAGGAGGCCCGCGTCGCCGTCCGCAACATCCGCCGCCAGGCCCGCCACGACCTCGAGGGGCTGAAGAAGGACGGGGACCTCTCCGACGACGACCTCAAGCGGGCCGAGGACGACCTCGAGCGCCACACGAAGGGCGTCGTGGGCGACATCGAGGCCGTCCTGGCCAAGAAGGAGCGCGAGCTCCTCGAGGACTGAGCGGCCGGGGCCCCCGGCCGACCGCGGTCGGACCGGCCCCGGGGGATTACCCTTGGTGACCCCGCCTGGTGTGGCGGGTGTGAGAGGAGTGACGTGCCCGACTGGTGGGACGAGGACCCAGCCGAGGAGATCGCGCCGCGCCAAGCGCCGGGTGAGGGCGTCCGCGTCGTCGGGCCCGACCCGGGGGCTGCCCCGCCGCCTCCGCCGCCTCGCGGTGGTGGGAGCGGCCGGTTCCCGCTCCCCGAGGACTCCACCTGGTCGGCCCAGGGCGGCCCGCCGTCGCCCGAGCCGCGCCGGCCCGCGGGCGGGTCGTCGCGCCTGCAGCACTGGACCGACCCGCCGACCGGCGAGGTCCCCCGCGCCCTCGGCGGTGACAGCGCGGACGACGACTTCGAGAGCTGGTCCCAGCTCACCGGGCCCGGCCGCGCCCGCTTCCGCACCGACAGCAGCGACTGGAACCGTGACCAGGGCGACTTCGCGGAGGGGGAGCTCGCCCCCGACGACGGCACGATGATCGGCGCGCTGGCCGACGACAACTACGACGAGGCGTGGGGGCCACCGCAGCGGCGCACGCGGCGGGGTCGCGGCCAGCCCGAGCGGGGCGGCTACGAGGCCGGGCCCGCCGGCGACGCGGGCGACCAGGCCGACCTCACCAGCCGCGTCGTCACCGGCGTGATCATGGCGGTGATCGCG
>JBPYDT010000185.1:0-6274 GCA_051986275.1 Acidimicrobiia bacterium | reverse complement strand
CCCGGCGTGTCCATCGGGACGAGGAACATCGTGAGCCCGCGGTGCTTCGGCACGCGCGGATCCGTGCGGGTCAGCAGGAACACGTACGCCGCCTGGTCGGCGAGCGTGGTGAACATCTTCTGCCCGTTCAGCACCCAGTCGTCGCAGTCGCGTTCGGCGCGCAGAGTGGCGGCGGCCACGTCGGAGCCGGAATCCGGCTCGCTGTAGCCGAGGCAGATGAGCACCTCGCCCCGCAGCACAGTCGCGACGATGTCCTCGCGCTGCTGGTCGGTCCCGACGATGGCCACGGTCTGCGCCACGAGATCGGACGTGCCCCACCCGTCGGTGGGCGCGCCCGCACGCTCGAGCTCCTCCCAGAGCGCGCTCACGTCCGGCTCGTCGAGGCCCCGCCCGCCGGCGGCCACGGGCACGCCGGCGCCGAGCAGGTCGGCCTCGGCGAAGCGACGGTGGAGATCCCAGTCGTGCACCACCCCGGTGGTGGCGACGCGCTCGAGGACCTCCGGCGTGCACGCGTCAGCCAGGAGGGCGCGGACCTCGCCCCGGAAGCCGGTCGGCGCGGGCTCGGGCAGCAGCCAGCCGTCGGCTTCGAGCAAGTCGGCGAGGCGTCCCCGCTCGTCGGCGGGGTCGCCGAGGACGAGCGGCCACGCGCTCGCGCGGCGGAAGTAGAGCTGGATGTCGTACTCGGCCATGAAGCCGTAGCCACCGTGGATGTGCAGGCTGACCCCGGTGGCGGCCCGCGCCGCAGCGGTCGCCGAGAGGTAGGCCATCGCGATCGCCGCGGCCGAGGGATCGGCGGCGGCGTGCCGCACGAGCAGCGCCGCGGCGTCGAGCGCGGTCGCGACGTCGGCGAGGCGGTGCTGGACGGCTTGGAACGACCCGATCGGCACGCCGAACTGGTGTCGCGCCGTCGCGTAGTCGACCCCGAGAGCGAGCGCGCCGGAGGCGAGGCCCACGAGCGCCGACGCCGTGAGGAGCCGCCAGTCGTCGAGCGCGGCGGCGAACGCGGCCCGCGCGTCGGCGCCGCGGGCCAGCACCGTGCGGTCGTCGAGCGGTCGGTCAGCAACCGGGACGGACGAGCACGTGGGCGGCGCCGCAGGCGGCGCGCCTCGCTGGACCACGAGCTCGTCACCGTCGAGCGCGAGGACGGCGTCCGCGACCGCGCCGGCGGGCACCAGTCGGGCGATGCCGTGCTCGGCCGGCTGCAGCGCGATCGTCACGAGGCCGTCCGACACCGACCCGCTGGCGTGGAGTCGCGCGAGCAGCCGGGCCGCGACAAGCGTCTCGACGAGCGGTATCGGCGCGAGGGCCCGGCCCGCCTCCTCGGCGATGACCGCGACGTCGAGGAGGCTGGCGCCGTCCCGGACGAGCTCGGGGACACCGAGTGTCGCCGCCTTCGCCCACAGGCGCTCGTCGAACCCGGGCGGCCGCGCCTCCTCGGCGGCGCGGACTCGGCTCGGAGGCGACTCGTTCGTGAAGAAGGCGCGACACGTGTCGCGCAGCGCCTCGTCGGGGGCGCTCATCGCGCCGAGAGGCGATCGGCGGGTGAGACCAAGAGCGACAGTGTCCCGGCGAAGTCGATGTACTCGCGGTTGTCGGCACGCACCACCGGGACGCTGTCGGGGCCGGCGTAGTAGCGGGCGACGAGCGTCGCTTCGTCGACGAACCAGAGCTCCGAGATGCCGTGCGTCTCGAGCCCGCCGTCACCGGCGGATTCGACGACGTCGTGCTGCACGTAGCGACAGATCGCCGGGTGGTGGACGCGCGCGACCGCGACGTGCTCGCGGTAGTGCCGCGTGAACTCCTCGGCGGTGAGCTCCGGCCGGGCCTTCAGGAACGACACCTGCTTGATCGACGGCCGGACCCCCGTCGCGGCAGTGTCGTCCCACGCCGGGTGCGACACGACGCGGAACCCCGACCAGGCGGCGACGTCGTCGGCGAGGCCTTTCGGGGGTCGCAGCGGTGCCTCGGGGTCGTCCGACCAGAGGATCGCGTGGAACGGCGGCGGCGTCCGACCCTTCGACCCGGCGCGGTCGAGGGCGGACTGGTCGCGGAGCACCGGCTCGTGCCGCCAGCCGGCGGGTGGGGGCGGTTCAGCGTCCCGCCAGGCGACGGCGACGACGACGGCGCGGCTGGTCATGGGCTCCACTCGACGTGGGCCCGGATGGCGTGGGTCGCCGGGTCGAACCACCCCTTCGAGTCGGCGTAGTCGAGCATCGCCGCGAGCTCCTCGTCCCAGCCCGCGTCGACGCGCCCGGCGGCGAGGCGCCCGATGGCGTCGACGGTGATCCAGGCGTCGTCCCCCTCGAGGCGACCGGCGGCCGCGTCGACGAGGGCGCCGAAGACCAGCGCGGTGTCGGCGCCGCGCTGTCCCCCTCGCACGCTGACGTGGAAGCGCTTGGTGTCGTCGGGTTCCTCGAGGGTGACGACGGGAGGCTGCGGCGCGAGGTCGACGAGGACGAACACGGTCTCTGACTACCTGCTCCGGGCGGCGCGCGCCAGGTTCAGCCGGCCATCGGGTACGGAAACTTCGCTCCGACGCCGCCGTCGACGACCAGGGTCTGGCCCGTCACGTACGACGCCAGGTCCGAGCACAGGAACAGCAGCGCCGCGGCGATGTCGGCCGGTTGGGCGACCCGGCGCAGGGGCGTGTTGGCGATGTTGCGCTCCTCGCCCTCCCTCCCCAGCAGGGCCGACACGCGCGGCGTCCACACCACGCCCGGCGCGACGGCGTTGACCCGGACGCCGGACGGGCCGAGCTCCACGGCCGCCGACCGCACGAGCGCCATGAGTCCGGCCTTCGCCGCCCCGTACGGCGCGTGGTTCGGCGCCGACGTGAGGCCGGACACCGACGCGACGAACGCCAGCACGCCGCCGGACCGAGACGCGAGCCGGCGGCCGGCCAGCTGCACCGCGAGGTACACGTGGCGCAGCACGATGTCGAACTGCCAGTCCCAGTCTCCGTCCTCGACCTCGAGCATCGAGGCGTAGCGGGCCATCCCGATGATGTCGACCACGCCGTCGAGCCCGTCGAGCGCCGCCGTGGCTTCGTCGAAGAGCCGCACCGCATCGGGTCGTCGGGTCGCGTCGCCGACGACCGCGACGCCACCGACCTCGTCGGCCACCTCGCGCGCTCGAGACGCCTCGACGTCCACGCACGCGAGGCGCGCCCCAACGGAGGCGAGCGCGTGTGCGCTCTGACGACCGATGCCTTGCCCGGCGCCGAGCACGACGAAGCGTCGGCCGTCGAGGCGCAGCCACTCCGGGTAGTCGGGGACGAGCGTGTCGTCGGTCGTCGTCATCGGTCCTCCTTCGTTCGCCACGACCGCACCCGCGGGTGGCTCGGGAGCTCCTCGATAGCCTCACGTCATGCCCGACTGGGAGACGCTCGGCTACGAGGTGGCGGACGGCGTCGCGACCGTGACGCTCGACCGCCCCGCTCGCCATAACAGCTTCGACACCGTGATGACCCGCGAGCTGCACGCGCTCTGGCGGGGCCTCCGCTTCGACGAGGCGGTCCGCGTCGTGGTGCTGACCGGGGCGGGTGACCGGGCGTTCTGCACGGGCATCGACCGGGCGGACGTCATCCCCCAGCCGAGCGGCCCGTGGATGATGGACGACCCGGGCCTGTCGATCGGCCCGAAGACCGCGGACTGCTGGAAGCCGGTGGTGGCCGCCGTCAACGGGATGGCGTGCGGCGGCGCCTTCTACCTGTTGGGCGAGGTCGAGACGATCGTCGCCGCGGAGCACGCGACGTTCTTCGATCCGCACGTGAGCTACGGGATGACCGCGGCGTTCGAGCCCATCCTGATGCGCGCCCGAATGCCGTTCGGGGAGATCATGCGCCTCACGCTGCTCGGCAACCGCGAGCGCCTGTCGGCGCGCCGCGCCCATCAGATCGGCCTCGTGCAGGAGGTCGTCCCCGGCCCGAAGCTCGTCGGCCGGGCGCACGCGCTCGCCGCCGAGATCGCGTCGGTCCCGCCGACGGTCGCGCAGGGGACGGTCCGCTCGATCTGGCTCGCCCGCGAACTGGCGCGGTCCCAGGCGCTCGGCATGGCGAAGGTCTACATCGGGCTGGGGAACGACCCCGACGTGATCGCCGAGGGGCAGCGCCGCTTCGAATCCGGGGCGCGGGTCGCCCCGCGGGTGCGGTAGGCGCCGATGCCGTTCGGGCCCGAGGCGCTGGCCCTCGAGGGCAAGGTCGCGCTCGTCACGGGCGCGGCGCAGGGCATCGGCGCCGCGACCGCGGTGACGCTCGCCCGGTTCGGGGCCGACCTC
Organism: Acidimicrobiia bacterium; assembly: GCA_051986275.1. Lineage (GTDB taxonomy): Bacteria > Actinomycetota > Acidimicrobiia > IMCC26256 > PALSA-555 > PALSA-555. The sequence goes on along the minus strand of JBPYDT010000185.1, from coordinate 1,999 downwards.
GCGGGCTGTGATCGCCACGCCGCCGGCCTCGCCGAGACGGCGAGCACGGTCGAGGCGACGGGGCGCCGCTTCGTCTCCGGGATGCTTGACGTCCGCGACGGCGACACGGTCCGCGCCTGGCTCGACGAGGTGTCCGGCGCGTTCGGGCATCTCGACGTGCTCGTGAACAACGCCGGCGGCGGCTTCTACTCGCCGTTCGACGCGGTGAGCGAGAAGGGCCAGCGGTCGCTCATCGACGAGAACTTCACGAGCGTCACCCACTTCGTGCGGGGCTGCGCCCCGCTCCTGCGCGACGGCGGCTCGATCGTGAACGTGACGTCCGTCGAGGCCTCGCGCGCCGCCCCCGGGTTCGGGGTGTACGCCGCGATGAAGGCGGCGGTCGAGAGCCTCACCAAGACGCTCGCGCTCGAGCTGGCCCCGCGGCGGATCCGGGTCAACGCGGTCGCGCCCGACGCGATACCGACGCCCGGCGACGCCGATCTGGCCGAGGCGGTCGACGCGGGCGGACGCGAGGCGTACGGGCGCAAGGTCCCGCTCGGGTGGGGCGACGTCGACGACGCGGCCGGCGCTGTCGTGTACCTGGCGTCGGACCTCGCCCGGTGGGTGACGGGCACGGTGCTGCACGTGGACGGAGGAAGCCACGCGGCGGCCGGCTGGGTCCGCCGCGACGACGGCACGTACCAGCCGTGACCGTGACCTACTCGACGGCGCCGCCCAGGTAGGCCCGTTGCAGCGTCTCGCCGACCTCGGCGGGCGTCCCCGTGTACTGGATCCGGCCGTGGAGCATGATCGCCGCGGCGTTCGCGACGTCGAGGACCTCGTGGGCGAACTGCTCGACGATGAGGATCGCGACGTCCTCGGCGGCGATCCGGCCGACGACCTCGTAGAGCTCCTCGACGATGAGCGGCGCGAGCCCCATCGACAGCTCGTCGAGCAGGAGCACCTTCGGCTCGGTGGCCATGGCGCGGGCCATGGCGAGCATCTGCTGCTCGCCGCCGGACAGCGTGCCGGCCACCTGCTTGCGGCGCTCGCCGAGCCTCGGGAAGCGCTCGAACGCGCGCGCCTCCACGTCGCGCAGGGCGACACCGGTGTAGGTGATCATCCGGAGGTTCTCGCGCACGGAGAGGTTCGGGAAGATGCCCCGCCCCTCCGGGATGGTGCAGAGCCCGGCTCGGGCCCGCTTGTCGGGCGACCAACGGTTCACGACCTCGCCGAAGTAGGAGACGGTCCCCCGCGTGGGGCGGACCTGGCCGCTCGCCACCTTCAGGGTCGTGCTCTTGCCCGCGCCGTTCGGGCCGAGCAGCGCGAACACCTGACGCGGGCGGACGCGCAGCGTCACGCCCTCGAGCACGTTGATCGTGGCGTAGCCCGCCTGGACGTTGTCGAGGTCGAGCGCGTAGGTGTCCGAGCTCGCCGTCGCGCCGTCGGTCGCCATTGGGGCGTCGGGCTCGTGGACGACGACCTCCTCGAGCAGGGCCCGCTGCTCCTCTGGCACCTCCTCGGCCTCGTCGCCCTCGCCGAGGTACGCGGCGCGCACGACGGGGTCGGCCTGCACCTCCTCGGGGCTGCCCGTGGCGATGATGCGGCCGAAGTCGAGCACGTGGATCCCGTCCGACGTGCTCATGACGAGGCCCATGTCGTGCTCGACGAGCAGGATGGCCAGGTCGGTCGCCGCGAGCTCGCGCAGGAGCACGGACAGCGCCTTCGTCTCGGATTCGTTCAGGCCGGCCGACGGCTCGTCGAGCAGCAGGACCCGCGGCTTCGTGGCGAGCGCCCGCGCCACCTCGACCAGGCGCTGGGTCCCGGTCGGCAGCTGGTCGACGCGCTGCTCGGCGACGCCGGTGAGGCCGACACGGTCGACGAGCTCGTCGGTGAGCTCGCTCGGCTTGAACTTCTCCCGGGCCCAGCCCTTGCGCATCTCGGCGGCGACCAGGACGTTGTCGCGCACGGTCAGCGTGCCGAACGTCTCGAGCCGCTGGAAGGTGCGCGCGATCCCCGC
>JBPYDT010000184.1:0-13351 GCA_051986275.1 Acidimicrobiia bacterium | reverse complement strand
TCCTCGGGTTCGACCTCGAGGACGAGGCCCTCGACGGCCACCACCCGGGCGCGGGCGCCCGCGGCGATCGGCGTGGCCCGGTTCGTCCGGGCCCGCCACCGGCTGCCGCGGATGACGACGACGCCGTCGGGGTCGACCGCGACCTCCGCTTCGCCGAGCTCGCCGACGAGGCCCTCCCGCCCGACGGTCGGGGTCGAGTACCGGGACCGCACGAACGCCGGCAGGGCGCCGACGAAGAAGAGGAGGGTCGCAGCCATCACGAGCGCGAGCTCCCACCACGGGACGTGCAGCCGGCTGGACCCGCCGAACAGGGTGAGCGAGCCGACGAGCAGCGTGATCCCGCCCACGGCCGTCCAGAAGCCGACCCCGCCGGCCTGGACGTCCACGGAGAGCGCCACGATCCCGACGGCGATGAGCGCCGCGGCCCACCACGACATCGGGAGGTGGGACGCGCCGTACCCGGCGCCGAGGAAGGCGAGCGCCCCGACCCCGGCGGCGAAGCCGACGCTCGCGGCGAAGAACTCGAAGGCGATGAGCGCCAGGCCGGCGACGAGCAGCAGGTAGGTGACCCGGCTGCTCAGCAGCGTGTGCTGGAGGCGCGCGCCGAGCCCCAGCCCGGTGAACACGACGTCCTGGTTTGGCTGGCGGCGTCGCGCCCGCCCCGTCCCGACGACGCGCGCCGTGGAGAGGTGCACCGGGCCCGCGCCGGTCGGCACGGTCTGGCCGTCGAGGGTGACGATCACCTCGCCGATCGTCGGGCGCACCCCGTTCGTCACCCGGGCGGCGCTCGCCGCGGTGGCGCCGAGGCTGGCCGTGGCGAGCGTCGCGGCGCGGGCGCCGTCGCGCCCCCGTGAGGCGGCCAGGCGCTGCAGCTGGTCGGCGACCGCGGCGTCGGTCCGGGCGTGCGGCTCGTCGAGGCGCACGGGCTGCGCCGGACCCAGGCTCGACCCCTGGGACACGAAGAGCACGGACGCGGCCTCGGCGAGCAGGGTCGCCCCGCCGGCGGCCTGCGCGCCCGACGGTCCGACCCACACGACGACGGGTACGCGCGAACCCTGGATGAGCCGGACGAGCGCGTCGACGTCGGTCGCGAGCGCGCCGCTCGAGTCAAGCTGAACGAGCACGAGCGTCGCGTGCGCCGCGTTCGCGTTCTCGATGGAGTGCCGGGCGAGCGCGGCGAGCGGCGGGTCGATGAAGCCCTGCAGCTGCACCACGGTGATGCCACCGGTCCCACCCGCGGCGGCGCGGGTCGTCGTCGGTCGGGTGGTGCGCGCCGCCGCCGTGCCGGCGGTGCCGAGTAACACGAGACCAGCGAACACCAGCGTGATCGCCCCGCGTCGGCGACGGCTCCAGGACAACGCGCCCCTACCATGACCTTGGAGCATGGAGGGCAGCCCTGCGGACTCAACCATGAACGTGGAGCAGTTCTGCTCCGCCTCCCGCGTCGTCATCGTGGCGGGCAAGGGTGGCGTCGGCAAGACGACCGTGACCGCGGCGTTGGCGACCACGGCCGCCCGCGCCGGGGCCAGCGTGCTGATCGTCGAGGTCGAAGGCAAATCGGGGCTCGCATCCGCGCTCGGCGCGCCGCCGCTCACCTACGAGGAGCAAACGGTGAGCGAGCGGCTGCGAGCCCGCACGCTGACGCCCGACGAGGCGCTGCTCGAGTACCTGGAGGAGCACGGGCTGCGCCGCATCTCACGCCGGCTCGTGCGATCCGGCGCGCTCGACGTCGTGGCCACCGCCGTCCCCGGTATGCGCGACATCCTCGTCCTCGGGAAGGTGAAGGCCCTCGAGCGGGCCGAGGCGGCCGACCTCATCCTGATCGACGCGCCCGCCGCCGGCCACGCCGTGCAGTTCCTGCTCTCCCCGCGGGGGCTGCTCGACGCGGTGCGGGTGGGCCCGGTCCGCACCCAGGCAGAGGACGTCATCGCGCTGCTCTCCGACCCGGCCCGCTGTCGCGTCCTGCTCGTCACCCTCCCGGAGGAGACGCCGGTCAACGAGCTCATCGACACCGCGTTCGCGCTCGAGGACCGGGTCGGCGTGAAGCTCGGACCCGTCGTCGTGAACGCCGTGCCGCCCGACCTCGACGTCGACGGGCGTGCCGCGCGCGCCGACGCGGGCGTGCTCGGGGTGACGCTCAGCTCGGCGGAGGCGGCGGCCCTCGACGCGGCCGCCCGGTTTCGAAACGACCGGCGGGCGCTCGCGCTGACGCAGGCCGAGCGCCTGGCGCGGCGTCTGCCCCTCCCCCAGCTCTCGCTCCCGTTCCTGTTCGGCGAGATCGGACCGCCCGAGGTCGCGGGGCTCGCCTCGGCGCTCACCGCGGGGATCGGGGCGCTCCCGTGACCGATCTGACCGACCTCGTCGCGGACGGCGACGTCATCGTGTGCTGCGGCACGGGCGGCGTCGGCAAGACGACGACTGCCGCGGTGCTCGCGCTCGCCGCGGCGCGCCAGGGCCGCAACGCCGTCGTGGTCACGATCGACCCGGCGAAGCGGCTCGCCGACACGCTGGGGATCGCGGACATCGGCAACACGGCCCACGAGATCCCCCGGGGGCGTTGGGGCGACGGCGCCGCCGAGTCGGGGCACCTCGCCGCGCTCATGCTGGACACGCGCGCCACCTTCGACGGCCTCGTCGGCCGCTACGCCCGAGACGACGACCAGGCCGAGCGCATTCTCGGCAACGGCTTCTACCGCAACATCGCCAGCGCCCTCTCCGGCACGCAGGAGTACATGGCGATGGAGAAGCTCTACGAGCTCCACGAGGAGGGCGGCTACGACCTCATCGTCGTCGACACGCCGCCGTCGCGGCACGCGCTCGACTTCCTCGACGCGCCCCAGCGGCTCACCCGCCTGCTCGACAACCGCATCTTCCGCTTCCTGATGATGCCGACGCGCACCTACGTCCGGGTGGCGAGCGGCGCGGTGCAGCGGTTCCTTCGCACCGTCGGGAAGGTGATCGGCGCCGACGTGCTCGACGACATCGTCGCCTTCTTTCGGGCCTTCGAGGGCATGGAACCGGGGTTCCGGTCCCGGGCCGCCCGGGTCGACGAGCTGCTGCTCGCCCCGTCGACCGCGTTCGTGCTCATCACCTCGGCCCGGCGCGACGCCGTCGACGAGGCCGAGTTCTTCGCCCACCGGCTGCGCGAGGCCGACCTCGGCGTCGCCGCGCTCGTGGTGAACCGGGTCCACCCGGACTTCGACGAGCACCGCCCCGTCGACGTGCTGCGCGGGGAGGCGCGCGCTGTCCGCCTGCGGGGTGGCGACGCGGCCGAGCGCCTCGCGGCGCGCTACGAGAACCTCGCCGACCACGTCGGCCTCGCCGACGAGGAGCGTCGCCGCCTCGCCGACGTCGGTGCGCGGATCGGCGCGGCCACGGTCGTCTACGTCCCGTCGCTCGCCCACGACGTCGTCGACTTCGCGGCGCTGGACACGGTGGCCCGCCTGCTCGTGGACGGCGGAGCGACTCGGTAACGTTCCCGGCCGTGGCCACGGTCCTCATCGCCGCCGACGGCGGCTGGCTCCGCGACCAGGTCCACCTGGCGCTCGCCGGGCCCGACCAGACGGTCCTCGAGGTCGAGCGCGGCCAGGACGTGCGCGACGCGGTCGCGACCCACGAGCCGGACCTGGTGGTCCTCGACCTCCAGATCGACAACATGGGCGGCATCGCGACCGCCCTCGACCTGCACCTCGAGGCGTCGGCCGGTCGCCTCCCCGACGTCCCGATCGTGCTCCTGCTCGACCGCGAGTGCGACCGCTTCCTCGCCAAGCGGGCCGACGTCGACGCCGTCGTCGTGAAGCCCCTCGACGCCGGAGTGCTGCGCCGAACGGTCAAGCGCGTCCTCGCGGGTCCGGTCAGCGCCTGAAGGGCGCGGCCGAACTGAACCGCCGAGGGGCACACGGAGGGGCCTCCACTACACTCGGCGTGCTCACGGGCTGTAGCGCAGTTTGGTAGCGCGCTTCGTTCGGGACGAAGAGGTCCCGGGTTCAAGTCCCGGCAGCCCGACCACCCCGTCGTCGAGCCACCTCATCGGAGCGCTCGCGCGGCGAACGCGCGCACCGATGAGTCGAGACCCCGGACGCCGTCGTCCCTGCAGGTCCACGAGGGAGGCAGCGATGGGCGAGCGCACCCAGTTCACTGCAAAGCTGCAGCGGAGCCCGGCCAAGGGCGGGTGGACCTACGTCGTGATGCCTGGCTCGGCGGAGCACTTCGGCACGCGGGGTCTCGTGAAGGTCCGCGGCACCGTCGACGGGCACCGGTTCCGCAGCTCGTTCATGCCGCTCGGCGACGGCCGGCACAAGCTCCCGATCAAGGCGGCGCTGCGCGCCGCCATCGGGAAGGGACCCGGCGACATCGTGACGGTCAAGATCCTGGAGCGCCTCGACGCGGCGCGTGGCTAACGATCGAGCAGGCGCTCGGCGAGCTGGACCGCGTTCAGCGCCGCACCCTTCCGCAGGTTGTCACCCGCGACCCACAGGTCGAGGGTCTGGGGCTGCGACCGGTCCTCACGCAGGCGCCCGACGAGCACCGGGTCGATACCCGCGGCGTCGAGCGGGGTCGGCGCGCCGTCGCCGCCCTCGACGAGCGTCACGCCGGAGGCACGGTCGAGCGCCGCGGCCGCCTCGTCTCGTGAGAGCGGGCGGGAGAACGCCACGTTGGCCGTCGTCGCGTGGCCCACGTACACCGGCACGCGCACGCACGTGACGCTGACCGCGAGGTCGGGGGCATGGAGGATCTTGCGGCTCTCCCGGACGAGCTTCGTCTCCTCCGAGGTCATGCCGGTGTCGTCGAGCCGTCCGGCCAGCGGGATCACGTTCCCTGCGATGGGCTTGGACCACACCTCGCCCGGCTCGATCCCGCCCGGCGTGGCGCCGGCACGCCGCAGCGCCTCCTCCCGGCCGGCGCCCTTCGTCCACTGCTCGGCGAGCTCCCGGACGCCCGCCTGCCCGGCACCCGACACCGACTGGTAGGTGGACACGACGAGACGCTCGATGCCCGCCGCCCGGTGCAGCGGCGCGAGCGCGGTGACGAGCACCATCGTCGTGCAGTTGGGGCAGGCCACGATCCCTCTCGGGCGAACCGCCAGGTCCTCGGGGTTCACCTCGGCCACGACGAGCGGCACGTCGGGATCCATGCGGAAGGCCGCCGAGTTGTCGACGACGAGCGCGCCGCTCGCCGCGGCCCGTGGGACCCACTCGAGCGCGAGGGGGTCGTCGACGTCGACGATGACGAGGTCCACGCCTTCGAAGCAGTCGTCCCGCAGCGTCTCGCAGACGACCTCGCGCCCGGCGAAGGACAGGCGCCGCCCCTCGGACCGCGGCGAGGCGTAGACGCGCAGCTCGTCGACTGGGAAGGCGCGCTCCTCGAGGACGCGCAACATCTCGGTGCCGACCAACCCGGTCGCGCCGACCACCCCGACGCGCATCGTCAGCCCTGCTCGAGGCCGAACGCGTCGTGCAGCGCCCGCACGGCGCGTTCGACGTCACCGGCGGCGACGACGCACGAGATCCGAATCGACGACGTCGAGATCATCTCGATGTTGACGTTCTCGCTGGCCAGCACCTCGAACATCTCGGCCGCGACGCCTGGATGGGTCTTCATGCCGGCGCCGATGAGCGAGACGCGTCCGATGTCCGCGTCGTGGGTCACGCCCGCGGCCTCGAGGTCGTCGACGATCGTCTCCATGACCTTCCGGGCCCGGGTGAGGTCGTCGCGGGGCACCGTGAAGGAGATGTCGGTGTGACCAGCGCTCGACACGTTCTGCACGATCATGTCGACGTTCACGGACTCGTCGGCCAGGGTCCGGAACAGCTTGGCGGCGATCCCGGGACGGTCCGGCACGCGCGTGATCGTCACCTTCGCCTCGGACACGTCGTGGGTGACGCCCGAGATGATGGCCTGCTCCATCGGGTCCTCCTCCCCGACCCACGTCCCGGCCGCCCACGTGAAGCTGGACCGGACGTGCACCGGCACGTGGTAGTTGCGCGCGAACTCGACCGAGCGCAGCGCCAGGACGCGGCCCCCGGTCGCCGCGAGGTCGAGCATCTCCTCGTACGAGACGCGGCCGAGCTGACGGGCGACCGGCACGACCCGCGGGTCGGCGGTGAACACGCCGGCGACGTCGGTGTAGATCTCGCAGACCTCGGCCCCGAGGGCCGCGGCCAGCGCCACCGCCGTCGTGTCCGACCCGCCCCGCCCGAGCGTGGTGATGTCGGCCGTGGTCGACACCCCCTGGAAGCCCGCGACGACGGCGATCGCGTTGCGCGCCAACGTGTCGCGCAGGCGGTCGCCGCGGACCTCGACGATCTTGGCCCGGCCGTGGGAAGTGTCGGTCATGATCCCGGCCTGGGAGCCGGTGAAGCTCACCGCGTCCTCCCCCCGGTCGAGGATCGCCATGCAGAGCAGCGCCATCGCGATGCGCTCCCCGGCGGTGAGCAGCATGTCGAGCTCGCGTGCCGCAGGGCTCGGCGAGACCTCGTGCGCGAGGCGCTCGAGCTCGTCGGTCGTCTCGCCCATCGCGGACACGACGACGAGCACGTCGGCGCCCGACTGGCGGGTCGCGACGATGTGGTCGGCCACCGCCTTGATGCGAGAGGGGTCCGCAACCGAGGTGCCGCCGTACTTCTGCACGACGAGGCTCACGACCGACGATGGTACCGGTGGGCCCCTCGCCGACCGGGGGTGGTTCCGAGCCGCCCCAACCGTCGCGAGGCCGACTCCCTAAACTGCGCCACCGTGTCGAAGGCGAGTCGGCGGGAACGGCAGCGTCAGAACCGGGCGGCGCGGCGCGCCTACGAGGAGCGGCGCGCCAAGCGCCAGAAGACGACCCGCACCGTACGGCGAGTGGCGATCCTCGCCGTGCCGGCGATCATCGCCATCGTCCTCATCCAGGTGCTGAGCGGCAGCTCGTCGTCGAACGCGGTGACCTGCCAGAGCGTCAAGACGCCGCCGGCCAAGCACCAGACGCTCACCGCGCCACCGCTGGGCATCAGCCCAGCGGTGAACTACGTCGCCACCATGGACACGTCGTGCGGGACGATCACGATCTCCCTCGACGCCCAGCAGTACCCGAAATCGGTGAACAACTTCGTGTCGCTCGCCAACCAGGGCTTCTACGACAACGTCGTGTTCGTCCGCGCCGCGAAGAACTTCGTCGTGCAGGCCGGCAGCCAGAGCCAGAACAACACGAGCGCCGCCGGCGGGCCGGGCTACAGCGTGCAGGCCGAGGTGCCGACCACCGCGCCCGGCGGCTCGGCGTATCCGATTGGCACGGTCGCGTTCGCGACGGCCAGCACCGACCCGCCCGGCACGGCCACCTCGCAGTTCTTCATCGTCACCGGCAGCCAGGGCCTCGGCTTGTCGCCCAACTACGCCATCATCGGGAAGGTCACGAAGGGCCTCGACGTCGCGCAGAAGATCGACTCGTTCGCACCCGCGAGCGGCGACGGGACGCCGACCACCACGGTCGTCATCAAGTCCGTGCGGATCTCGACGCCGACCGCGTCGTCCACCACCTCGACGCCGTCGTCGACGCCGCCGAGCTCCTAGACGTCCTGGAGCCGCTCGACCGACGAGCCGGCGTCGTACCGCGCCGCGTCGCGGCCCTGGTACACGGTGACCGAGCCGGCACCGGCAACGCGCCAACCGCCGGGCGGGTCACGGAGCAGCGCCGTGTGCTCGTCGACGCCGACGAGGCGGGCGCCGTCAGGCAGCAGGTCGATCGAGCGTTCCCGGAGGTGCTCGGCCGCGCTGCCGTGATAGGGGAACACGGCGAGCCCAGCGACCACGCCGAGCCCGACGGTGTACGCGCCTCCACGGGGGTCGACCATCGGGTCGCAGACCAGCGTGGCGCCGGCCCCGGACGCGGCGAGCACGCCACCCGAGTGGTAGGCGGCGAGCATGGCGTCGAAGAGCGCCGAGTCCTTCAGCACCGAGCGCAGGTGCAGGGGCGACACGTCGGCCACGTAGACGAAGCGGGCCTTCCGGACGGATTCCGCGGTCTTGGCGTCCTCGGCCTCGCCGCGATGCAGGACCATCAATGGACGGGCGGCGACGCCGAGCGATTCGAGGTACGCCCGGGCGCGCTCGGCGACCCGGTCGGGGTGCTCGAACGCGGCGGCGGTCGGCAGGACCACCACCTCTTCCGCGCCCGACGCGGCGAGCAGGTCGGCGTCGAAGCCGCGGCACTCGTCGGTCCACTCGCCGCCGCCGATGAGGGCCAAGGTCCCCACGCCGCGCACGGCCCCTTTGGCGCCCGGCATCCGCGCACTCTAACGGGTGGCACCCCGGCGTCTCATTGAGCGCCCGCGCGCCCCATACTGGCGGCATGGCGTCCGCCACCGTCCGACGCAACGACCTCTACCAGGTGCTCGGCGTCGCGCCGAGCGCCACGTCGGCCGAGATCGCGGGCGCGTTCCGCGCCCAGGCCCGCCACCTGCACCCGGACCGCAACCCCGGCGACGTCGACGCGATCGAGCGGTTCAAGGTCCTCACGCTCGCCTACCAGACCCTCATCCGGCCGCGCAGCCGCGACGCGTACGACCGCCGTCACGTCGTGGGGCGCGCGTCCGCCGCCGCGTCGGCCCCCGCCCATCGCGAGCCCCTGTTCCGGACCCCCGGGCGCGCCCGCGCCGCGGTGTGGTCCGGCGTGGTGCTGTTCGTTCTCGGGATTGCCGTTGCGGCCACCCTCGTCGTGGTCGACACGGGCGGGACGGCCGAGACCGTCACGCTCTGGATCGCGGCGGTGAAGCTCCTCGTGTGCGGGCCGGCGCTCGCCATCGTCGGCTCGCTACGCCTGCACCACTTTGCTACTCGGCAGTAACATCTGACCTTTGCCCGCCGGACGAAGGAGTCGGGGTGGAGGTCAAGCGGGTTGGTGTCGTCGGCGCCGGGATCATGGGCGCCGGGGTCGCCGAGGTCGCGGCGAAGGCCGGCTTCGAGGTGGTGGTGCGGAGCCGAGCCCAGGCGACCGGCGACGCCCTGCTCGCCGGTGTCGAGAAGTCACTCACCAAGCAGGTCGACAAGGGGACGCTCGACGCCGCCGAGCGGACCGCGACGCTGGGCCGCCTTCGGGTCGTGACCGACCTTGGCGAGCTCGCCCTCTGCGACCTCGTGCTCGAGTCGATCGTCGAGGACCTGGCCACGAAGGCCCACCTCTTCACCGAGCTCGACCGGGTCTGCAGCGACGAGGCGATCCTCGCCACGAACACCTCGACGCTGCCCGTCGTGGAGCTGGCGATGGCGACCGGGCGCCCGGAGCGGGTGTGCGGCATCCACTTCTTCAACCCGGCGCCGGTGATGAGCCTCGTCGAGGTGGTGCGGGCCATCACGACGTCCGACGAGACGATCGCCACCGCCCGCGGCTTCGCCGAGCAGTGTGGCAAGACGGTCGTCGACGTCCGCGACCAGGCCGGCTTCATCGTCAACGCCCTGCTCTTCCCGTACCTGAACAACGCGGTGAAGCTCCTCGAGGCGGGCGTGGCCACTCGCGACGACATCGACGCCGCGATGCAGGGCGGCTGCAACTTCCCGATGGGGCCGCTCAGCCTGCTCGACCTCGTCGGGCTCGACACGAGCCTCGCCATCCTCGAAGCCCTCTACGCCGAGTTCAAGGACCCCAACTACGCGCCCGCGCCGCTGCTCCGCCGGCTCGTGAGCGCGGAGCGCTACGGGCGCAAGTCCGGCGCGGGGTTCTACGAGTACCGCCGGCGCTGACGTCGCCGCCCCCCGGTCGTCCGCCCGGGTGGAGAGGACGAGAATGGAGCCGATGACCGACCGGCCCTGGCTCATGCGGACGTACTCGGGCCACTCGTCGGCCGCCGCGTCGAACGAGCTGTACCGGACGAACCTGGCAAAGGGCCAGACCGGCCTCTCGGTGGCGTTCGACCTGCCCACCCAGACCGGCTACGACCCCGACCATCCGCTGGCCCGCGGCGAGGTCGGGAAGGTCGGCGTGCCCGTCCCGCACCTCGGCGAGATGCGGGCCCTCTTCGACGGCATCCCCATCGAGGACATGAACACCTCGATGACGATCAACGCCACCGCGATGTGGCTCCTCAGCCTCTACCTCGGGCTGGCCGAGGAGCGGGGCGTCGACCCGGCCCGCCTGGCGGGGACGACCCAGAACGACATCGTGAAGGAGTACCTGAGCCGCGGCACCTACATCTTCGGGCCTGAGCCGTCCCGGCGCCTCACCGTCGACCTGATCTGCCACACGGTGCGCCACGTCCCGCGGTGGAACCCGATCAACGTGTGCTCGTACCACCTCCAGGAGGCCGGCGCGACCCCGGTGCAGGAGATCGCGTATGCCCTCGCGACGGCGCTCGGCGTCCTCGACGCCGTCCGGGACTCGGGCCAGGTGCCGCCTGAAGAGCTTCCCCGCGTGGTCGGGCGCATGTCGTTCTTCGTGAACGCGGGGATCCGGTTCATCGAGGAGATGTGCAAGCTCCGGGCCATGGGCCGGCTCTGGGACCGGCTGACCGCCGAGCGCTACGGCGTGACCGACCCGACGTTGCGGCGCTTCCGGTACGGCGTGCAGGTCAACTCGCTCGGCCTCACCGAGGAGCAACCCGAGAACAACGTCCAGCGCATCGTCCTCGAGGCGCTCGCGGTCACGCTGAGCCGGGACGCCCGCGCCCGCGCCGTGCAGCTGCCCACGTGGAACGAGGCCCTCGGGCTGCCGCGCCCGTGGGACCAGCAGTGGTCGCTGCGCATCCAGCAGGTCCTCGCGTACGAGACCGACCTCCTCGAGTACGGGGACCTCTTCGAGGGCTCGCCCGTCGTGGACGCGAAAACGAGCGAGCTCGAGGACCAAGCGAGCGCCGAGCTCGACTGGGTGCTCGACGGCGGCGGCGCGTTCCAGATGATCGACGCGATGAAGGGCCGCCTCGTCCAGAGCCACGCCGAGCGCCGACGCCGCATCGAGGACGGCGAGCTGCCCGTGGTCGGCGTCAACGTGCTCACCGAGACGGCCGCCTCCCCCCTCGTGACCGACGACGCCGAGCACATCCTCGTCGTCGACCCCGCCGCCGAGGCGGAGCAGGTGGAGCACCTGGCGCGGTGGCGGGCCGACCGAGACGACGCGGCGGTGCGCGCCGCGCTCGACGAGGTCCGGCGCGTCGCCCGCACCGACGACAACCTCGTGCCGGCCACGATCGCGCTCGCGCGGGCCGGCGGCACCGTCGGCGAGTGGGCGGACGCGCTCCGCGAGACGTTCGGCGAGTACCGGGCACCGACAGGAGTGGCCGCCGCCGTGTCGTCACCGACCGGGGAGCTGCGCGCCGTGCGCGAGCGGGTGCAGGCGGCGGGCCGCGCGCTGCACGGCCCGCTGCGCCTCCTCGTCGCCAAGCCGGGCCTCGACGGCCACTCCAACGGCGCGGAGCAGCTGGCGGTCGCGGCGCGCGACGCCGGCTTCGAGGTCATCTACCAGGGGATCCGCCTGACCCCGGCGCAGATCGCCGCCGCCGCCCGGGACGAGGACGTCGACGTCGTCGGCCTGTCCATCCTGTCCGGCTCGCACCGCGAGCTCGTCCCCGAGACGCTGCGCCTCCTCCACGACGACGGGGTCGACGCGCCGGTCGTGGTCGGCGGGATCATCCCCGACGCCGACCGACCGGCGCTGCTCGACGCGGGCGTCGCCGGCATCTACACCCCGAAAGACTTCCGGCTCGCGACGATCGTCGGCGACCTCGCCGACCTCGCCGCCGAGCACCGACGCCGGCAGCACACGCCCGCTCCCGCCTGACACCGGCCTGAAAGGTTGGCGTCAGGTTTCTGTCGCAAGCGCGTAACCCTCCCGCGCCGCGCCCGCAACCGCCGTCCGGGACCCTGACCCCCGTCGTTCCGCAACGGGGCCGAACGGCACGGCCAGGCGCCGATCCCGTCGGCGCTTCCGCACCGCGGCGCTGCGGCGCCGGGAGCAGAGAGGAGAGACCGCGATGGCGGAGACCACCGCCAGCAGCAGCGGGGAAATGAGGCGCAGCCTGACGCTGACCGGCGTCACGGTGAACGCGATGGCGCTGATCGCGCCCGGTGCGTTCCTGTGGACGACGTTCCAGACGCAGTCGGCGCTGGAGCACGGCAGCACCTCGACCGCGTCCGAGATGTGGACCGGCCTGGTGTTCTCGCTCATCCTGGCGCTGCTCACGGCGTACAGCTACAGCGAGCTGGCGCGCATCTACCCGGACGCGGGGACGGGATCCAGCTACTACTTCGCCGAGGCCGCGCTGCTCGACAAGGCCAGCCCGGGGCATCGGCGATTCGCTCGGTTCGCCAAGCTGAGCGTGGGCTGGATCAGCCACCTGTACTACTGGATCTACCCGGGGATCATGGTCGCCTTCACCGCGACCCTCTTCGGGTACATCTACAGCGCGATCGCCAGCGGCACGCTGTCCTACTTCTGGTTAGGCGTCGTCGCGACCGGGTTCGCGGTGATCACCGGCTACATCGCCTACCGCGGGATCACCGGGTCGACGATGACGTCGATCGCGATCCTCGTGATCCAGACGGTGTCGCTGGTCGGGATCAGCGTCTGGTTCATCGCCTACCGGATCGGGCACCCGCACGGGCTCTACGAGGCGGCGAACGCGATCCACGTGCTCATCCCGCACGACTTCGTGAGCCTGCTCTACCAGTCGACGATCGCGATCCTGCTGCTCGTCGGCTTCGAGTCGATCACCGCGCTCGGTGCGGAGGCGATCCGACCCGACAAGGACATCAAGCGAGGGGTGCTCATCAGCCTCCTCATCCAGGGTGGCCTGTGCTACCTGCTCGAGTACTTCGGGGCGAACTTCGCGGTGGGCGCGTCGACCATCTCGAGCGGCTCGGGGAAGGCGGCGCTCCACGGGTACAGCGCGGCCGCGGCGGATTCAGCGCCGATCGGCACGATGCTGAAGACGACCGTCGGATCGGGCGGCACGACGGTGTCGGTGATCGTGGCGCTGACCGTGCTCTTGGCCCTCATCGGGACGACGCTGGCCTGCCTGAACACGGCGGTCCGGGTCACCTACACGATGGCCAAGGACAAGGAGATGCCGGGCATCCTCGGCCTGCTCCACGGGAAGTTCGCGACGCCCCACGGCGGGATCTGGGTCCTCGTGGCGATCTCGGCGGCGCTCGGGATCTTCGGGGCGAACCCGCACCAGGTCGACAACCTGACCCAGATCACGTTGGCGTCCAACACGGGGACGTTCCTGGTGTACGGCTTCACGTGCATCATCGCCGTGGTGGCCTTCGCGAGCCGGCACGACAAGCATCCGATCAAACACCTCGTGATCCCCGGCGTCGGCGCCCTGATGAACATCGCCGAGCTGCTCGGCGTCGTCTACATCGCCGTGAACGCCTCGGGTACGTC